>NZ_JBVHMU010000006.1:0-426817 GCF_055558275.1 Streptomyces sp. NPDC025806 | reverse complement strand
ACACCCTGCACCACACCCCGATCGGCGTGTTCCGCAACGTCCGCCGGCCCGTCTACGACGTCCAGATGTCCGACCAGCTCGACGCCGCCATCGAGCAGAACGGCAAGGGCGACCTCGCCGCACTCCTCGCCGGTGGCGACACCTGGACCGTGGTCGGCTGACCTCCGAGAACGTCCGTCAGGACCGTATGGCGATACGGGCATGACATGGACCGCCCCGCGGCGCTACCTTGCTTGATGGCCGCCGCGGGGCTGCCGTGTGTCTTGAGGAGGGTCCGTGGAGGACGGGGCGGCAGGGTCTGCGGCGCAGCAGGCGAGGAACGAGAGCCGCATCGGCCTCGTCAACGGATTCGCGGCGTACGGGATGTGGGGCCTCGTGCCCCTGTTCTGGCCGCTGCTCAAGCCCGCCGGGGCGATCGAGATCCTGGCCCACCGCATGGTGTGGTCGCTGGTCGTCGTCGCCGTCGCACTGCTCTTCGTCCGCAAGTGGGGCTGGCTGCGTGAGCTGCTGCGGCAGCCGAAGCGGCTCGGGCTCGTCACCGTCGCCGCGGCCGTGATCACCGTGAACTGGGGCTTCTACATCTGGGCCGTGAACGCGGGCCATGTCGTCGAGGCCTCGCTCGGCTACTTCATCAACCCGCTGGTCTCGATCGCCCTCGGCGTCCTGCTCCTCAAGGAGCGGCTGCGGCCCGCGCAGTGGGCGGCCGTCGGCACGGGCGTCCTCGCGGTCCTCGTCCTGGCGATCGGCTACGGGCGCCCGCCGTGGATCTCGCTGATCCTCGCGTTCTCGTTCGGCACGTACGGGCTCGTGAAGAAGAAGGTGAACCTGGGCGGTCTGGAGTCGCTGGCCGCCGAGACCGCCGTGCAGTTCCTGCCCGCGCTCGGCTATCTGCTGTGGCTGACCGCCCAGGGCGGTTCCACCTTCTCCACCGAGGGCCCGGGGCACGCCGCGCTGCTCGCGTCGACCGGCCTCGTGACGGCGATCCCGCTGGTGTGCTTCGGCGCGGCGGCGATCCGCGTCCCGCTGTCCACGCTGGGTCTGCTCCAGTACCTGGCGCCCGTCTTCCAGTTCCTGCTCGGCATCGTCTACTTCCACGAGGAGATGCCGGTCGAGCGCTGGGCCGGGTTCGGCCTGGTCTGGGTCGCCCTGATCCTGCTGACCTGGGACGCCCTGCGCACCGCCCGCGCGGGCCGGGTCGAGCTGGCCCGCGTGGCCCGGGCCGCCGCGACCGCGCCCTCCGGTTCCGGGAAGAGCGCGGCCGACGAGGCGGTCGGGACGGTCTAGGCGCCGACGGCCGACCGGGTGCCGGTGGTCACCAGCGGTCGTAGGCGGTGAACGGGGCGCCACCGCCCCGGCTCGCCGTGATGAGCTGCCCGTCGTGCGCGTACATCCCGCCGACGGGCCCCGGCACCTCGTCCCGGAAGTGGCGTTCGTCGATCTCGTCGCCGTCGTCGGGGTCGAGCTCGACCAGAGTGGTGATCGCCGCCGACTGGGTGGACCACTCGTTCAGGACCGTCACCCGGTCGCCGAGCACGGCCAGGGCCGGGGCCGGGTTGTCCATCTCCTGCGACCAGACCTGTTCGCCGGTCCTGAGGTCGAAGGCGACGACGATGTCGTGGTCGCCCTTGCGCCAGTAGCCGGACAGCGCGTAGAGCCGGTCGCCCGCGACCGCCGTCTGCATCCGGTCGCCCGCGTTGATCACGCCCTTGTCGCGCGAGGCGTCGATGGTGGGGCCCGGGCGTCCGTTCGCGTCGAACGGGACGAACACACCGGCCTCGCTCGGCGACGGGTTGCTGGTCGCCGGATTGTCCGGGGCCGCCCCGACCGACAGCACCAGCGGGTCGACCGATTCGATGCCGATCGAGGTCTTCGGGTCGAGCGGGCGCCGGTCGTCGATCGGCGCGTTCCACTTCAGGGCGCCGCTCGCGCGGTCGAACGCCGCCACGGTCAGCTCGGACACCTCGCGCTTGTCGCGTCCGCCGGCGTCGCAGGAGAGGACCGCGAACACCCGCTTCTCACCGATGGAGACGCCCTGCGGCCCGCACCGGTCGGGCAGCTCGGCCGTCCAGCGGAGCTTGCCGGTGCGCAGGTCCAGGCCGCGGAGCGTCACGTCGTCGCCCTTGCCCTGCTGCCGCACCGGGTTGCCCTGCGCGTCGGGTTCCGAGCCGCGCCGGTCCTGGGCGATCACGGCGAGGTCGCCGCGTGCGTCCAGGGTGGGGGCGCTCCCCGGGACCGCGTCGCCGAACGAGTCCTTGGCGGGCTTCGCCTCTTCCTTCCACAGTTCCCGGCCGTCCTTGGTGTCCAGCGCCAGGATCGTCGTGCAGCCGGCTCCGGGCCGCCCGGCGACGTCGCCGCCGGCCGCGCCCCGGGCGACCAGGACGGTCCCCGCGCCGGCGTGCTCCGCGGTGCCGCAGATCTCGCCCCGGCCCGGTGGCACGTACTCCCAGAGCCGCTCGCCCTGGCGCCCTCCGGTGAGCCCGAACCCGGTCACCGCGTCGCCCTTGCTGCGGACGGCCACGTCACCGACGACCCAGTCGTCGTCGCCCGATCCGACCGCCCCCGAGCGGTCCTCCGGAGCCGACCAGGACCGCACCATGGCGTCCCCCGGCAGATAGCCCTCGGTGGACATGAACCAGGCGGCGATCGATCCGATCCCGCCCAGCACGACGGCCAGCGTCACCACTGGGCCTATCCAACGTCTTCCCGACATCACGCGCCCCCCAAGGCTGCACATGTCCCAAGCCCCCGTGCGGCGTCACCCCCCTGGCGTCCGCCGCCGCCCGCCGACCCCCCGGCCGCGCGAGCGAAGATCATCGTAAGTGAGCCGATGCGCTCACGCGTCCTCGTTCTGTCCTCTTGCCGCCCTATAACTGGTCACATGACCTATGACTGGAAGCTCGTCGTCGACGCCGCCGACCCGCACGCCCAGGCCGAGTTCTGGGCCGCCGCCCTCGGCTACGAGATCGAGGACAACGCGGCGCTGATCGGAAGGCTGCTGGGGTTCGGGGCGCTCGACGAGGGCGACACGGTGGAGCGCTGGGGGCGGCGCGCGTTCCGCGACCTGGTGGCCGTACGGCACCCCGAGGACCGGGTGGACGAGGAGAGCGGCACCGGGCTCGGGCGGCGGATCCTCTTCCAGCGCGTCCCGGAGGCGAAGTCCGGCAAGAACCGGCTGCACATCGACCTGCACGTGGGCGCCGAGCGGCGGGCCGCCGAGGTCGAGCGGCTGACCGGGCTCGGGGCGCGCACCGTCGGCGAGTTCAAGGAGAAGGGCGGCTCCTGGGTGGCGATGACCGACCCGGAGGGGAACGAGTTCGACGTGCAGTGAGTCGGCGGGCGGTGAGTCGGCGTGCGGTGAGTCGGGCGCACCGCGCGGGCCCGCCCGGGAAAAGCTCCCCCCTTTTTCATGCATCTGCATATACTGCGTATGCAAGTAACAGTGTTCTGCGTCCCTGGGGGAGCCATGTCCGACCGCAATTTCCTGTTCGTGCTCGGCAGCAGCCGCTCCGGCGGCAACTCCGAGATCCTCGCCCGCAAGGCCGCGGAGCAGCTGCCGCCGAGCACCGGACAGACCTGGATCGACCTCTCCGAGCACCGCCTGCCCGAGTTCGAGGACCTGCGGCACGACAGCGACCACGTACGGCCGCGCGAGGGCGCGACCGCCCTGCTGCTCGACGCCACCCTCGCCGCGACCGACATCGTGATCGTCTCGCCGCTGTACTGGTACTCGGTCTCCACGGCCACCAAGCGCTACCTCGACCACTGGTCGGGCTGGCTGCGCACCCCCGGCGTCGACTTCAAGGACACGCTCGACGGGCGCACCCTGTGGGGCGTGACCGCGCTCGCCCACACCGAGGAGGTCGTCGCCGACCCGCTGGTCGGCACGCTGAACAACTCGGCGGCGTACCTCGGCATGCGCTTCGGCGGCGTCCTGCTCGGCAACGGCAGCAAGCCCGGCGACGTCCTCACCGACACCGCCGCGCTGACCCGCGCCAAGACCTTCTTCGCCCAGGACGCTCCCCTCGCGCGGTACCCGTACGCGCAGGACTGATCAGGCGGTGATGTCCTTCGCCGTGAAGCGGGCCCAGGCCGCCGAGCCGAAGACCGCCGCGTACAGGGCCTGCAGTTCGAGGTTCTTGACGAGCTCGGTCCAGTAGACCGGCTCGCGCATCAGATCGGCGAAGGACAGCCAGTAGTGCGAGAAGAAGTACGGCTGGATCGCGTGCAGCTGCGGGATCTGGTCGAGGATCTGGACCGTGATCAGCAGGCCGACGGTGGTGGCCATCGCCGCGATCCCGCTGTTCGTCAGCGTCGAGACGAACAGGCCGAGCGCGGCGATGCCGACGAGGGACAGCGCCACGGCGACGGCGATCAGGAAAGCCCGGCCCAGGCCCTCGCCGAAGCCGATCGTGGTGCCCGAGATGGTCGTCAGGTCGCCGAGCGGGAACAGGATCGCCCCGGTGACCAGCGCCGACACCGCCACCACGAGCGTCGCCACGAGGCAGAACGTCATGGTCGTCGCGTACTTGGTCAGGAGCAGCCGGGTGCGCCCTGCCGGGGCCACCAGGAGGTAGCGCAGGGTGCCCGCACTGGCCTCGCCCGCCACCGCGTCGCCCGCGATCACCCCGACCGACATCGGCAGGAAGAACGGGAGCGTCGCGGCCAGCGCCGTGAACACCAGGAACAGCCCGTTGTTCGTGATCTGCGCGATGAACGCGGGGCCGCCGCCCTCGGGCCCTCCCCCGCCGACCCCCGAGCCGCCGCTCGTCTCGATCCTCACCGCGACGCCGATGAGGATCGGCACCCCGGCCAGGACGGCGAGCAGGGCGAGCGTGCGCCAGCGCCGGAACGTCATGACCAGCTCGCTGCGGAACAGTCCGAACGTCCACCAAAAGCGGCTCGCCCGCACCGCCGGCGCCGCCGTCGTCTCAGCCCGCGACATCGAAGCCCTCCCCGGTCAGCGCCACGAAGGCGTCCTCCAGCGAGGCCCGCTCGACCCCGAAGCCCCGTACGCGTACTCCCGCGGCGACCAGCGCCGCGTTCAGATCCGCCAGGTCCGTCTCCGGGGGCGGCGGGTCGGCGGTGACCCGGTCGTCGGCGCTCTCCAGGACCGTGATCCCGTGCTCCTTCAGGACGCGGGCCGCGTCCGCCGCGTCGGGTGTGGTGACGGTGAGCGTGCCGCGGGCGCCCGCCGCGAGCTCCGCGACCGGGCCCTGGGTGATCAGCCGGCCGCGCGTCATCACGGCCGCGTGCGTGCAGACCTGTTCGATCTCGTCGAGCAGGTGCGAGGACAGGAAGACGGTCGTGCCGTCGGAGGCCAGCTCCCGCACCAGGGTGCGGATCTCGCGCATGCCCTGCGGGTCCAGACCGTTCGTCGGCTCGTCCAGGACCAGCAGCCGGCGCGGCTGGAGCAGCGCCGCCGCGAGCCCGAGCCGCTGCTTCATGCCCAGCGAGTACGCCTTCGCCTTCTTGCCCGCGGCAGCGGCCAGGCCCACCCGGTCCAGGGCCGCGCCCACCCGGGCCCCGCGGGTGCGCGGGTCGGCCGTCGGGTCCGCCGCGTCGTAGCGCAGCAGGTTGTCCCGGCCGGAGAGGAAGCCGTACAGGGCCGGGCCCTCGATCAGGGCGCCGACCTGCGGGAGCACCGTCCGGCTCGCCCTGGGCATCGGCCGGCCCAGCACGTGCGCGGCGCCGGACGTCGGCTCGATCAGGCCCATCAGCATGCGGATGGTGGTCGTCTTGCCCGACCCGTTCGGCCCGAGGAAGCCGAAGACGGCGCCCTGCGGGACGGTCAGGCTCAGCCCGTCGACGGCGAGCTGTCCGCCGCGGTACCGCTTGCTGAGCTCGTGCGTCTCGATGACCGGCGGGGTCCCGCTGACCGGCGTCGCCATGCCTCTCCCTCGGATCCCTCGGATGTACGCAGTGCGGGGGCGGGACGTGACGCCCCACCCCCGCACCGCATCGGTTCGCTCCGGATCAGCGCGCCTCGGCGGCCTTCACCAGCGCGTCCTTCGTGACGGCTCCGGCGTAGGCCTTGCCGTCCTCGGTGATCAGCACGTTGATCAGGCGGGTCGAGTAGACCGTGCCCGTGCCGAAGTCGCCCTTGACCTTGTCACCCAGCGAGTCCAGGAACTTCTGGGCGTCGGCCGGCACGTCGCCCTTGGCCGCGCCGCCTCCCGCGAGGCCCGCGCCCTCCGGCAGCTTCAGCTCGGCGATCGAGGTCCAGCCCTCGCCGATGACCTTCATGCCCTCGGCCCCGTCGACGCCCTCGACGCCCTTCGGCGCGCGCTGCGGGTGGTCGCCGGGCCGCTCGCCCTTGCCCGGGAGCTCGTGGCCCTTGAGCTCCTTGCCCTTCAGCTCGTCGGCCTCGGTGACCTTGGTGCCCTTGGCCGGCTTGAAGTCGAAGGTGGACGCGGCCGGCTTGCCGAAGTCGACGCCGGTGAAGCCCGCGTCGACGACGGCCGCGCCGCCGCTCGCCGGGGTCAGCGTGAACTTCAGCGGCGTACCGGTCTTCGCGTCGACGGCGATCGTGATCGCGCCGACCGTCGAACCGGACTGCTTGGGCTTGATCTGCAGCCGGTACGCGTCCCGGCCCGCCACCTGCGAGGTGCCGTCCACGCTGAACGACGTGGTGTCGCCGGACGCCTTGAGGATCTCGTCCGTGAGCGCCTTCGGCGTGGCGGGCAGCTCGTCCTCGCGCTGCTTGGCCCGGTCACCGGAGCCGTCGTGCTTCCCGGTGTCCTTCGCGTGGTACGCCTCGTTCGACCTGCTGTCGTAGGCCCAGACGTCGCCGCCGTTGTGGATCACGCTGTACTCGGCGGCGTCGTCGAGGATCGACAGCTTCTGCCGGTCCGGGCCGTCCGCCGCGACGCGCAGCGTGTGCGTACCGGTGGCCAGCTCGGTGAACTTCGCCTTCGGGTCGGCCGAGGAGGAGCCCTCGCCACCGCCCTCACCGCCGGCGCCGCCGAGCATGCCGGCCGCGCCGCCGCCCAGCGCGGGCAGCCCCAGATCGGTGTGGATCTTCACGGTGCCGGACAGCTGCTCGGTGTCCGAGGCCGCGATCTTCTCCAGGAGTTCCTGAGCCGTGATCTTCGGCAGGTCCGGGTCGCCCGAGTCGGCGAGCGCCGGGACCAGCCCGATCGTCGCCGCGGCCACCCCGATCACCGCCACGGGGACCGCGTACCGGGCCGCCCTGCGCCGCCCGGCGCCCCCGCCGTCGTGGCTGTCTTCCGCTGCGTACGGTGCCATGTCTGTTGCCCTACCTCCGTGATCGGCGGCGGCCTACCGTCTGTGCACTCGTCGGTCTGTGTCCCACTCCGAGCCGCCATTCTCACCCGAATCGGTCCTGAATCGGTAAGGAGTGGATGACTCAATCTGACCAAACCGGCACCGCGAAGACGTCAGACCCCGGGATCAACTCCGCGTACGCCTACGGGATGACACGGGGCGTCACAACCCCTCCGGGTGGCGCAGAGGAGGGCTCAGCCGGCCCGGTGCACCACGGCGTCGCACAGCTCGACCAGCGCGGACTTGGCCTCGCACGCGGGCAGCGGGGCGAGCGCGGAGCGCGCCTCCTCCGCGTAGCGCACCGTGTCGCGGCGGGCCTGTTCGAGTGCCGGGTGGGCGCGCAGCCGGGTGAGGGCCTCGGCGTGGCGCGCGTCGTCGGTGAGGTCGGAGTCGAGCAGCTCGACGAGCGCCAGGTCCTCGGGCAGGCCGAGCTTCTCGGCGCGCTCGCGCAGCCGCAGCACGGGCAGCGTCGGGATGCCCTCGCGCAGGTCGGTGCCCGGGGTCTTGCCGGACTCGTGCGAGTCGGAGGCGATGTCGAGCACGTCGTCGGCGAGCTGGAAGGCGACGCCGAGCCGCTCCCCGTACTGGGTGAGGACGTCGACGACCGTCTCGTCGGCGCCGGACATCATGGCGCCGAACCGGCAGGCCACGGCGATCAGCGAGCCGGTCTTGCCGCCGAGCACGTCCAGGTAGTGGTCGACCGGGTCGCGGCCGTCGGCCGGGCCCGCGGTCTCCAGGATCTGGCCGGTGACGAGGCGCTCGAACGCCTCCGCCTGGATGCGGACGGCGTCCGGGCCGAGGTCGGCGAGGATGTGCGAGGCGCGGGCGAAGAGGAAGTCGCCGGTGAGGACGGCCACCGAGTTGCCCCAGCGCTGGTTGGCACTGGGCACGCCGCGGCGCACGTCCGCCTCGTCCATCACGTCGTCGTGGTAGAGCGTGGCGAGGTGGGTGAGCTCGACGACGACGGCCGAGGGCACGACGCCCGGCGCGTACGGGTCGCCGAACTGCGCGGCGAGCGTCACGAGCAGCGGCCGGAAGCGCTTGCCCCCGGCGCGCACCAGATGCTGGGCCGCCTCCGTGATGAAGGGAACCTCGCTCTTGGTGGCTTCGAGGAGTCCCTCCTCGACAGCCGCCAATCCGGACTGGACATCGGCTTCGAGAGCCTGGTCCCGAACGCTAAGACCGAAAGTCCCGACGACGGTCACGAGTGGGTCTCCTGTCTGCTGACGATCATGACGATCACATGGCGAACTCGGTCGATCATTCGGTCGATGACACGGTTTGTCGATGTGTCGCTGCCATCACTCAAGTCAGCGTATCCGGTCGCGTTTCGATCACAGGGGGCGCCTTCCCGGACTGTCCAGCCCAGGCGCCTTTCGGACGCCCCCGGTATGTTCCTGATCAGCCGATACGACCAGGGGTGACCATCTTGTCCCGCACCGCCACGGATCCCGCGCCGGAACCGCCGACACCCCGCATCCGCACCGACCTGCCCTTCGACGTGTCCCACGAGGACGTCCGGATCCCGCTGCCGGACGGCACGACGCTGTTCGCCCGCGTGTGGCGCCCCGAGACCGACGCGCCCGTCCCCGTCCTGCTGGAGTACCTCCCCCACCGTCTCTCCGACCGGACGGCCGCGCGCGACCACCAGCGCCATCCCTGGTACGCGGGCCACGGCTACGCCTCCGTACGGGTCGATGTGCGCGGGCACGGCAACTCCGAGGGCCTGCCGGGCGAGGAGCACGGCGCGCAGGAGCTCGCCGACGGGGTCGAGGTCGTGAACTGGCTGGCCGGGCAGCCCTGGTCCACCGGCAGGGTCGGCCTGTTCGGCATCGGGTGGGGCGGGCTGAACTCCCTCCTGATCGCGGCCCTCGCGCCCGAGCCGCTCAAGGCGGTCGTCACCGTCTGCGCCACCGACGACCGCTACGACAACGACCGGCACTACCTGGGTGGTTCCGTGCTCGCCGTCGACCTGCACGCGGGGGCGGCGGCGCTGCTCGCGTCCGTGTCCCGGCCGCCGGACCCGGAGTTCGTCGGCGACCGCTGGAAGGACATCTGGACCGAGCGTCTGGAAGCGGTCGAACCGTCCGTCCACACCTGGCTGTCCCACCAGACCCGGGACGACCACTGGCGCCGCGGCTCCGTCCGCGAGGACCTGGGAGCGATCCGGGCCGGCGTCCTCGCGGTCGGCGGCTGGCACGACCCGTACCGCGACACCGTCCTGCGGCTCGTGGCCGCGCTCCCCGACGACCAGGTGCGGGGCATCATCGGCCCCTGGTCCCACCAGTACCCCGACCGCTGCCGGCCACCGGGCCCCGGCATCGGCTTCCTCCAGGAGACGCTGCGCTGGTGGGACCACTGGCTGAAGGACGAGGACAGCGGCGTGACGAAGGAACCGAAGCTGCGCGCCTGGATCAGCGACTCCCACCCGCCCGCCACCGTCTACGCCGAGCTCCCCGGCCGCTGGGTCGGCGAGCCCTCCTGGCCCTCCCCGCACATCACCCCGACCACGTACGAGCTCCAGGGCTCCCCCGTGCTCGTGCGCTCGCCGCAGCAGACCGGCCTGGACGCGGGCCGCTTCGTGCCGCTCGGCGGCGCCGCGGATCTGCCGCCGGACCAGCGGGACGAGGACGCGAAGTCGGCGTGCTTCGAGTTCCAGGTGGCGGAGGACCTCACGGTGCTGGGGCGGCCCCGGGTCCGCCTGCGCGTCAGCTCGCCCGTGCCGCGCGGGCAGGCGGTCGCCCGGCTCTGCGACGTCGCCCCCGACGGATCCTCCACGCTCGTGACGCGCGGCGTCCTCAACTTCACGTCCCGGCACGGTCGTTCGGTGACCGTGCCGATGGTTCCCGGCATGACCGAGGACGTCACGTTCGAGCTGGCCGGCATCGGGCACGTGTTCCCGGCGGGGCACCGGATCCGGCTCGCGGTGTCCTCCGCGTACTGGCCCTGGATCTGGCCGCAGCCCGGCTCCGAGCGCGGCTTCACCCTCGACCCGGTGGGCAGCGCGCTCGAACTGCCCGTCCGCTCCGAGGACCCCGCGACCGCCCTCCCCTCCGCCTTCGGCGAGCCCGAGCAGTCCGAGCCGCTCGGCGTCGTCCGCCCCGTCGCCCTGGACGAGGAGGAGCGGCCCGAACGCCTCGTCGTACGGGACGTGGCCGCGGGCGAGTGGACGCTGGAGGCGGTCGCGGGGTGCGGGGGTGTGCGCGTCCATCCCGACGGGCTCGAGTACGCCGAGGAGGGGCGGGACACGTATGTCGTGCGGGAGGACGACCCGCTGTCGGCCCGGGCCCGCTCGGAGTGGTCGGTCCGGCTGCACCGGGCCGAGCGGGGGTGGGACGCGCGGGTCTCCACGCGGTCGGAGATCTCCTGTACGGCTGGGGAGTTCGTGACGTCCGACGAGGTCGTGTGCCGGGACGGGGACGAGGTCGTCTTCCACCGGACGTGGGAGCGGAGGGTTCCCCGGGTGGCGGGTTAGGCGCCTTCTCGTGTGCGAGGTGCCCTCGTCGGGCGGCTGCGGGCTTCGTCGTGGCTGGTCGCGCAGTTCCCCGCGCCCCTGGAGATGCGCACTTCGTGCGCATCTCCATCGGGCGCTCGCCTGTCGGGGAAATGCTGCGCGCAGCGCATGCATTTCAGGGGCGCGGGGAACTGCGCGACCAGCCCCCACCGGGTCGCACCCGGCCACGAGACGGATCAGGACCCGAACAGGCGTTCCAGAGTCACCGCCACACCATCGTCCTGGTTCGACGCAGTCACCTCGTCGGCGACGGCCAGCAGCTCGGGGTGGGCGTCGGCCATCGCCACGCCCCAGCCCGCCCAGCCGAACATCGGCACGTCGTTCGGCATGTCACCGAAGGCGATCGTCTCCGCGGGCCCCGCGCCCAGCCGCTCCGCGGCGCGTTCGAGGCCCGTCGCCTTGGTGACCCCGAGCGGCTGGAGCTCGACCGTGCCGGGTCCGGACATCGTGACCGTCGCCAGCGATCCGACGGCCGCCCGCGCGACCGCCGCCAGCGCGTCGTCCCCCAGCTCGGAATGGCGCAGCAGCACCTTGCTGATGGGCCGCTCCCACAACTCGCTGCGGTGCCACACGGGCTGCGCCGGGAGCGTGGGGTGCGGCATCCGGTACCCGGGCTCGATCAGCGTCAGGCCGTCGACGCCGTCCTGGTCTACGGCCGCGTGGACCTGGCCGACCTCCGCCTCGATCTTCCCGAGCGCCTGCTCGGACAGCTCCCGGTCGAGCGTGCGGGACCAGAGCAGCCGGTCCGTCTCGGCGTCGTAGAGCTGCGCCCCCTGCGCGCACACCGCGAGCCCGCCGCCGCCGAGGCTGTCGAGGAGGTCCTTGACGCGGGGCGCGGGCCGGCCCGTCACGACGATGTGCCGGGCCCCCGTCGCGGTGGCCCGGGCGAGCGCGCGGCGGGTCCGGTCGGAGACCGTGTCGTCGCCGCGCAGCAGCGTTCCGTCCAGGTCGGTGGCGATGAGGGCATATGCGTTGGCGGCCATGGGCCGAAGAATACGGATCACGCCAGGGGTGCGTGGGCGCCCTCGGAAGGGGTCCTTCGAAGGGGTCAGACCGAGGCGGCGTGGCACGCGAAGTGGTACTCCGCCTCGCAGACGATCACGAGCCGGTCGAGCGCGCCGGACAGGAACATCCAGGGCTCCTCGACCGCGCCCCGCACCCGCTCCGCCCAGCCCGTCGCGGGCAGCCGGCACTCCAGCCAGGGGCGCGGGCGCACATGGCTCGCCACGTGGACGGCGCCACCGATGCCGTACGCGGCGAGCCGGGCCTCGATCCACGCGTCGAGCACGTCGGGCGGGGAGTCGTCGCGGAGCAGGGCGTCCGGCTCCGCGTGCACCGACCAGGCCCGCTCGATCGCGGCCCGGGCCCAGCCCGGCTCCTCGTCCACCGACAGACCGCGCCCGGTCCACAACTCCCCGAGCCCCGCCTCGACGACCACGAGAGCCGCCCGCTCCCGGCGCACGCGGAGCCTGCGCAGGGCGGGGCTCTCCACAGCGTCCTCCGGGTCAGAGCAGGGCCAGTTGAAACTCGTCCGGTGGACTGTAGCCGTGGTCCACGATGTAGTGCAGAACCAGGCAGGGGGCCGCGTAGACCGTTCCTTCGCCCGCCACCCGGAGTTCGCCTGTGCCGAGGAACTTTCCGCGGAAGTAGTTCTTCTCCCCGGCTTCGTCGAGTGTCCGGCAGAAGTCGCAGAAGTGCATTCCCCGGTACACGTTCACCACGTCGTCGAGCAGCCCGTACAGCCGATCGACGACCTCGTCCGGAACGGCGCCGGTGCGGAAGGGGTGTTCCTTGTCGAGCCATCCGACGTTGACGACGCCGGGCTCAGGACCGGCGTACTCGTAAGGCGACAGGTCCGGGTAATACGTCATCCTCGAAGCCGTCAGTTCTGGCCGGCGAGGCGCACGTAGTCGTAGTGGAGGGGGTCGCCGTCCTCGTCCACGGGGTGGGCGTGGCTGCTCTGGTTGGCGAGGGCGATCTTCAGGCGCGGGAGTTCGTCGAAGCCGAGGTCGTTCTCGGTGATCTCGTGGCCCCGCTCGGCGAGCTGCTCGAAGAGGTCCGCGCTCGGGGTGCGGAAGACGTCGAGGCCGTCGAGGAGCACCCGGACGTCGGCGTCCTCGTCCAGGAAGCGGAACAGTTCGACACCGCTCAGCGCGCCCCGGGTGAAGCCCAGCACCATGTTCAGGCCCGAGGCGTCGTGGCTGAGCAGGATCTGGCCCGGTTCCGGGTCGGCGGAGGCGACCCGCAGCGGGCCCCACGCCCGGACCGCGTCGCACGCCTCCCGTGCCGGCATGCCGAGCCGCAGTGGCCCGGCGCCGACCAGTGGCAGCAGTTCGAGCTCCATGTTCCGTCCCTCGCCTTCCTCGGTTTCTCCCGGCCCATCCTCGCCGCTTCGGCGCCCGCCGGGCCCGTCACGGCTCGATGACGCAGGCACTGCCCGAACGCCGTTCTCCCACGTAACGTGTGGCTGGCCCACCCCGAATGGAAAGTGAGGCCCGTAGGCATGGCACCCGCAGCCACGTCCGAGCACACCCCGCTCGACCCGTTCGACCTCCCCGAAGGCCACCCCTTCGGCGCCCACAACCTCCCGTACGGCGTCTTCTCGCCCGCGGGACAGGAGCCCCGCGTCGGCGTCCGCCTCGGCGACCACGTCCTGGACGCGGGCGCCGTCGCCGCCGCGCTCGGCTCCCCCTACGGCGCCCTGCTGGCCCGGCCGAACCTCAACCCGCTGCTGGCGGCGGGCCGCACCGCCTGGTCGGACGTGCGGCGCGCGCTGACCGGCTGGGTGACGGTCCCGGCCCACCGCGAGACCGTCCGCGCGCATCTCCACCCGCTCGACTCGGTCGACCTGCACCTCCCGTTCGAGGTCGCGGACTACGTCGACTTCTACGCGTCGGAGAACCACGCCTCCAACCTGGGGCGCCTGTTCCGCCCGGACGAGGAGCCGCTGAAGCCCAACTGGAAGCACCTGCCGGTGGGGTACCACGGCCGCGCCGGCACGGTCGTGGTCTCCGGCACCGATGTCGTCCGCCCCTCCGGGCAGCGCAAGGCTCCCGCGGACCCGGCGCCGGTCTTCGGCCCGTCCGTCCGCCTCGACATCGAGACCGAGGTCGGTTACGTCGTCGGCACCCCGTCCGCGCAGGGCACGTCGGTGCCGCTGGCCGCGTACCGGGACCACGTCTTCGGCATCTGCCTGCTCAACGACTGGTCGGCCCGCGACATCCAGAACTGGGAGACCGTGCCGCTGGGCCCGCACCTCGGCAAGTCCTTCGCCACGTCCGTCTCCGCGTGGATCACGCCGCTCGACGCGCTGGACGCGGCGCGGGTGGCCGCGCCGGAGCGGACCGTTCCGCTGCTGCCGTACCTGGACGACTCGGGCCCGGACGCCGAGCCCGCCGGATACGACCTGCGCATCACGGTCTCCCTCAACGGCGAGGTCGTCTCCGAGCCGCCCTTCTCGGGCATGTACTGGACCGGCGCGCAGATGCTGGCCCACATGACGGTCAACGGGGCCTCCTTGCGGACCGGTGACCTGTACGGGTCCGGCACGATCTCGGGGACCGAGGAGAACGAGCGCGGGTCGCTCATCGAGATGACCTGGAACGGGACGCGGCCGCTGAAGCTCTCCGATGGGGTTGAGCGGGGGTTCCTGGAGGACGGGGATGTCGTCACCCTGAGCGCGTGGGCCCCTGGGCCCGGGGGGACCCGGGTGGGCCTGGGCGAGGTCACGGGACGCATCGTCCCGGCTCCGGTCACGCCGTAACTCCGTCGGTTTCGTCGCCGGGTGCGGCCCGGTGGGGGCTGATCGCGCAGTTCCCCGCGCCCCTGAAGGCACACTCCGTGCGCCCCAGGGGCTTGCCGGTCGCGCCCCGCGACGGAGTCGCTGATCGGACACAGCCCCGCGCCCCTGGAGATGCGCACTTCGTGCGCGATCTCCATCGGGGCGGCGCCCCATCGGGGAAATGCGGCGCGAAGCGCCATGCATTTCAGGGGCGCGGGGAACTGCGCGAGAAGCCCCACCGGCCCGCACCCGGACGAGGTGGCGGAACCCCCCGGGACGGGCGCCGCACCGCAGGTCAGGGCCCCACCCATGGCACCCCGCGATGGCGCAATAAAGCGGCAACACCACCACCCCGCGCCCCCGGCTATCGTCCGTCGCATGCCCGCCGCAGACCGCGTACGAGAATCCACCGGAGCCGGAGCGACCACCGTCGCCGCCCGCCGCCGGCGACTCCGTGCCGACCAGGCCCGGCAGCTCGCCGACCTGCTGCGCCACCAGATCCTCGCGGGCCGCTTCCCGGACGGCGCCCTGCCGCACGAGGAGTCCATCGGCGCCGACTACCGCGCCTCGCGCAACACCGTCCGCCAGGCGCTCGACCTGCTGCGCGCCGAGGGACTCGTGGAGCGCAGAGCCGGGGTCGGCACGACCGTGTGCGCCCGCAAGTACGCCCACGGCATCGACCGGCTGAGGGGACTCGCCGAGACCCTGCGCGAGCACGGCCCGGTCACCAACGAGGTCCGCACGATGGGCCCCGTCACCGCTCCCGCCCCGGTCGCCGAACGGCTCCGGCTGCCCCCGGACACCGACGTCCTCTACATCGAACGGCTGCGCCGCCTCGGCGGGCTGCCACTCTCCCTCGACCTCACCTACGTACCGCTCGACATCGGCGCCGGACTCCTCGGCGCCGACCTGGAGAACACCGACGTGTTCCGCCTCCTGGAGTCCCTCACCGGACAGCCGCTCGGCCACGCCGACATCACCCTGGAGGCCGTCACCGCCGACGCGCACTCCGCGGCCGTGCTCCAGGCCCCGCGCGGCGCCGCCGTGCTGATGCTGGAACGCCTCACGCACCTGGCCGACGGCCGCCCCGTCGACCTGGAGTTCATCCGTTTCCGCGGCGATCGCATCACCATGAGCGGCAGGCTGCCCCGCGCCCTCTGACGCACCCCTGCCGCACCCCGCTTCTTTTCCGCCCTTCCCTGGAGACAGCCATGCCCTTGGCGCCCCAGCGGGCCGACGTGCCCGTGACCATCGACGAGTCGAAGTGCATCGACGGCTGCACCCTGTGCGTCGACATGTGCCCGCTGGACTCCCTCGCCATCCACCACGACAGCGGCAAGGCCTACATGCACGTCGACGAGTGCTGGTACTGCGGCCCGTGCGCGGCCCGCTGTCCCACCGGAGCCGTCACGGTCAACATGCCCTATCTGCTCCGGTGAGAGGCCCGAACTCCCATGAGACACACGGCAGTCGCCCGCACGGCGGCGACGCTCGCCCTGCTCGCCCCGCTGGCCGCCTGCGGCGCCGCGTCGGCCGGCGACGACTCGACGGTCACCGTGACCGTCGGCTACCAGTCCAAGACCGTCAACACCGTCACCGCAGGCACCCTGCTGCGCTCCCTCGGCACCTTCGAACGGGAACTGAAGGCGCTCGGCGCGCGGGACGGAGTCACGTACGAGGTGAAGTGGCAGGACTACGCGACGGGCGCCCCGATCACCGCCCAGATGACCGCCGGGAAGATCGACATCGGGTCGATGGGTGACTTCCCGCTGCTGCTCAACGCGGCCCGCGGCGCCCAGCTGGGCCGCCCCACGAAGCTGGTCTCCGTCACCGGTTACAACCTGCGCGGCGGCCTCAACACCGTGGTGACCGCGCCCGGTTCGAAGCTCGCGTCGCTGTCCGACCTGCGCGGCAGAAAGGTCTCCACCAGCATCGGGTCGGCCGCCGACGGCACCCTCGTGCGCGCCCTGCGACGCGCCGGGATCGACCCCGACCACGACGTCGAGAAACTCAACCAGCAGCCCGCGGTGGGGGCTTCGGCGCTCACCGCGGGCAGCGTGGACGCCCTGTCGCAGTTCGTGGCCTGGCCCGGACTGCTCGCGCACCAGGGCAAGGCGAAGGCGCTCTACGACGGAGCCGAGCTGAACCTGCCGACCTTCCACGGCGTCACCGCCCGCGCGGACTTCGCGAAGAAGCGCCCCACCGTCCTGGAGGCGTTCCTGAAGGCGCAGGCCGCCGCGACGGACTACCTGGACGAGCATCCGGTGCCCGCCGCCGAGAAGGTCGCCCGCGCCACGGGCCTGCCGGCGGAGGTCGTCTACCTCTACAACGGCGCCCACGGCATCGCCACCTTCGACCCGGCGCTCAAGCCCCGGCTCGTCGCCGCCCTGAAGAAGGACGTGCCGGTCCTGAAGTCGGCGAAACTCGTCGGTGACGTGGACGTCGACGCGTTCGTCGACGACCGGTACGCGCGCCGCGCCCTCGGCGCCGGCTCCTACGCCCGGCGGCTGTCCGCGACGCCGCCGCCGGCCCGCTCCGAGGTGTGGCCCAAGGGCGCCTCGCGCACCCTGGAGTTCGGCACTCCCACCGCGCTGCTGCGCCACGTCGCCGCCCACCGCTCCGAGGTCCGCGCCGCGTACGTGCCCGACGCCCGCACCGGCACGCTCTGGTTCGCCGACCGCGCCGTGTGGGTCGCGGACGGCGAGCGCCTCGTCCCGTTCGTCACCCCGTCGGGAGCGCGCGCGTACGTCTCCGGTCACGCCGGGGCCCGCCTGCTCGCCTCGTACGCGGACGCCCTGAAGCGGGCCGCCGCGTGAACCGGGCCGCGCGGGCCGCGCTCCGGCTCGCCTCGCTCGCCTGTGCCCTGGGCGCCTGGCAGGTGCTCACCTCGCTCGACGTCGACGTCTGGCTGCGGTTCTCCCAGTTCCCCACCGTCACCGACGTCGCGCACGCCTTCGGCGCCCGGCTCGGCACCGGCGCGTACTGGCAGGACGTGACCGACAGCCTGCGGCGGATCGTCACCGGCTTCCTGCTCGCCGCGCTCGCGGGCGTCGCCACCGGCACCGCCGTGGCCCGCTCCCGGGTCGCCGAGGACCTGCTCGGGCCGCTGCTCGAAGTGGTCCGGCCGATCCCGGCGATCGCGCTCGTGCCCGTCGCGATCCTGCTGTTCCCCAGCAACGAGCAGGGCATCGTCTTCATCACCGGTGTCGCCGCCTACTTCCCCGTCCTCGTCGCCACCCGGCACGCCGTGCGCGCCCTCACCCCCGTGTGGGAGGAGGCCGTGCGCACCATGGGCGGCGGGCGGTGGCGGGTGCTGCGCTCGGTCGTCCTGCCCGGGGCGCTGCCCGGCATCCTGGGCGGCCTGTCCGTCGGCATCGGCGTCTCGTGGATCTGCGTGATCTCCGCCGAGATGATCTCCGGCGAGTACGGCGTCGGGTACCGCACCTGGCAGGACTACACGGTCGTCGACTACCCGGGCGTGTTCGTCGGCATGGCCACCATCGGGGTGCTCGGCTGGGCGACCTCGACCGCGGTGGAGCTGGCCGGACGCCGGGTCACCCGCCGGCTGCCGGGCCGCACCCCCACCACCCCGCACCCGAAGGGGGCGAGCATCCGTGCCACCCACCTCGTCTGACTCCGGGGCCCGCATCGCCCTGCGCGACGCCACGCTCGGCCGGCCCGGCGCCCCCGCCCTGGCCGGGGTGAGTGTGGACGTCGACCCCGGGCAGGTGCTGACCGTCGTCGGCCCCTCGGGCTGCGGCAAGTCGACCCTGCTGCGCACCCTCGCCGGACTGCTCCCGCCGCTCGGCGGCCAGGTCACCGTGGACGGCGCACCCGTGCGCGGGCCCGGCGCCGACCGCGCCCTGGTCTTCCAGGAGGACGCCCTGCTGCCCTGGCGCGGGCTGCGCGCCAACGTCGAACTCCCGCTCGCCATCGCCGGACACGGCCGGGCCGCCCGCCGCGAGCGGGCCGCGCACTGGCTGGCGCGGGTCGGGCTCGACGGCCTGGAGCGGCGGCTGCCGCACCAGGTCTCCGGCGGGCAGCGCCAGCGCGTCCAGCTGGCCCGTGCGCTGGCCGGGGCGCCGCGTGCCGTCCTCATGGACGAGCCGTTCGGCGCACTCGACGCACGGACCCGCGCCGGCATGCAGGACCTGCTCGTCGACGTGTGGCGCGACACCCGCGCGAGTGTCGTCTTCGTCACCCACGACGTCGACGAGGCCCTGTTCCTCGGCGACCGGGTCGCCCTCCTCGACGCGGGTCGGCTCACCGCCGTCCACGACGTGCCGCACCCGCGCGAACGGACCGCCCGGGACGCCCCCGCCACCACCGCACTGCGCCGCACCGTCCTGTCCGCGCTCGGCGCGCGCAGCGAACGCGGCGCGCGCACCCCCGAAGAAGCCCCGCTGTCGTGAAAGGCCCCGCCATGGACATCCCCGCACTCGCCGACGCCGAGGAACTGACCTGCGACGTCCTCGTGATCGGGGGCGGCACCGCAGGAACCATGGCCGCGCTGACCGCCGCCGAGCGCGGCGCGGACGTGCTGCTCCTGGAGAAGGCGCACGTCCGCCACTCCGGCGCCCTGGCCATGGGCATGGACGGCGTCAACAACGCGGTCGTGCCCGGCCGGGCCGAACCCGACGACTACGTCGCCGAGATCACCCGCGCCAACGACGGCGTCGTCGACCAGTCCACCGTCCGCCAGACCGCCACCCGCGGCTTCGCCATGGTCCAGCGCCTGGAGTCGTACGGCGTGAAGTTCGAGAAGGACGAGCACGGCGAGTACGCGGTCCGCCAAGTGCACCGGTCCGGCTCGTACGTGCTGCCCATGCCCGAGGGCAAGGACGTCAAGAAGGTCCTCTACCGGCAACTGCGGCGGCGCGAGATGCGCGAACGCATCCGCATCGAGAACCGCGTCATGCCCGTCCGGGTCCTCACCGCCGAGGGCCGCGCGGTCGGCGCGGCGGGCTTCCACACCCGCACCGGCCGGTTCGTCACCGTCCGGGCGGGCGCCGTGATCCTCGCGACCGGCGCCTGCGGCCGCCTCGGCCTGCCCGCCTCCGGCTACCTGTACGGCACCTACGAGAACCCCACGAACGCGGGCGACGGGTACGCCATGGCCTACCACGCGGGCGCCACGCTGACCGGCATCGAGTGCTTCCAGATCAACCCGCTCATCAAGGACTACAACGGCCCGGCCTGCGCCTACGTCGCCAACCCTTTCGGCGGCTACCAGGTCAACCGGCACGGCGAACGCTTCGTCGACTCCGACTACTGGTCGGGCCGGATGATGGCGGAGTTCGCGGCCGAGGTCGCCTCCGACCGGGGCCCGGTCTACCTCAAGCTCAGCCATCTGCCCGAGGAGTCCGTCGCCGCCCTCGAAGGCATCCTGCACTCCACCGAACGCCCCACCCGCGGCACCTTCCACGCGGGCCGCGGCCACGACTACCGCACCCACGACGTGGAGATGCACATCTCCGAGATCGGCCTGTGCGGCGGCCACTCCGCGTCCGGCGTCCGCGTCGACGACCACGGCCGCACCACCGTGCCCCGCCTGTACGCCGCCGGCGACCTCGCCTGCGTCCCGCACAACTACATGATCGGCGCCTTCGTCTTCGGCGACCTGGCGGGCGGCGACGCCTCGCGGTACGCGGCCTACGAGGGCGAGCTGCCGCCCGATCAGCTGCGCGCCGCCCACGAGTTGATCTACCGTCCGCTGCGCCACCCGGACGGCCCGCCGCAGCCCCAGGTCGAGTACAAGCTGCGCCGCTTCGTGAACGACTACGTGGCGCCGCCCAAGTCCGGTGCCCGCCTTTCGCTCGCCCTGGAGCACTTCGAGCGGATGCGCGCCGACATCGCCGCCATGGGCGCCCTCACCCCGCACGAACTCATGCGCTGCGCCGAGGTCTCCTTCATCCGCGACTGCGCGGAGATGGCCGCCCGCTCCTCGCTGGCCCGCACCGAGTCCCGCTGGGGGCTCTACCACCAGCGCACCGACCACCCCGGGCGCGACGACTCCGGCTGGCTGCACCACCTTGATCTGCGCAAGTCCCCCTCCGGCGCCATGGAGTTCACGGCGCGCCCCGTCGAGCCCTACGTCGTCCCCGTCGACGAGTTCACCCCGCCCGGCGGCCCGTCCCGGCACCTCGGCGAGGTGCACCCCCTGCCGGTCGCCACGGCGGGCGCCCGCGACATCGCGCCGACCGGCTCCGCCGCGCCCCGGGAATCCGCCCGGCCCGACGAACCCGCCGCCTCCCGCTCGCCTCGCCTCCTCGAACTCAACGCCCTGGCCGAACGCGACCTCGAACTCGCCGACCTCACCCCCTACTTGACCGACCCCGACGCCACCGTGCGCCGGGCCGCCGTCGCCACCCTCACCGAGACCGCGCCGCCCGGCGCGGGCACCGCCCTGGCCGGCGCACTCGCCGACGACTCCCCCGGCGTACGCGCCACCGCCTGCGCCTCGCTGCGAGAACTCGTCGAGGTCCTGCCGCGGGAGCCCGAGCTCGCCGCGGCCCTGACCGGCGCCCTCCACGCCCCCGATCCGCTGGTGCGGGCCACCGCCCTGGACGTCCTGCGCGCCCTGCGCCTGGGCGCCGCCGACGCCTACCTCCGACTGCTCGACGACCCCGGCATCGAGGTCCGGATCGCCGCCGTCCGCGCCCTGGTCTCCGTCGACGCCCAGGACACCCTGGCCTCGGCCCGCACCGACCCGGCGCGCGAGGTACGGGTCGCCGTCGCCCGCGGTCTCGCCGCGCCCGACGCGCTGGACCCGCTGCTCGGCGACCCGGACGCCCTGGTCCGCGCGGCGGCCTTCGGCACGCTCGGGGCCGTGGGGTGCCCTCCCGCGCACACCGACCTGGCCGTGGCGGCTCTCGCCGACCCGGCCTGGCAGGTCCGGGCGGGCGCGGCCACGGCGCTGGGCTCCGCCGCGGCGGGCCCTGCCGTGCGGGCGCTCGCCGAGGTGCTGGCCGACGCCAACGCCGATGTCCGCAAGGCCGCGGTCCTCGCCCTACGGCGCCATGTGGGCGTCTCCTCCGCCGCGCGGGATGCGCTGGCGCGGGCGGTGCGGGACGCTGACGCGGACGTCAGAGCGTATGCGTCCCGCGCGACCCGCGATGCGCCGTAGCTACGCTTCTTCGTCACCGGGTGCGGGCCCGGTGGGGGCTGGTCGCGCAGTTCCCCGCGCCCCTGGAGATGCGCACTTCGTGCGCGATCTCCATCGGGGCGGTGCCCCATCGGGGAAATGCGGCGCGAAGCGCCATGCATTTCAGGGGCGCGGGGAACTGCGCGAGAAGCCCCACCGGACCCGCAGACGAAACCCGCACCCCACCCCCGGGTCACCAGTCGATGTCCTCCGGAGGCTCGGCCTCGTCGAGAGGTTCGGGCTCCGGCGCGGACGGCGCCTCGGCACCGTCGAGGCCGGCCAGAACGGCGAGGACGCCCTCCCCCCACGTCGCGAGCTTCTTCTCGCCGACGCCACCGATCGTGCCGAGTTCCGCGACCGACGCCGGCCGGCGCACCGCGATCTCCCGCAGCGTCGCGTCATGGAAGATGACGTACGCCGGAACCCCGTTCTCCTTCGCCTGGGCGCCCCGCCAGGCCCGCAGCGCCTCGAAGACGGGCACCAGCTCGGCGGGCAGCTCGGCCGCCGCGGCAGCGGTACCGCCCCCGGACTTCGACCGCCGGGCCCGCGGAGCGGACACCGGCTTCGCCTCCTTGCGCAGCCGCACCTCCCGCTCCCGCCCGAGCACCGACCCGCTCTCCTCCGTGAGCACGAGCGTCCCGTACTCACCCTCGACCGCGATCAGCCCCTGCGCCAGCAACTGCCGCACCACGCCCCGCCATTCGGCCTCGGCCAGCTCCTCGCCGATGCCGAACACGGAGAGCTGGTCGTGGTCGAACTGGATCACCTTCGCGGTGCGCTTGCCGAGCAGGATGTCGATGATCTGGCCCGCGCCGAACTTCTGCCGCCGCTCCCGGTCGAGCCGCACCACGGTGGAGAGGATCTTCTGCGCGGCGACGGTCCCGTCCCAGGTCTCCGGCGGGGTCAGGCACGTGTCGCAGTTGCCGCAGGACTCGGTGGCCTCCTGCCCGAAGTACGTGAGGAGCTGGGCGCGCCGGCACTGCGCCGTCTCGCACAGCGCCAGCATCGAGTCCAGATGCGAGGAGGCCCGGCGCCGGAACGCCTCGTCGCCCTCCCCCATGTTGATCAGCTTGCGCTGCTGCACGACGTCCTGGAGCCCGTACGCCATCCAGGCCGTGGAGGCGAGGCCGTCGCGGCCCGCGCGGCCGGTCTCCTGGTAGTAGCCCTCGACGGACTTCGGCAGATCCAGGTGGGCCACGAAGCGCACGTCCGGCTTGTCGATGCCCATGCCGAACGCGATGGTCGCGCAGACGACGAGGCCCTCCTCGCGCAGGAACCGCGACTGGTGCGCCGCACGCGTGCCCGCGTCGAGGCCCGCGTGGTACGGCACGGCCTCGATCCCGTTCTTCGACAGGTACTCGGCGGTGGCCTCGACCGACTTGCGCGACAGGCAGTAGACGATGCCCGCGTCACCCTCGTGCTCGGCGCGCAGGAAGGACAGGAGCTGCTTCTTCGGGTCGGCCTTGGGGACGATCCGGTACTGGATGTTGGGGCGGTCGAAGCTCGCGACGAAGTGCCGGGCGTCGGGCATGCCGAGCCGCTGGGTGATCTCCTGGTGCGTCGCGTGCGTCGCGGTCGCCGTCAGCGCGATGCGCGGCACGTCCGGCCAGCGCTGCCCGAGCACCGACAGGGTGAGGTAGTCGGGACGGAAGTCGTGGCCCCACTGCGCCACACAGTGCGCCTCGTCGATGGCGAAGACGGAGATCTTGCCGCGCGAGAGGAGGTCGAGGGTGGAGTCCAGACGGAGCCGCTCGGGCGCCAGGTACAGCAGGTCCAGCTCGCCCGCGAGGAACTCGGCCTCGACCGTGCGGCGCTCGTCGAAGTCCTGCGTCGAGTTCACGAACCCGGCGCGCACGCCGAGCGCCCGCAGCGCGTCCACCTGGTCCTGCATGAGCGCGATCAGGGGCGAGACGACGATGCCCGTACCGGGTCTGACCAGGGCCGGGATCTGGTAGCACAGCGACTTTCCGCCGCCGGTCGGCATGAGCACGACCGCGTCGCCGCCGCTCACCACGTGCTCGATGACCGCTTCCTGCTCACCGCGGAAAGCGTCGTAGCCGAACACCCGGTGGAGCGTGGCGAGGGCCTCGCTCTGCACGGCCTCGCGCTCCGTCACCTCAGTCATACCCTCTGTCCCGTCGTCATCCCCGACCCCTTGCCTCGACCTCTGCCTCGACCTCTGCACCCACGATAGGGGGCCGGACCGACAACCCTCGAAGTTATCCACAGGCTCGGGACGCGGCTCGGGACATGCCGGTGCCCGGCGCCCCCTCCCAAGGGCACCGGGCACAGGAACACACGGTCGAACGAGGACCGCGCTACCGCACGAACACCCCGGCCTGGCTCGCCAGGTCCAGGAAGTACTGCGGCGCGAGGCCCAGCACGATCGTGACCGCCACACCCACACCGATCGTCATCATGGTCAGCGGCGACGGCACGGCCACGGTCGGGCCGTCCGCCTTGGGCTCGCTGAAGAACATGAGGACGATCACGCGGATGTAGAAGAACGCGGCGATCGCGGACGAGATCACACCGACCACGACCAGACCGCCCGCCCCGCCCTCGGCCGCCGCCTTGAACACCGCGAACTTTCCGGCGAAGCCGGAGGTCAGCGGGATGCCGGCGAAGGCGAGGAGGAAGACGGCGAAGACGGCGGCGACCAGCGGCGAGCGCCGGCCGAGCCCCGCCCACTTCGACAGGTGCGTGGCCTCGCCGCCCGCGTCGCGCACCAGCGTGACGACGGCGAAGGCGCCGATGGTCACGAAGGAGTACGCGGCGAGGTAGAAGAGGACCGACGAGACGCCCTGCGGGGTCGTCGCGATGACACCGGCGAGGATGAAGCCGGCGTGCGCGATCGACGAGTACGCGAGGAGCCGCTTGATGTCGGTCTGCGTGATGGCGACGACCGCACCGGCGAGCATCGTGACGATCGCCACAGCCCACATGACCGGCCGCCAGTCCCAGCGCATCCCCGGCAGCACCACGTAGAGCAGCCGGAGCAGGGCGCCGAAGGCCGCGACCTTGGTGGCCGCCGCCATGAAGCCGGTGACCGGCGTCGGGGCGCCCTGGTAGACGTCGGGCGTCCACATGTGGAACGGCACGGCGCCGACCTTGAAGAGCAGCCCCATGACGACCAGCGCCATGCCGATGAGCAGCAGCGCGTCGTTGCCCATCGTGTCGGCGAGGGCCGGGTTCACGGTCGGCACGGTGCCGTCGACGACCTCGGCCAGCGTGGCGTACGAGACGGAGCCCGCGTAGCCGTACAGGAGCGCGATGCCGAAGAGGGTGAACGCGGAGGCGAAGGCGCCGAGCAGGAAGTACTTGACCGCGGCCTCCTGCGACATGAGCCGCTTGCGGCGGGCCACGGCGCACAGCAGGTACAGCGGGAGCGAGAAGACTTCCAGGGCGATGAACAGGGTCAGCAGGTCGTTCGCCGCGGGGAAGACCAGCATGCCGCCGATCGCGAACAGGGCGAGCGGGAACACCTCGGTGGTGGTGAACCCGGCCTTGACCGCGGCCTTCTCGCTGTCGCTGCCGGGCACGGCGGCGGCCTGCGCGGCGAACGAGTCGACGCGGTTGCCGTGCGCCTCCGGGTCGAGCCGACGCTCGGCGAACGTGAAGATCGAGACGAGTCCGGCGAGCAGAATGGTCCCCTGGAGGAAGAGGGCCGGTCCGTCGACGGCGATCGCGCCCATGGCCGCGATGTGCGCCTTGGTCGTCCCGTATCCGCCGGCGGCGAGGCCGACGACGGCCGCGAACGCGGCGGCGATCGCGACGATCGCCAGGAATGCCTGCGCGTAGTAGCGCTGCCTGCGCGGGACGAAGGCCTCGACGAGGATGCCGAGGACCGCGGCGCCGATCACGATCAGCGTCGGGGACAGCTGCGCGTACTCGATCTTCGGCGCGTCGATCTTCGCGATCGGGTCGGCCGCCGCTGTCCACAGGGTGTGGACGGTCGGGGCAGTCACGAGAGCACTCATTTGTGAGCCGCCTCCACTTCCGGCTTCGGGTCCTTCTTGTGGACGTCGGACAGGGTGTGCTTGACCGCCGGGTTCACCAGCTCGGTGAGCGGCTTCGGGTACACACCGAGGAAGATCAGTACGCCGATCAGCGGGACCACGACCGCGAGCTCACGCACCCGGAGGTCCGTGATGCCCTCGGTCGACGGCTTCACCGGGCCGGTCATGGTGCGCTGGTAGAGGACCAGCGTGTAGAGCGCGGCGAGGACGATGCCGAAGGTCGCGATGATCCCGATGACCGGGTAGCGCGTGAACGTGCCGACCAGGACCAGGAACTCGCTGACGAACGGGGCGAGTCCGGGCAGCGACAGGGTCGCCAGGCCGCCGATCAGGAAGGTGCCGGCGAGCACCGGGGCGACCTTCTGCACGCCCCCGTAGTCGGCGATGAGGCGCGAGCCGCGGCGCGAGATCAGGAATCCGGCGACCAGCATGAGCGCGGCCGTCGAGATGCCGTGGTTGACCATGTAGAGCGTCGCGCCGGACTGGCCCTGGCTGGTCATCGCGAAGATGCCCATGATGATGAAGCCGAAGTGCGAGATCGACGCGTAGGCGACCAGGCGCTTGATGTCGCGCTGGCCGACGGCGAGCAGCGCCCCGTAGACGATGCTGATGAGCGCCAGGACGAGGATCGCCGGCGTCGCCCACTTGCTGGCCTCCGGGAAGAGCTGGAGGCAGAAACGGAGCATCGCGAAGGTGCCGACCTTGTCGACCACGGCCGTGATGAGCACGGCGACCGGGGCCGTGGCCTCGCCCATCGCGTTCGGCAGCCAGGTGTGCAGCGGCCACAGCGGGGCCTTCACCGCGAAGGCGAAGAAGAAGCCGAGGAAGAGCCAGCGCTCGGTGCTGGTCGCCATCTCCAGGGAGCCGTTCGCGCGGGCGGTGGCGATCTCCTGGAGCGAGAAGTTCCCCGCGACCACGTAGAGGCCGATGACGGCCGCCAGCATGATGAGGCCGCCGACGAGGTTGTAGAGGAGGAACTTGACCGCCGCGTACGAGCGCTGGGTCGCGGCCTCCTTCTCGCCGTGCGGGCCCGCGCGGTCCCCGAAGCCTCCGATGAGGAAGTACATCGGGATGAGCATGGCCTCGAAGAAGATGTAGAAGAGGAAGACGTCGGTGGCCTCGAAGGAGAGGATCACCATCGCCTCGACCAGGAGGATCAGGGCGAAGAAGCCCTGCGTCGGCCGCCAGCGTGAGCTGCCGGTCTCCTGGGGGTCGGCGTCGTGCCAGCCGGCCAGGATCACGAACGGGATGAGCAGCGCGGTCAGCGCGATGAGCGCCACCCCGATGCCGTCCACGCCCAGCTCGTAGCGGACGCCGAAGTCCTTGATCCAGGTGTGGGACTCGGTGAGTTGGTAGCGGTCGCCGGTCGGGTCGAAGCGGACCGCGACCACCGCCGCGACCGCGAGTGTCGCGACCGAGAACAGCAGCGCGAGCCACTTGGCCGCGGTGCGCTGTTTCGCCGGCACGGCGGCCGTGACGATCGCCCCCACGGCCGGGAGCGCCGCCGTCGCTGTCAGCAGAGGAAAGGACATCGGTATCAGACCGCCCTCATCAGCAGGGTCGCGGCGACGATGAGTGCCGCACCGCCGAACATCGAGACGGCGTACGAGCGCACGTAGCCGTTCTGGAGCTTGCGCAGCCGGCCGGAGAGTCCGCCGACCGAGGCCGCCGTCCCGTTGACCACCCCGTCGACCAGGGTGTGGTCCACGTAGACGAGCGAGCGGGTGAGGTGCTCGCCGCCGCGTACGAGGACGACGTGGTTGAAGTCGTCCTGGAGGAGGTCGCGGCGGGCGGCCCGGGTGAGCAGCGAGCCGCGCGGGGCGACGACGGGGACCGCGCGGCGCCCGTACTGGAGCCAGGCGATGCCCACGCCGATCACGAGGCACACCATGGTGGCCCCGGTGACCGCGGCCGCGCTGATCGGCGCGTGCCCGTGGTCGTGACCGGTGACCGGCTCCAGCCAGTTGAGGAAGCGGTCCCCGAGGGAGAAGAAGCCACCGGCGAAGACCGAGCCGAACGCGAGGACGATCATCGGGATCGTCATGGACGAGGGCGACTCGTGCGGGTGCGGCTCGTGGCCGTCCGCGTCCGGCTGCCAGCGCTTCTCGCCGAAGAACGTCATGATCATCACGCGGGTCATGTAGAACGCGGTGATCGCGGCGCCCAGCAGCGCGACGGAGCCGAGGATCCAGCCCTCGGTCCCGCCCTTCGCGAAGGCCGCCTCGATGATCTTGTCCTTGGAGAAGAAGCCCGACAGGCCCGGGAAGCCGATGATGGCCAGGTAGCCGAGGCCGAACGTCACGAAGGTGACCGGCATGTACTTGCGCAGGGCGCCGTACTTGCGCATGTCGACCTCGTCGTTCATGCCGTGCATGACCGAACCGGCGCCGAGGAAGAGCCCGGCCTTGAAGAAGCCGTGCGTCACCAGGTGCATGATCGCGAACACGTAGCCGATGGGGCCGAGGCCCGCGGCGAGGATCATGTAGCCGATCTGCGACATCGTCGAGCCGGCCAGCGCCTTCTTGATGTCGTCCTTCGCGCAACCGACGATCGCACCGAACAGCAGCGTGACCGCACCGACGATGGTGACGACCAGCTGGGCGTCCGGCGCCCCGTTGAAGATCGCGCCGGAGCGGACGATCAGGTAGACACCCGCGGTCACCATGGTCGCGGCGTGGATGAGGGCCGAGACCGGGGTCGGGCCCTCCATCGCGTCCCCGAGCCAGGACTGCAGCGGCACCTGCGCCGACTTGCCGCACGCGGCGAGCAGCAGCATCAGGCCGATCGCGGTGAGCTTGCCCTCGGAGGTGTCGCCGACGCTGCCGAGCACGGGGCCGAAGGCGAAGGTGCCGAAGGTCGTGAACATCAGCATGATCGCGATCGACAGGCCCATGTCGCCGACACGGTTGACCAGGAACGCCTTCTTCGCGGCGGTGGCCGCGCTCGGCTTGTGCTGCCAGAAGCCGATGAGCAGGTACGAGGCGAGGCCCACGCCCTCCCAGCCGACGTACAGGAGCAGGTAGTTGTCGGCGAGCACCAGCAGGAGCATCGCCGCGAGGAACAGGTTCAGGTAGCCGAAGAAGCGGCGGCGCCGCTCGTCGTGCTCCATGTACCCGATCGAGTAGATGTGGATCAGCGTGCCCACACCGGAGATCAGCAGCACGAACGTCATCGACAGCTGGTCGAGCTGGAACGCGACGTCCGCCTGGAAGCCCTCGACGGGGATCCAGCTGAACAGGTGCTGGGCGAGCGTGCGGTCCTCCGGGCCCTTGCCCAGCAGATCGGAGAAGAGCACGACGGCGATCACGAAGGAGGCGGCCGCGAACACGGTGCCGAGCAGATGACCCACCCGGTCCAGTGCCCGTCCGCCGCAGAGCAGGACGGCCGCTCCGAGCAGTGGCGCCGCTACCAGCAGCGCAATCAAGTTCTCCACTGGTTGCGACCCCTTACAGCTTCATCAGGCCGGCGTCGTCGACCGAGGCCGAGTGGCGGGTACGGAACAGCGACACGATGATCGCGAGCCCGACCACGACCTCCGCGGCGGCGACGACCATCGTGAAGAACGCGATGATCTGGCCGTCGAGATTGCCGTGCATCCGGGAGAACGCGACGAACGCGAGGTTGCACGCGTTCAGCATCAGCTCGATGCACATGAACACGACGATCGCGTTCCGCCTGATGAGCACGCCGGTGGCGCCGATCGTGAACAACAGGGCGGCGAGATACAGGTAGTTGACCGGATTCACTTCGACGCCTCCTCTGCCTTGTCGCGGGAGCCGCGCTCCAGCCGCTCGGCCGAACGCTGCTCCAGGGCCTTGAGGTCGCTGAGCGCCTCACCGGACACGTCCCGGATCTGGCCGCGCTCGCGCAGCGTCTGCATGACCGTGAGCTCCGACGGGGTGCCGTCGGGCAGCAGGCCCGCGATGTCCACCGCGTTGTGCCGGGCGTAGACGCCGGGGGCGGGCAGCGGCGGCAGGTGCTTGCCCTCGCGGACGCGCTGCTCGGCCAGCTCGCGCTGGGTCTTGGCCCGCTCGGTGCGCTCCCGGTGCGTGAGCACCATCGCGCCGACGGTCGCCGTGATGAGCAGGGCGCCGGTGATCTCGAAGGCGAAGACGTACTTGGTGAAGATGAGGGCGGCGAGGCCCTCCACGTTCCCGTTCGCGTTCGCCTGGCCGAGGCCGGTGAACTGCGTCAGCGACGCGTTCCCGATCCCCGCGATCAGCAGGACGCCGAAGCCGATCCCGCACAGGGCGGCGAGCCAGCGCTGCCCCTTGATGGTCTCCTTCAGGGAGTCGGCGGCGGTGACACCGACGAGCATGACCACGAAGAGGAACAGCATCATGATCGCGCCCGTGTAGACGACGATCTGGACGATGCCCAGGAAGTACGCCCCGTTGGCCAGGTAGAACACCGCGAGGATGATCATGGTCCCGGCCAGGCACAGGGCGCTGTGCACGGCCTTCTTCATCAGGATCGTGCACAGGGCGCCGATGACGGCGACGGTGCCGAGGACCCAGAACTGGAAGGCTTCACCGGTCGAGGTGGTGTAGGCGGCCAGTTGCGCGCTCATGCCTCCACCTCCTCTTCCTGAGGCTTCTCGCCCTTGGAGACGGCCACCTGGCGCTCGGTGCCGGGCGCGGCCTCGGTCACCAGGCCCCGGTAGTAGTCCTGTTCGTCCATCCCCGGGTAGATCGCGTGCGGGGTGTCGACCATGGTGTCTTCGAGGCCGGCGAGCAGCTGCTCCTTGGTGTAGATCAGGTTGGCCCGGCTGCTGTCCGCGAGTTCGAACTCGTTCGTCATCGTCAGCGCGCGCGTGGGGCACGCCTCGATGCACAGGCCGCACAGGATGCAGCGGGCGTAGTTGATCTGGTAGACGCGGCCGTAGCGCTCACCCGGGGAGTAACGCTCCTCCTCCGTGTTGTCCGCGCCCTCCACGTAGATGGCGTCCGCCGGGCAGGCCCACGCGCACAGCTCGCAGCCGACGCACTTCTCCAGGCCGTCCGGATGGCGGTTGAGCTGGTGCCTGCCGTGGAAGCGGGGAGCAGTGGTCTTCGGTTGCTCCGGGTACTGCTCGGTCAGCCGCTTCTTGAACATGGCCTTGAAGGTCACGCCGAAGCCTGCGACAGGGTTCATGAACCCGGGCGCTGTGTCCTTCTCGTTCTTCTCGCTCATCTCGTTCTTCTCGTCAGCCATCGGACGCCTCCTTTCCGTCACGAGATCCGCCGAGTGACGCGTCACTCTGAGTATCGGGGCCGCCACTGACAATCAACTCGCCCTCGCGGCGCGAGCGTCGGCGCGGCACGGGCGGCAGGGACTGTCCGGGCAGCGGTGGCACCGGGAATCCGCCCGCCATCGGGTCGAAGGCCGCCGGTTTCGCCGCCGCCTCGGCCTCGGCCTGCTTGGCGCCCCGGTCGCGGAAGATGTCCACGACGAACGAGAGCAGCAGGAGCACGAGGATGCCGCCGCCCACGTAGAGGGCGATCTCGGCGAAGTCGTAGTTCTCGTTCTGCAGCGTCCGCACGGTGGCGACGAGCATCAGCCACACCACGGAGACCGGGATGAGGACCTTCCAGCCGAGCTTCATCAGCTGGTCGTAGCGCACACGCGGGAGCGTGCCGCGCAGCCAGATGAAGAAGAACAGCAGCAGCTGGACCTTGACGACGAACCAGAGCATCGGCCACCAGCCGTGGTTCGCGCCCTCCCAGAACGTGGAGATCGGCCACGGTGCGCGCCAGCCGCCCAGGAAGAGCGTCACGGACACCGCGGAGACCGTCACCATGTTCACGTACTCGGCGAGCATGAACATCGCGAACTTGATGGACGAGTACTCGGTGTTGAAGCCGCCCACGAGGTCGCCCTCGGACTCCGGCATGTCGAACGGCGCGCGGTTCGTCTCACCGACCATCGTCACGATGTAGATGAGGAACGAGACGGGCAGCAGCACGATGTACCAGCGGTCGTGCTGCTGGGCGACGATCTCCGAGGTGGACATCGAGCCCGAGTACAGGAAGACCGAGGCGAACGCGGCGCCCATCGCGATCTCGTAGGAGATCATCTGCGCGCAGGAGCGCAGGCCGCCGAGCAGCGGGTACGTGGAGCCGGAGGACCAGCCGGCGAGGACGATGCCGTAGATGCCGACCGAGGCGACCGCGAGGACGTAGAGCATCGCGATCGGCAGGTCGGTGAGCTGCATCGTGGTGCGCGTGCCGAAGATCGAGATCTCGTTGTCGGCGGGTCCGAAGGGGATCACCGCGATCGCCATGAAGGCCGGGATGGCCGCGACGATCGGCGCGAGGACGTAGACCACCTTGTCCGCGCGCTTGACGATGACGTCTTCCTTGAGCATCAGCTTGATGCCGTCGGCGAGCGACTGGAGCATGCCCCAGGGGCCGTGCCGGTTCGGGCCGATGCGCAGCTGCATCCAGGCGACGACCTTGCGCTCCCACACGATGGAGAACAGCACGGTCACCATCAGGAAGGCGAAGCAGAACACCGCCTTGACGAGGACCAGCCACCAGGGGTCGCGGCCGAACATGGACAGGTCTTCGAGGGCGAGCGGGTGCAGTGCCGTCGGGCTCATGACTCCACCTCCGGGGCGCCGGCTGCGACGGCCGGGCCGATCTTCACCAGGTCGCCGGGGACGGCGCCCGTGTCCGAGGCGACGCCGCCGCCCACGGAGTTCAGCGGGAGCCAGACCACCCGGTCGGGCATCTGCGTGACCTGGAGCGGCAGTGCGACGGTGCCGGCCTTGCCGGTGACCGCGAGGACGTCGCCGTCCTTGACGCCCGCCTCGGCGGCCGTCGCGGCCGACACGCGCGCGTGGGCGGCGTGCCGGGTACCGGCGAGCGCGTCGTCGCCCTCCTGGAGACGGCCCAGGTCGAGCAGCAGCCGGTGTCCGGCGAGGACCGCCTCGCCCGCGGCGGGCCGCGGGGCCGCGACCGCGGTCTCCAGCGGCTCGGTGGCGTGCGGTCCGTCCCAGCCTCCGAGCCGGTCCAGCTCGGAGCGGGCGGAACGCAGGTCCGGCAGGCCCAGGTGGACGTCCATGGCGTCGGCGAGCATCTGCAGCACGCGCAGGTCGGTCGGCGCCAGGGGGCGGGTCATCTGGTCCGGCTTGAGCGCGGCCTCGAACATCCGCGCCCGGCCCTCCCAGTTGAGGAACGTGCCCGCCTTCTCGGCGACCGCGGCCACCGGAAGGACGACGTCGGCGTGCTCGGTGACCTCGCTCGGCCGCTGCTCCAGGGAGACCAGGAAACCGACCTCGTGAAGGGCTTCACGCGCGCGTGCCGGGTCGGGCAGGTCGGCGATCTCGACGCCGGCCACCACGAGGGCCCGCAGCGCGCCGCCCGCGGCGGCCTCCACGATCTGGCCCGTGTCGCGCCCGTAGCTGTGCGGGAGTTCGGCCACCCCCCACACGGCGGCGACCTCCTCCCGCGCGCGCGGGTCGGTCGCAGGGCGGCCGCCCGGCAGCAGCGAGGGCAGCGCCCCGGCCTCGATCGCGCCGCGCTCACCGGCCCGGCGCGGGATCCACACCAGCTGCGCGCCGGTCGCGGACGCGGCCCGTACGGCGGCGGTGAGGCCGCCCGCGACGGCCGCGAGCCGCTCGCCGACGACGATGACCGCACCCTCGGAGCGCAGCGCCTCGGCGGCGGCCGCTCCCCCGGTCTCCAGGCCGACGCCGGAGGCGAGCGCGTCCAGCCACTCGGTCTCGGTGCCGGGCGCAGCCGGCAGCAGCGTGCCACCCGCCTTCTCCAGGCCGCGCGTCTCGTGCGTGGCCAGCGAGAACACCTTCTGGCCGTGCCCGCGCCACGCCTTGCGGAGCTTCAGGAAGACGCCGGGCGCCTCCTCCTCGGACTCGAAGCCGACGAGCAGCACGGCGGGCGCCTGCTCCAGCTTCGTGTACGTGACGCCGCTGCCGTCGAGGTCGCGGCCCCGTCCGGCGACGCGCGCGGCGAGGAAGTCGGACTCCTCACCGCTGTGCACGCGCGCGCGGAAGTCGATGTCGTTCGTGGCGAGCGCGACCCGGGTGAACTTGCTGTACGCGTAGGCGTCCTCGACGGTGAGCCGGCCGCCGGTGAGGACACCGGCCCGGCCGCGCGCCTCGGTGAGCCCGCGCGCGGCGGCCTCCAGGGCCTCCGGCCAGGACGCGGCGCGCAGTTCACCGGTCTCGGCGTCGCGCACCTGCGGGGTGGTGAGCCGGTCGGGCTTCTGCGCGTACCGGAAGCCGAAGCGGCCCTTGTCGCAGATCCACTCCTCGTTGACCTCGGGGTCGTTCGCCGCGAGGCGGCGCATGACCTTGCCGCGCCGGTGGTCGGTGCGGGTGGCGCAGCCGCCCGCACAGTGCTCGCACACCGACGGCGAGGAGACGAGGTCGAAGGGCCGGGAGCGGAATCGGTACGCCGCCGAGGTCAGCGCGCCGACGGGGCAGATCTGGATGGTGTTCCCGGAGAAGTACGACTCGAACGGGTCGCCCTCGCCGGTGCCGACCTGCTGGAGCGCGCCGCGCTCGATCAGCTCGATCATCGGGTCGCCCGCGATCTGGTTCGAGAAGCGGGTGCAGCGGGCGCACAGGACGCACCGCTCGCGGTCGAGCAGCACCTGGGTGGAGATCGCGACCGGCTTCTCGTAGGTGCGCTTCTTGCCCTCGAAGCGCGAGTCGCCCTGGCCGTGCGACATCGCCTGGTTCTGCAGCGGGCACTCGCCGCCCTTGTCGCAGACCGGGCAGTCCAGGGGGTGGTTGATGAGCAGCAGCTCCATGACCCCCTTCTGCGCCTTCTCGGCGACCGGGGAGGAGAGCTGGCTCTTGACGACCATGCCGTCGGTACAGGTGATGGTGCAGGAGGCCATCGGCTTGCGCTGGCCCTCGACCTCGACGATGCACTGGCGGCAGGCGCCGGCCGGGTCGAGGAGCGGGTGGTCGCAGAACCGGGGGATCTCGATGCCGAGCAGTTCGGCGGCGCGGATGACCAGGGTCCCCTTGGGGACGCTGATCTCGATGCCGTCGATCGTCAACGAGACGACGTCCTCGGGCGGGACCGCCGCCGCGCCGCCCCCGGAGGGAGCGCCCGTGGTCACAGTCATGCGTTCACCTCCGTGCGGTGCTGGTCGGCCCACAGGGTCGACTTGGCCGGGTCGAAGGGGCAGCCCTTGCCCGTGATGTGCTGCTCGTACTCCTCGCGGAAGTACTTGAGCGAGGAGAAGATCGGCGAGGCGGCGCCGTCGCCGAGGGCGCAGAACGACTTGCCGTTGATGTTGTCGGCGATGTCGCTCAGCTTGTCGAGGTCGTCCATGGAGCCCTTGCCGGCCTCGATGTCGCGCAGCAACTGGACGAGCCAGTACGTGCCTTCGCGGCAGGGCGTGCACTTGCCGCAGGACTCGTGGGCGTAGAACTCGGTCCAGCGGGTGACGGCGCGCACGACGCAGGTGGTCTCGTCGAAGCACTGCAGGGCCTTGGTGCCGAGCATGGATCCGGCGGCGCCGACGCCCTCGTAGTCGAGGGGCACGTCGAGGTGCTCCTCGGTGAACATCGGGGTGGAACTGCCGCCGGGGGTCCAGAACTTGAGGCGGTGGCCGGGCCGCATGCCGCCGCTCATGTCGAGGAGCTGGCGCAGCGTGATGCCGAGCGGGGCCTCGTACTGGCCGGGCGAGGCGACGTGGCCGCTGAGCGAGTAGAGCGTGAAGCCCGGGGACTTCTCGCTGCCCATCGACTTGAACCAGTCCTTGCCGCGGTTCACGATCGCGGGAACCGAGGCGATGGACTCGACGTTGTTCACGACAGTGGGGCACGCGTACAGACCGGCGACCGCGGGGAAGGGGGGACGCAGCCGGGGCTGGCCGCGGCGTCCTTCGAGCGAGTCCAGGAGTGCGGTCTCCTCACCGCAGATGTACGCGCCCGCGCCCGCGTGCACGGTGAGTTCGAGGTTGAGGCCGGACCCCAGGATGTTCTCGCCGAGGAAGCCGGCGTCGTACGCCTCGCGGACGGCCTCGTGCAGACGACGCAGTACGGGGACCACTTCGCCGCGCAGGTAGATGAAGGCGTGCTCGGAGCGGATCGCGTAGCAGGCGATCACGATGCCCTCGATGAGGCTGTGCGGGTTGGCGTACAGGAGCGGGATGTCCTTGCAGGTCCCCGGCTCCGACTCGTCGGCGTTGACCACGAGGTAGTGCGGCTTGCCGTCGCCCTGCGGGATGAACTGCCACTTCATGCCGGTGGGGAAGCCCGCGCCGCCGCGTCCGCGCAGGCCCGAGTCCTTCACGTAGGCGATGAGGTCGTCCGGCGTCATCGCGAGGGCCTTGCGCAGGCCCTCGTAGCCCTCGTGTCGGCGGTAGACGTCCAGGGACCAGGAGCGGTCCTCGTCCCAGAACGCCGACAGGACCGGCGCGAGCAGCTTCTCGGGGCTGGACTCGTTGTTCTCGATCTCGGCTGCCAAGGTCATCACTCCCCCTCCTCGGCGGTCGGACCCGCGGGGTGGTCGGGGTCGGAGGCCGATGTGTCCTGCGGCGCGTCGTGCGAGCTCAGGTGCTCGGTGGGCGAGGGCTCGTGGGGCTGTTCGCCCTCGGGCGCCGCCGCGCGCGGGTGGACCACGCGGGCGGGCGGGGTCTCGCCCTTGGCCAGGCGCAGGCCGACGAGCGAGGCGGGGCCCGCGCTGCCGCCGGCCTCGACGGCGCCTTCGCGCGCGTCGGGGAAGCCGGCGAGGATGCGCGCGGTCTCCTTGAAGGTGCACAGCGGGGCGCCGCGGGTGGGCGACACCTCGGCGCCGGCGCGCAGGTCGTCGACCAGGCGCGTGGCGGACTGCGGCGTCTGGTTGTCGAAGAACTCCCAGTTGACCATCACCACGGGAGCGAAATCACAAGCGGCGTTGCACTCGATGTGCTCCAGCGTGATCTTGCCGTCCTCGGTGGTGCCGTTGTTGCCGACGCCGAGGTGCTCCTGGAGCGTCTCGAAGATGGCGTCGCCGCCCATGACCGCGCACAGGGTGTTGGTGCAGACGCCGACCTGGTAGTCGCCGCTCGGCTTCCTGCGGTACATCGTGTAGAAGGTCGCGACGGCGGTGACCTCGGCGGTGGTGAGGTCGAGCAGGTCCGCGCAGAACTGCATGCCGGTGCGCGTGACGTGCCCCTCCTCCGCCTGCACGAGGTGCAGCATCGGCAGGAGCGCCGAGCGGGAGCCGGGGTAGCGGGCGATGATCTCGCGCGCGTCGGCCTCCAGGCGGGCGCGGACGTCGTCCGGGTAAGCGGGCGCGGGCAGTTGCGGCATGCCCAGGCTGACGCCCTGCTCCGAAGAACTGGTGGTCACCGGTCGACGCCTCCCATCACGGGGTCGATGGAGGCGACGGCGACGATGACGTCGGCGACCTGGCCGCCCTCGCACATCGCCGCCATGGCCTGCAGGTTGGTGAAGGACGGGTCGCGGAAGTGGACCCGGAAGGGGCGGGTGCCGCCGTCGGACACGGCGTGCACCCCGAGCTCGCCCTTGGGCGACTCCACGGCGGCGTACGCCTGTCCCGGCGGGACGCGGAAGCCCTCGGTCACCAGCTTGAAGTGGTGGATGAGGGCCTCCATGGAGGTGCCCATGATGTTCTTGATGTGGTCGAGCGAGTTGCCGAGCCCGTCGGGCCCGAGGGCCAGCTGGGCGGGCCAGGCGATCTTCTTGTCGCCGACCATGACCGGGCCCGGGGCGAGCCGGTCCAGGCACTGCTCGACGATGCGCAGCGACTGGCGCATCTCCTCCAGGCGGATCAGGAAGCGTCCGTAGGAGTCGCAGGTGTCGGCGGTCGGGATCTCGAAGTCGTAGTTCTCGTAGCCGCAGTACGGGTCGGTCTTGCGCAGGTCGTGCGGCAGGCCCGCCGAGCGCAGGATCGGTCCGGTGGCGCCGAGGGCCATGCAGCCGGCCAGGTCGAGGTAGCCGACGTCCTGCATACGGGCCTTGAAGATGGGGTTGCCGGTGGCGAGCTTGTCGTACTCCGGCAGGTTCTTCTTCATCTTCTTCACGAACTCGCGCAGCTGGTCCACCGCGCCGGGCGGCAGGTCCTGGGCGAGTCCGCCGGGCCGGATGTACGCGTGGTTCATGCGCAGGCCGGTGATGAGCTCGTAGATGTCGAGAATCAGTTCACGATCGCGGAAGCCGTAGATCATGATCGTGGTCGCGCCGAGCTCCATGCCGCCGGTGGCGATGGCGACGAGGTGCGAGGACATCCGGTTCAGCTCCATGAGGAGCACGCGGATGACGGAGGCCCGGTCGGGGATCTCGTCGGTGATGCCGAGCAGCTTCTCGACGGCGAGGCAGTACGCCGTCTCGTTGTAGAACGGCGTCAGGTAGTCCATGCGGGTCACGAACGTGGTGCCCTGCGTCCACGTGCGGTACTCGAGGTTCTTCTCGATGCCCGTGTGCAGGTAGCCGATGCCGCAGCGGGCCTCGGTGACCGTCTCGCCGTCGATCTCCAGGATCAGCCGCAGCACGCCGTGCGTGGACGGGTGCTGGGGACCCATGTTGACGATGATGCGCTCGTCGTCGGACTTGACCGCGGACTGGACGACCTCGTCCCAGTCGCCGCCGGTGACCGTGTAGACGGCACCTTCGGTGGTCTCGCGGGGCGATGCAGAAGGAGTAGACATCAGCTGTACGACCTCCGCTGGTCCGGAGCCGGGATCTGGGCGCCCTTGTACTCGACGGGGATGCCGCCGAGCGGGTAGTCCTTGCGCTGCGGGAAGCCCTGCCAGTCGTCCGGCATCATGATCCGCGTCAGCGCGGGGTGGCCGTCGAAGACGATGCCGAAGAAGTCGTACGTCTCGCGCTCGTGCCAGTCGTTCGTGGGATACACGGAGACCAGGGACGGGACGTGCGGGTCCGTGTCCGGCAGCGACACCTCCAGGCGGATCAGCCGGCCGTGGGTGAGCGAGCGCAGGTGGTACACGCAGTGCAGCTCGCGGCCCTTGTCCCCCGGGTAGTGCACGCCGGAGACGCCGGTGCACAGTTCGAAGCGGAGCGCCGGGTCGTCGCGCAGCGTCTGGGCGACCCGCACCAGGTGCTCACGCTCGATGTGGAAGGTGAGCTCGTCGCGGTCGACGACCGTCTTGTCGATGGCGTTCTCGGGGACGAGGCCCTGTTCCTCCAGGGCGCCCTCCAGCTCGTCGGCGACCTCGTCGAACCAGCCGCCGTAGGGGCGGACCGCCTCGCCGGGCAGCCGGATCGAGCGGACAAGTCCGCCGTAACCCGACGTATCGCCACCATTGTTGGCGCCGAACATGCCGCGCTGGACGCGGATCTCCTCACCCTGGTCGCCTCGCTGCCCCGGGAGGTTGGAGGCGCTGAGGTCCTTCTCGGGGTTCACCCCGTTGTTCTCGCCGCTCACCGCAGCAGCCCCTTCATCTCGATCGTCGGGAGCGCCTTGAGCGCCGCTTCCTCCGCCTCGCGGGCCGCCTCCTCGGCGTTCACGCCGAGCTTGGAGGTCTGGATCTTCTGATGGAGCTTGAGGATCGCGTCCATCAGCATCTCGGGCCGCGGCGGGCAGCCGGGCAGGTAGATGTCCACCGGCACGACGTGGTCGACGCCCTGCACGATCGCGTAGTTGTTGAACATCCCGCCGGACGAGGCGCAGACACCCATGGAGATGACCCACTTGGGGTTGGGCATCTGGTCGTAGACCTGGCGCAGGACGGGGGCCATCTTCTGGCTCACGCGTCCGGCGACGATCATCAGGTCCGCCTGGCGGGGCGATCCGCGGAACACCTCCATGCCGAACCGCGCCAGGTCGTAGCGGCCCGCGCCGGTCGTCATCATCTCGATGGCGCAGCACGCGAGCCCGAACGTGGCGGGGAAGACGGACGACTTGCGCACCCATCCCGCGGCCTGCTCGACGGTGGTCAGCAGGAATCCGCTCGGCAGCTTTTCTTCGAGTCCCATAGCTCAGTGACTCCTGTCCTCCCCTGTACGGGGGCTCAGTCCCATTCCAGGCCGCCGCGCCGCCACACGTACGCGTAGGCGACGAAGACGGTGAGCACGAAGAGCAGCATCTCCACGAGCCCGAAAAGCCCCAGGGCGTCGAAGGAGACGGCCCAGGGGTAGAGGAAGACGATCTCGATGTCGAAGACGATGAAGAGCATCGCCGTCAGGTAGTACTTGATGGGGAAGCGCCCGCCGCCGGCCGGCGTGGGGGTGGGCTCGATGCCGCACTCGTACGCTTCGAGCTTCGCCCGGTTGTACCGCTTTGGACCGATAAGCGTGGCCATGACCACGGAGAAGATCGCAAAGCCTGCCCCGAGGGCTCCCAGTACGAGGATGGGCGCATACGCGTTCACCGCTCCTCGCTCCTCTCAGTCGGCGCTGACTGCTGGCGGTTGCAACGGACTCGGGACCCCTCTTCCCCTGCGCGCGATCCGAAGATCGCTTACATGTGAAGCAGGTCACAAGCCCGACGTGTCCCGCATCCTATGCCCGGGACTCTGTGATCTGCGACACGGGGTGCGCCAACTAGTTTGTGATCTCCACCACCTGACGAAGGATCATGAAGTCGGATGAGCGGTGATCTTCACACGCGAAGCACCTGAGTGATCACCAGAGGTGACAACTTGCCGCGTTACTGCTGGTAGAAGCCTCGGTGCACTATCAAGCCATCGCCTCGGCAGACAAATTGGCGCTGGACGCGACTGGCTGATAGTGGATCCCGTTCACACATCAGAGGGACATGGGGACCCCTAGGTGGACGCAAGCACTCCCCTTAGGGGTATCTGTGTGACCTGCGTCACGTGGTACGTAACGGCTCGGAAACCGGGCTTGGCCAACAGCCTCAACGAGTGGTAAGCGTCGGGCAATTCGGGCGTATCGCGGAAACCCAATGATCACAGCGCTGTACGGCACTGTCCGGATTGCCCGTTACGGCGTCAATAAGGGCCGCCACGCCCGGGATTCACGTCTCGGTTTCACAACTGTGGCGCACCACACGTTTCTTGAAGGGAACGGTGAAGCCCTGATAGCGGTTGTACTCATGTCCCACACCGCTCACATACCCAGCCACCGGAAGCCCCGCCGCAGCGCCTCGAAGCTGGCCCTGCGCGCCGGAGTTACCGGTGGCGTCCTCAGCACCCTGGCAGTCGCTGGTGCGTCCGGTGCGGCGAACGCTGCAGAGCCCGTGACGCAGACCATCGAGATGCCCACGCTGACCTCCGACCTCGCCTCGCAGGTCGCCGAGTCGGCGGACGCCACACAGCAGGCCGCGGCGAACTACCAGCTCCAGGCCGAGCGCGACGAGGCGTTCGCCAAGGCCGCCGACCAGGCGAAGAAGGACCAGCTCTCCGCCGAGAAGAAGGCCGAGGCCAAGAAGAAGGCCGAGGCCGCCGCCAAGGCGAAGGCCGAGCGCGAGGCCGCCGAGGCCGCCGCTTCCCGCTCCAGCGAGCGCAGCACGCTCTCCACGGCGTCCGCCACGGCCGAGGCCCCCGCGCCCGCCAGCGGCTCCGTGGGCGCCGTCATCGGCTTCCTGAAGGCCCAGCTCGGCGACGCCTACGTCATGGGCGGCACCGGCCCCAACTCCTGGGACTGCTCCGGTCTGACCCAGGCCGCGTTCCGCCAGGCCGGCGTGGACCTGCCCCGCACCTCGCAGGAGCAGTCCACCTTCGGCACCCCGGTCTCCCTCTCCAACATCCAGGTGGGCGACCTCCTGTACTGGGGCGGCGCCGGCTCGGCGTACCACGTCGGTGTCTACATCGGCAACGGCCAGTACCTGGACGCCGCGAACCCCTCGAAGGGCGTCGTCATCCAGGACCTGTCCGGCTACCCGGCGAGCGGCGCGGTCCGCGTCCTCTGAGGTACCCGCACACATACGACGAAGGCCGCCGTACCCCGCGAAAGGGGCACGGCGGCCTTTGCCGTGAAAAGCCGCAACCGGCGCAACCGGGGGCGTAAGGGTCAGTTCTCGACGGCCAGTTCGCCCATCGGCCCGAAGCCCTCGTTCGGGATGTCGCAGTGGATGATCTCCGGGGTGCGGGCGAGCAGCGGGGCCATCGACTCCAGACCGGCCTTGAAGTGGTCGGTGGCGACATGGGCGGCGCCCGCCGCCGCGTCCCGGAAGCCCTCGACGAGGACGAACTGGTGCGGGTCCTCGACACTGCGGGACCAGTCGAAGAAGAGGTTGCCCTCCTCCGCGCGGGTGGCCGCGGTGAACGCGGCAGTCTTCTCCAGCCAGGAGCCGGCGTGCTCGGGCTTGGCGGTGAACTTCACGACGATGAGAATCATGCGTCCACCCTGCGCCCGAGCACCCGACGAGGACAAATCAGGCCAGGCCGTCAGGCCTTCGGGGCGACCTTGCTCAGGCCGTTGATGATGCGGTCCATCGCGTCGCCGCCCGTCGGATCCGTCAGGTTCGCCAGCATCTTCAGCGTGAACTTCATCAGGACCGGGTGGGTCAGGCCGCGCTGCGTCGCGATCTTCATGACCTTCGGGTTGCCGATCATCTTCACGAAGGCGCGGCCCAGCGTGTAGTAGCCGCCGTAGGTGTCCTTGAGGACCTTCGGGTAGCGCTGGAGGGCCAGTTCACGCTGGGCGTCCGAGGCGCGGGCGTGGGCCTGCACGATGACGTCCGCGGCGATCTGCCCGGACTCCATGGCGTACGCGATGCCCTCGCCGTTGAACGGGTTGACCAGGCCGCCCGCGTCGCCGACCAGGAGCAGGCCCTTGGTGTAGTGCGGCTGGCGGTTGAAGGCCATGGGGAGGGCGGCGCCGCGGATCGGCGTCGTCATGTTCTCCGGCGTGTAGCCCCAGTCCTCCGGCATGGACGCGCACCAGGCCTTGAGGACCTCGCGCCAGTCCAGCTCGCGGAACGCCTTGGAGGAGTTGAGGATGCCGAGGCCCACGTTCGACGTGCCGTCGCCCATGCCGAAGATCCAGCCGTAGCCGGGCAGCAGCCGGTCCTCGCCCGGGCCGCGCCGGTCCCACAGCTCCAGCCAGGACTCCAGGTAGTCGTCGTCGTGGCGGGGCGACTCGAAGTACGTGCGGACCGCGACGCCCATCGGGCGGTCCTCGCGGCGGTGCAGGCCCATGCCGAGCGACAGGCGCGTCGAGTTGCCGTCGGCGGCGACGACGAGCGGGGCGTGGAAGGTGGTCGGCGTCTTCTCGTCGCCGAGCTTGGCGTGCACGCCGGTGATCCGGCCGGTGCGCTCGTCCGTGATGGGGGCGCCCACGTTGCACCGCTCGTACAGGCGGGCGCCCGCCTTCTGGGCCTGCCGGGCGAGCTGCTCGTCGAAGTCGTCGCGCTTGCGCACGAGTCCGTAGTCCGGGTACGAGGCGAGCTCCGGCCAGTCGAGCTGGAGACGGACGCCGCCGCCGATGATGCGCAGCCCCTTGTTGCGCAGCCAGCCGGCCTCTTCGGAGATGTCGATGCCCATGGAGACGAGCTGCTTGGTGGCGCGCGGGGTGAGGCCGTCGCCGCAGACCTTCTCGCGCGGGAACGCCGTCTTCTCCAGGAGCAGGACGTCCAGGCCCGCCTTCGCCAGGTGGTAGGCGGTCGCCGAGCCCGCCGGTCCTGCGCCGACGACGATGACGTCCGCGCTGTGCTCGGAGAGGGGTTTGGGCTGCTCGGTCACGGCGGGTTCTCCCCAAGGGTCGAAAACGGTGTGCCGTCCGGCACGGACATGGGCAGTCTATTTGGCGGCACCGCTCACCGACCGAAGGGTCAGCCCATGACTCGAGTTCTGCCCGCCGTGGATCTGCGGGTCCCCACCCACGAGGACGCTTTCGCCTGGCACCGGGTGTTCGACGACCCCGACGTCATGGAGTTCCACGGCGGCGCCTCCGCCGAGCTGTCCGTGTACGAGGAGCTGACGGCGCGCCAGCGCAGGCACGACGCCGAGCACGGCTTCTGCCTGTGGACGATGACGGACGGCGCGGGCGAGGTCGTCGGGTTCACCGGCGCCCAGCCGTGGCCGCACGCGTGGGGCCCGGCCGGGCAGATAGAGATCGGCTGGCGGCTCGGGCGCGCCCACTGGGGCCGCGGCTACGCGACGTCCGCGGCGCTCGCCACGCTGGAGCGGGTGCGGGCGGCCGGGGTGCCGAGCGTCGTCGCGATGGTCGACGCGCGCAACGCCCGGTCCATCGCGGTCACGAAGCGGCTCGGCATGGATCTCGCCGAGACGTTCGTGACGCCGACCGGGCGCCGCGGGCACTGCTTCCGTCTGGAGCTGTAGCCGGACTCCTGCCGCTTCAGTCCATGTCCGTGAGCCGCCAGGAGTCGAGCGCGATCCGGTACATCTCCTGCGCCGAGGTCCAGTCCGACTCCGGGGCGGTGAGCAGGATCGCGTACTCGGTGCCGTCGGCGGCCACGTACGCCTGGTCGACGCAGTGGACCGTGGCGCCGGAGGCGTCCTCGTACGTGTACTCCCAACGGGCCCCCGCACGCCCCTGGAAGGTGTTCCGCTCCAGCCCGACGCGCTGGTACGCCTTCTTGTTCTTGTCCGCCTTGAGGCGCTTCTCCATCAGCAGCATGTTGTCGTACGAGGTGTAACCGGCGTCCGGGATGACGCCGACCAGGTAGTTCGACATCCCGGTGCTGCCCGCGTACGTGACCTGGCTGCCGTTCTTGACGCCCTGCCGGTCCCAGACCTCGGGGACGACGAAGGAGAAGCCCAGTTCGTCGAAGACCTGGTGGTAGCCGGCGGGGACGGTCGGCATGTCCGTCGGTTCGCCGGTGGCGGTCTCGGACGCGGACGCGGGGGCCGAGGGCGTCACGGCGGAGGCGTTGGCGGACTGCTGGGCGTCCGGTGACTCCTGTGACTCCTGCGACCGCTGGGCAGAGGGCGAGCCCTGTGCGCTCGCGCCCTTGCCGTCGCCCTTCTTCCCGCTGCCCCCGGCGTCGTGGAGCAGCACGACACCGGCCGCGGAGCCGCCGCCGATCGCCAGCGCGCCGACGAGCGTGCCGGCCCAGATCCAGGCGCGGCGGCGGTGGGGGCGGGGCGGCTGGGGCTGGGTTCCGTCGTAGGGCGGGGTGGCGACGAGGCCGACGGTGTGCAGGTCGTACGGGGCCTGCGGCGCGGGTTCGGGTGCGGGTGCCGGGAACGGGGTGTGCGGGGTCTGCTGGGGCGCCTGGACCTGCTCGGCCTGCTCGGGCTGCTCGGGCTGGTCCGGCTGCTGCGGGGCCGGCGCGGCCTCCGGGGACTTCTGGAGCGGCACGGGCGCTTGCCCCGGCGGATCCTGCGGAGACTGCGGGGCCTGCGGGGCCTGTTCGGGGATCGTGGGCGGGGCGGGCATCGGGGACGCGGCCGGGGCCGGCGGCATGGGGCCAGGACCCTGCGCCGGCGGCATCGGAGGCCAGTACGGGCCCGGCGCCGGGGGCGCCGTGGGCGGGGTGAGGCCCAGTCCGCGCGCCACGTGCGGGCCCACGAACGCGGCGCCGCCGACCCACAACAGCCCGAACAGCAGCACCTCGGGCACGTTCAGCCCCAGGTCGAACTGTCCGGCCCCGGTGCCGAGAAGCTCGATGTCGCCGCGGAACTCGGCGCCCAGGCCGCCGATCCCGGCGAGCAGCAGGAGCAGGCCGAAGAAGACTCCGGCGGACAGGAGCTGTTCGCGCCGGTCGGCGGAGCGCCGGGCCGCGACGACGCCGACGATCAGGGCGCAGACGAGACCGACGCCGAGCGCGTACACGACGGATCCCGAGCCGAGTTCGTCGCCGAGCCGGGACAGGCCGAACGCCTCCTTCTCGTAGCCGCCGCCGAAACCGGAGGTGCCGCGCGCCTCGACCTCCAGGGACCCGCCCCAGCACAGGCCGAGGACGGCGAGCGCGAAGTTGGGCAGCAGCATCAGAAAGGCGCCGACCCCGGCGGCCTCGGAGCCGCCGAACTCCTCGTCGCCGAGGTCCGACGGGGAACCGCCGCCCTCGCCGAAGATCGCGAGCCCGATCCAGCCGAGGACGAGCGCGACGACGAGGACGAGACCCATGGCGCGCACGGCGGTGCCGACGGCGCCCACGGTCATCCGTACGCCCGGCCGCGCGGCGGCGACCCGGTATTTGAGGTCGTCGGCGTGCAGGACGCCGCCGGCGACGACGAGGGCGAGCAGCAGCGTCCACAAGGCCGTCAGGAACGGCGCCGAGGACACCGACACCTCGGCGATGTCCGGCTGCGCGAACAGGGCGAGGACGAGCGTCCCGAGCGTCGTCGCGATCGCGACCCGTACGGCGGCCTCCAGACCGCTGGTGGCGCCGTACGGGACCCCGGGCATGACCCGCGCGTACAGGCGGGAGCGGAGCATGCGCGTGCCGAGGACGAGCGCGACGATCCACAGCACGGTCACCAGGAGCGGGACGACGGAGATCGCGGCGGAACCGGAGCCGCCCGACCCGTAGTCGCCGCTTCCGTAGTCGCCGCCGCCGTACGCGGGAACGCCACTGCCGGAGCCGCCGCCCGCGGAGAGTTCGAGGCCGCCGCCGACTCCCTGGAGCAGCACGGCGAGGGCGAGCCGCATGCGGTCGCCGAAGCCGACCACGACGTCGCCGGGCTCCTGCCCGTACGAGGGGATGGCGAGGGCGACGGCGGCGAACAGGACGAGGCCGACCGGCCACAGCGCGGCCTGCACCGCGCCGGCCCAGTCGCCGCGCAGGGCCCGTCCCATGAAGGCGCCGAAGGCGGAGGGCTGGGCGGGCGCCGGGGCGTAGCCGGGCGGGACCGGTGGGGCGCCCGGGGCCGGTGGGGCGCCCGGGGCCGGTGGGGCGCCCGGGGCCGGTGGGGCGCCCGGGGCCGGTGGGGCGGCGGGTGCCGAGGGTGGGGGCGGGGGCGGAGGGCTCTGCGCGCCTCCGCCCGCGGACCGCTCCCGCCCGCAACTCATGCAGAAACGGGCTTCTTCAGGAGCCTCGGCTCCACAGTGCGGGCAGTGCGACGCCATCGGGGTGCTCCGTGATGATCCGGGGACGATCGGGTGACGAACCGTCACCGGTCGTCACCGCGTAATCAACGGACACATCTTTCCCGTCGGCCGGTTCCCGTCAACTGCAATACGGGAGACGTGACTTACTTGATGCCGCGGTGCAGCGCCACGATGCCGCCGGTGAGGTTGCGCCAGGCCACCTTCTGCCAGCCGGCGTCGCGCAGCCGGGTCGCGAGCTCGGGCTGGGTGGGCCAGGCGCGGATCGACTCGGCGAGGTAGACGTACGCGTCCGGGTTCGAGGACACGGCGCGGGCGACCGGCGGCAGGGCGCGCATCAGGTACTCGGTGTACACCGTGCGGAACGGGGCCCAGGTGGGGTGGCTGAACTCGCAGATGACGACGCGGCCGCCGGGCTTGGTGACCCGGTACAGCTCGCGCAGCGCCTGGTCGGTGTCCTGGATGTTGCGCAGGCCGAAGGAGATCGTCACGGCGTCGAACGTGTCGTCCTTGAACGGCAGCTTCGTGCCGTCGCCGGCCGTGAACGGCATCCAGGGGTGCCGCTTCTTGCCGACCCGCAGCATGCCGAGGGAGAAGTCGCAGGGCACGACGTACGCGCCGGCCCGCACGAACGGCTGCGAGGACGTGGCCGTGCCGGCGGCGAGGTCGAGGACCTTCTGCGCGGGGCGGGCGTCGACGGCCTTCGCGACCTCCTTGCGCCACAGCCGCGCCTGTCCCAGGGACAGCACGTCGTTGGTGAGGTCGTACTTCTCCGCCACGTCGTCGAACATGGAGGCGACTTCGTGGGGCTGCTTGTCCAAAGATGCGCGAGTCACTCCGTTATTGTGGCAGCACCCTGGGCGCCCGGGGCGGACCGGGTCGCGTCGTCATCCGCGGGCCGGTGGGGGCTGGTCGCGCCGCGAGGAGAGTGCCCCGTGAGGCTGTCGCGCGACCCGCGGGTCCGGTGGGGGCTGGTCGCGCAGTTCCCCGCGCCCCTGGAAGGCAGCGGCTTCGCCGCGCCTTCCCCCGACCACAGGCGCCCCGCACCTTGATCGGGGAAATGCGCCCGAAGGGTCTGCATTTCAGGGGCGCGGGGAACTGCGCGAGAAGCCCCACCGGGCCGCAGACGAACCCGTCACCGGCCCCGGTACACCAACCGGCCGGCGATCACCGTCGCCACACACGTTCCTGCCCCCTGGGCCACCAGCTCCTCGCGGGACGGGACGTCGAAGATCGCGAAGCGGGCCGGGCCGCCCACCGTGAGGGCGGGGAGCAGGACCATCGGGCGCGGGGAGAGGGAGACCGGGCCGGGGAGACGGTCGGGGCGGGCCGCGAAGGCCAGACCGGAGCGCTGGGCCACCTCCAGGACGGGCCGGGACCTGAGCTCCCCGGCGATCGCCACCGTGCCGTGGGCGAACAGCCGCTGCACCCCGCGCCGCGCACTCGCCCCGACCCGCGACGGGTCGGCCCGGAAGATGGCGCGGGCCCGCTCGCCGCCGATCGGAGAGGTCCCGTAGGTGTCGGCCTCCCGCGGATCGGGGTGGTACGTGTGCTCCAGGATCTCGGGCCCGTAGGGGCTGAGCAGGCCCGGCGTCAGGATGCCGGGCCACTCCCGCACCCGTACTCCGGGATGCGCCGCGACCAGTTCCCCGGCGGAGCCGAGCGCGGCGATCCGCTCGCCGTCGACGAGGACCGCGGACCCGTCGGCGGCGCAGGCGTGCAGGGTGCGCACGTCAGCCCTGGTCGGAGGAGACGAGCTTCAGCTCGGGGTGTGCCGTGCCGCCCTCGATCGCGATGGAGGAGATGTGCGAGGAGACGCGGTCGTCGACCGGGTCGTTCGCCGGGTCGTCGTGCACGACGAGGTGCTCGTACGTGGTGGCGCGCTGCGCCGGGACTCGGCCCGCCTTGCGGATCAGCTCGATGATCTCCATGCGGTTCGAGCGGTGCTTGGCACCGGCCGAGGAGACGACGTTCTCCTCCAGCATGATCGAGCCGAGGTCGTCCGCGCCGTAGTGCAGGGAGAGCTGGCCGACCTCCTTGCCGGTGGTGAGCCAGGAGCCCTGGATGTGCTGGACGTTGTCCAGGAAGATCCGGGCGATCGCGATCATCCGCAGGTACTCGAAGAGGGTGGCCTGCGTGCGGCCCTTGAGGTGGTTGTTCTCGGGCTGGTACGTGTACGGGATGAAGGCCCGGAAGCCGCCGGTCCGGTCCTGCACGTCGCGGATCATGCGCAGGTGCTCGATGCGCTCGGCGTTGGTCTCACCCGTGCCCATAAGCATCGTGGAGGTGGACTCGACGCCCAGCTTGTGGGCCGCCTCCATGATCTCCAGCCAGCGCTCGCCGGACTCCTTGAGCGGGGCGATGGCCTTGCGCGGGCGCTCGGGGAGCAGCTCGGCGCCGGCACCGGCGAAGGAGTCGAGGCCCGCGGTGTGGATGCGCTGGATGGCCTCCTCGACCGACACCTTGGAGATGCGGGCCATGTGCTCGATCTCGGACGCGCCGAGCGAGTGGATCACGAGCTGCGGGAAGGCCTTCTTGATCGCCGAGAAGTGGTGCTCGTAGTACTCGACGCCGTAGTCGGGGTGGTGGCCGCCCTGGAACATGATCTGGGTGCCGCCGAGCTCGACGGTCTCCGCGCAGCGGCGCAGGATGTCGTCGAGGTCGCGGGTCCAGCCCTTCTTGGTGTCCTTGGGGGCCGCGTAGAAGGCGCAGAACTTGCACGCCGTCACGCACACGTTCGTGTAGTTGATGTTCCGCTCGATGATGTACGTGGCGATGTGCTCGATGCCCGCGTACTTGCGGCGGCGGATCGCGTCGGCGGCGGAGCCGAGCGCGTGCAGCGGCGCGTCGCGGTACAGGGCGACGGCCTCCTCGGGGGTGATGCGCCCACCGTCGGCGGCGCGGTCGAGGACGGACTGAAGCGCGGCCTTCTCGGTCACCGGGCGGGCCCCTTTCGGAGTGTTCGCGGCGCGTGCGCACCGCGGCTGAGCTGAAAACTCAGCGTACGTCAGGCGGCCAGGGCGCCCAGCAGAACCCCCGCGTAGGCGCCCAGGATCATGAACGGGCCGAAGGGGATCTCGGTCTTGCGGCCCGCGCGCCGGGCGACGACGAGGACGAGGGCGTACAGCGAGTTGAACAGGACGCCGGCGAACGCGCCGAGGAACAGCACGCCCCAGCCGTACCAGCCGAGCGCCGCGCCGAGCCCGAGCGCCAGCTTCACGTCGCCGAAGCCCATGCCCTGGGGGTAGGCGAGCAGGAGCAGCAGGTAGCCGCCGCCGAGGGCGAGGGCGCCCAGCAGCGCGCCGGTCCACGACCCGCCGGGCTCGGGGAGCGCGGCGGCCCCGCCGAGTGTGAGCAGGGCGAGGGCGGCGAGCGGGTAGGTGAGCACGTCGGGCAGCCGGTGCACGGCGAAGTCGACGGTGGCGAGCAGGACGGCGGGCGGGGCGAGCAGCAGCCAGGCGGCGAGTTCGGGCCGGGTGCCGGTGGCGGCGGCGAGCAGGGCGCAGACGGCGGCGGTGAGCGCGGCGAGGACGAGCGGGCGGGGTCCGGGCCGGGGGCCGAGCCAGCCGCGCAGGGGCCGCCCGTCGGGGCGCGTGGACCGCCAGGGGTCCTCGGGCTCGACGGACAGCCGGTACGCGGGGCGCGGCAGCAGTGCCCCGGTGGCGGCGCCCCACGCGGCGGCGATCAGGACGAGGAGCTGGTCCGGCATGTCAGGCGACCGTCTCCCCCGTGCGAAACCGCCGGCCGTCGCGCTTCACGGCTGCTCCACTCGGCTCAGACCGGCCCGCGGGTTCCCGGCCTGCGGGTACTGGGAGCTGTACTTGACGGTCTTGCCCGCGCGTTTGAGGTGCACGGTGTGGGGGCCCTTGGCGCAGGTGCCGCCGTTGTCCGGGGACGCGGCGCCGGAGGCGATCAGCTCTCCGGCGGAGGCGGACTTGAGGGTGAGGACGTCGACGCAGGTGACGCCGAGCGGGTCGGTGGAGGTCACCGTGCCGAGCCGCTTGCCGACGGCGGCCTGCTTGATCCGCACCCGGTACGTGTCGAACTGGACGTCGCCCAGCGCGGTGGTCGCGGTGGCCTTGCCTTCCCAGGTCCCGATGTAGAAGGGGGGCACCACGCCCTTGGGGACCGGTGCCCGCGAGGTCGGTTCCTCCTGCGTCGGCTCCTTCGTAGGGGCGGCGGTCATCGCGGGCGGCTCGGCCCCGGCGTCGTTGCCGCCTCCCGTGTCCGGTCGCGTGTTGAGGAAGACGATGCCGCCGACGGTGACCGCGGCCATCGCTCCGGCCACCGCCAGCGCCACCGAGCAACTCACCTTGCGGCCACGGCCGTCGGCGCTCGTCGGGGCGGAGGTCGCGGACACGGAGACGGACAGCCGGCCCGGCTTGGCGTCCTGCTTCTCCTCCGCACCCTTCGGCGCCCCGGCGCCCTCCCTGGGCTGCGGCACCGCCGCGTACGAGGGGTCCGGCGGGCCGAAGACCCCGGGCTGCGGGGCCGCCTGCGAGCCGCCGGTGACCGACGGGCTGCTGAAGCCCACCGGCCCCGACACCGGTTCGGCCGGGCCCGCCGGGACGGCCGTGTCCAGGTCCAGAAGCTGTACGGCGCTGCGCGACACCTGCTCGACGAGCGCCCCGGGCAGCCAGCCCGCGGCGACGAGCCGGGCCGCGCCCTCCGGGGCGAGGCTGCGCGCGACCTCCTCGGGGGTGGGCCGGTCGGCCGCCCCCTTCGCCAGGCAGGCCGCCGCGACCTCCTTCAAGTCGCCGCTCAGGGCGTCCAGTTCGGGCTCCTCGTGGACCACCTTGTAGAGCAGCGCCGCCGAGGAGTCGCCCAGGAACGGGGACCGGCCCGTCGCCGCGTAGACGAGGACCGCGCCGAGGGAGAACACGTCGGCGGCGCCCGTGACGCCCTTGCCGAGGATCTGCTCGGGCGCCATGTAGCCGGGCGAGCCGATGGACACGCCGGTGGAGGTGAGGGAGGCGGTGCCGTCGGTGGCGCGCGCGATCCCGAAGTCGATCAGGCGCGGGCCGTCGACGGTCAGCAGCACGTTCGACGGCTTCACGTCGCGGTGCACGAGCCCCAGTGCGTGCACGGCGGTCAGTGCCTCGGCGAGTCCCGCGCCCAGCACCCGTACGGAATGCGCGGGCAGCGCGCGCCCCTCCCCCGCGGCCTGCGCGAGCGAGGGCCCGGCTACGTAGCCCGTCGCCACCCACGGCACCCGGGCCTCCGGGTCCGCGTCGAGGACCGGCGCCGTCCACGCCCCGCCGACCCGGCGCGCGGCGTCCACCTCGCGGCGGAACCGCGCCCGGAACTCGTCGTCGAGCGCGAAGTGCGGGTGCACGACCTTCACGGCGACCGTGCGGCCACCGGCGCTGCGGCCCAGGTACACGCGGCCCATGCCGCCGTGCCCGAGCCGGCCGAGCAGCCGGTAGGGCCCCACGGTCGTCGGTTCGTCCTCCTCCAGCGGCTGCATGGTGACCTCCCCCGTCGGTCAGCGCGCTCCAGGCGAGCCTAGGGCCTGGGGCCGGTCAGATGACGCCCTGGGCCAGCATCGCGTCGGCCACCCGCTCGAACCCGGCGATGTTGGCGCCGGTCACGTAGTCGCCGGGGGCGCCGTAGCGCTCGGCGGTCTCGTGGCAGGTGGCGTGGATGTCGTTCATGATGCCCGCGAGCTCGTCCTCGACCCGCTCGGCCGTCCACGACGTACGGGCGTGGTTCTGCGCCATCTCCAGGGCGCTGACCGCGACACCGCCCGCGTTGGCCGCCTTGCCGGGGCCGAACGCGACGCCCGCCCGCTGGAGCAGATGGACGGCCCCCGGCGTGGTGGGCATGTTGGCGCCCTCGGAGACGGCCTTCACGCCGTTGCGGATCAGGGCCGCCGCGTCGTCCTCGGCCAGCTCGTTCTGGGTGGCGGACGGCAGCGCGATGTCAGCCGGCACCTCCCAGACCCGCCCCTTGGGCACGAAGCGGGCCGAGGCGCCCCGGCGCTCCGCGTACGCGTCGACGCGGCCCCGCTCGACCTCCTTGATCTGCTTGAGCAGTTCCAGGTCGATGCCCTTCTCGTCGACGACGTAGCCGGACGAGTCGGAGCAGGTGATCGCGTTGGCGCCGAGCGCGGCCAGCTTCTCGATCGTGTAGATCGCGACGTTGCCGGAGCCGGACACGACCGCGGTCTGCCCCTCCAGGTCCTCGCCGCGCTCGCGCAGCATGGCCGCCGCGAACAGCACGTTGCCGTAGCCGGTCGCCTCCGGGCGGATCAGCGAGCCGCCCCAGCCCCGGCCCTTGCCGGTGAGGACACCGGCTTCCCAGCGGTTGGTGATGCGCCGGTACTGGCCGAACAGGTAGCCGATCTCCCGGCCGCCGACGCCGATGTCACCGGCCGGCACGTCCGTGTGCTCGCCGATGTGCCGGTACAGCTCCGTCATGAAGGACTGGCAGAAGCGCATGACCTCGGCGTCGCTGCGCCCGTGCGGGTCGAAGTCGCTGCCGCCCTTGCCGCCGCCGATGCCGAGCCCGGTCAGCGCGTTCTTGAAGATCTGCTCGAAGCCCAGGAACTTGATGACGCCCAGGTTCACCGAGGGGTGGAAGCGCAGGCCGCCCTTGTACGGGCCGAGCGCGCTGTTGAACTCGACGCGGAAACCACGGTTCACGTGCACGCGGCCCCTGTCGTCCTGCCACGGCACCCGGAACATGACCTGGCGCTCGGGCTCGACGAGCCGCTCCACGAGTCCGGCCCGCCCGTACTCCGGCCGGGCCGCGAGCACGGGTGCGAGCGTCTCCAGGACCTCGTGGGCGGCCTGGTGGAACTCCGGCTGCGCCGGGTTGCGGTGCTCGATCTCCTTGAGGAGGTCGGCGAGGAGGGACTGGGTCTCGGATCGAGTCGTCACAGAAGGCCTTTCTGGTGCGGCTGTCACCGGATCCGCCACGGGTGCGGCGCGCTCGGGTCCGGTCCACTGCTGACTGCTGCGGCGCCGTTGCCGCACGCGGGACAGAGGTAAGTGTTACGCGCATGTAAACGCGTGGCCAGAGCCCCGGGCCCGAAGCGCTCACGATGTGAGACCACGTTCCGGGCCCGGAGGCGTTCATCGGGATTTCATCCGAAGGCCGCGGGAAATCGGAGGGAACATTCACCGAATTCGCGCGGGTACGTACCGAGTGGACCCGATCGGGCCTCCGCCGCGACCCGGATTCACCCGATGATCCGCTGTCCGGATCCCCCGTACGGATCCCCCGTCCGGAAAGCGCGGATTCACCGCGGGAGCAGTTCCACCTTCACGTCCGCGGGAAATCCCGTGGTCGGTCCGACCCGCCGTGCGAACTCCGTGACACCTTCCAGCTGAGCGGCCCCGAACCGGAAGTCGAGCGTCGTGAAGTACTCCTCCAGAACGGCCTCCCCGAAGACCTCCCAGCGCGCCGCCTGCTCGGCGACCTTGGCGACCTCCACGAGCGACAGGTCCCGCGAGGACAGGAAGGCCTCGTGCACCTGCCGGGTGATCTCCGGCTCCCGTGCGACGTACTCCTTGCGCGCGGCCCACACGGCGAAGACGAACGGCAGCCCCGTCCACTCCTTCCACATGGCGCCGAGGTCGTGGACCTGGAGGCCGAGCCGCGGCGCGTCGTGCAGGTTGGCGCGCAGCGCGGCGTCGCCGATGAGCACGGCCGCCTCCGCGTCCTGCATCATCAGGCCGAGGTCGGGCGGGCAGGTGTAGTACTCGGGCCGCACCCCGATCTTCTCCTCGAGCAGCAGCTGCGCGAGCCGCACGGAGGTGCGGGAGGTGGAGCCGAGCGCGACACGCCGGCCGTCCAGCTCGTCGAGCGGCACCTGCGACACGATGACGCAGGACATGACGGGGCCGTCGCAGCCGACGGCCAGGTCGGGGAAGGCGACGAGGTCGTCGGCGGCCTTGAGGAACTCGACCAGGGTGATGGGCCCGATGTCGAGCCGCCCGTCGACCAGCCGCTCGCTGAGCTTCTCGGGGGTGTCCTTCGTGAGCTCGAAGTCGAGCAGGGAGCCCGTGCGGGCGAGGCCCCAGTACAGGGGCATGCAGTTCAAGAACTGGATGTGGCCGACGCGCGGACGGATACGCCGCGCGGCCGCGAGGTTCTCGTGCTGGGTCTCGGGAGAATTGTCCACATCGCGAGGCTAGACCCTGCCGTCCCCCGCCTCGTCGCCCGCCCGGGACACAGGGGGCCGTACGGGGCGAAAGGCCGGTTCTGGCCCGGTGCGGTACGGTGCAGAATCCGGTCCTTGAAGGGTGCCGATCAATCCCCCGGCGGGAGTCCGCACAAACCTGCGGGTGACGTGATCTTGCCCTCTATCGCTTTCGGCTGCCCGCGTGCTAGGCTCGCCGCAAGTTGCAGTTTGGTTTCCCTTGCAGTACAGAGCCTGCGGAGCATGTAACCGCAGGCTCTCGTCGTTTTCAGACTTTTGCAGTTGTTCGCAAGCGCATTTGCAGGTTCTGGAGCAGGGCGACCCTTTGGCCCATAGGAGGGCTTATGGCTACCGGAACCGTGAAGTGGTTCAACGCTGAAAAGGGCTTTGGCTTCATCGCCCAGGAAGGCGGCGGCCCGGACGTCTTCGTCCACTACTCGGCGATCAACGCGAACGGCTTCCGCTCCCTCGAGGAGAACCAGGCCGTGACCTTCGACGTCACCCAGGGTCCGAAGGGCCCGCAGGCGGAGAACGTCACCCCCGCCTAATCTCTCCTGATCGCGCGGCCATGGCCGCATTGTGATCCGGAACCGAGAGCAGTACCCAAGGAGCCCCGCGCCGCAAGGCAGCGGGGCTCCTGCCTGTTTCCGGTCCCGTTCCCGAGGCGTCCTAGGTGAACTGCATCAGCAGCACGCACGTGGTGCCCGGCTCCAGGGCCCGGCAGGTGTGCGGCAGGTCGCCGGGGTACGTGATGCAGTCGCCGGGGCCCAGCTCGACGGGGTCGTCCTGGGGTCCGGCCAGCACGCGCCCGGTGGCGACGACCAGGTGCTCGACCGTGCCCGGGTTGTGCGGGTCGGAGTCGCGGGGCGCTCCGGGCTCGACGTGCAGCCAGTACAGGTCGCGGCGGGCGCCGGGCGGGCAGGCGGAGAGCAGGGTCGCCGTGTAGTCCGCGTGCTCGGAGGGGATCGCGACGCCCTGGCCGGCCCGGACGACCTGGACGGTCGGGCGGGGCGGGTCCAGGAGCAGGCTCGGCGGCACGTCGAGGGCGACGGCGAGGGCCCACAGCGTCTCCAGCGTGGGTTTGCCGGACGCCGACTCCAGCTGGGACAGGGTCGACTTGGCGATCCCGGCCCGCTTGGCCAGCTCGCTCAGCGAGATCCCGGCGCGGGTGCGCTCGCGGCGCAGGGCCGCGGCGATGCGGTCGAGGGGCAGCGGGCTCTTGGGCGGGTGCGCGTCGGTGTCGCTCATAGCGGCCTCACTCTACGGGAACTCACTCGGCCGTGTTCGTCCTGGCGGACCGTTCGTTCGACTTGACGAACGCGACCGACCGGAGTCACGCTACCCGTATGCGTACGGCACAGCGAACACTCGACCCGACACACCGAACGCCGGGCGACTCCGACCCCCGTCTCCTCCGCGATGTCGCCCTGGTCTGTCTGGCCGACGGTGTCGTGGGGCTGTCGTTCGGGGCCGTCGCGGTCGCGAGCGGGCTTCCGGTGTGGCTGCCGGTGCTGATGTCGCTGCTGGTGTTCGCGGGCTCGGCACAGTTCAGCGCCGTCGGGGTGTTCGCCGCCGGGGGCGGGCCGGTGGCCGCGGCGGCGACGGGGCTGCTCCTCAACACCCGTACCGCCGCCTTCAGTCTCGCCGTCGCCGACGCGCTCGGCCGGTCCTGGCCCGCGCGGCTGGTCGGCGCGCACCTGGTGACCGACGAGACCGCCGCGTTCGTGCTGGCCCGCACCGATCCGGCGGCGCGCCGGCGGGCCTTCTGGATATCGGGGCTCGGGCTGTTCGCGGCCTGGAACGTGTCCGTCCTCGTGGGTGCGCTCGCCGGGTCGGCCCTCGGCGACACGGACCGCTTCGGACTCGACGCGGCGTTCCCCGCCGTGCTGCTCGCCCTGGTGCTGCCCGCGCTGCGGGACAGCCGGGGCGTGCGGCGGGCCGCCGCGGCCGGAGGCGCCGTCGTGGTCCTCGCCACACCGTTCCTGCCCGCCGGGGTGCCGGTGCTCCTCGCCCTCACCGGCCTGCTGCTCGCCCGGAGGTCCGCATGAACCCGCAGCTCGTCGCCGTACTGGCCCTCGCGGCCGGCACGTACGCCTTCCGTCTGGCCGGTCCCGCGCTGCACGGCCGGGTGGAACTGCCCGCCCGCGTCCAGGAGTTGCTCACGACCGCCGCGACCGTCCTGCTCGTCGCGCTGCTGGCGACGGGCGCGCTCATGGCGGGCCACGAGTTCGCCGGATGGGCGCGTCCCGCTGGGGTGCTGGCCGGGGGCGTGCTCGCGTGGCGCCGGGCGCCGTTCGCGGTGGTGGTCGTCGGGGCGGCGGCGGTCACCGCGCTGCTCCGGCTGGCCGGGCTTCCGTGAGGGCGGACGTGCGCTGAGCCCAGCGGGCCGCCGGGCCGAACGCCGCGCCCGCCGCCAGGAACACGGCGCCGAGCAGCAGCCAGCCCGGCACGCCCCACGTCACCAGGAGCGCGGTCAGTACGAGCGGTCCCGCCGTGCGGGCCAGCGGGACGCCGGTGCCGAAGAAGCCCTGGTACTGGCCGACCTGGTGCGCGGGCGCCAGGCTGAACGCCAGCTGCCACGAGCCGGCCGACTGCCCCATCTCCCCGACCAGCAGGAACACCGAGGCCAGCACGAGCACAGCGCTCGCGCCCCACACTCCGAGCCGGTCCGCCGCCGACACCGCGAACACCGCGCAGGACAGGGCGAGCATCGCACCGGCCCGGCGCAGCCCGCGCGTCGCCGCCGCGGCCCCGTCGATCCCGCGCGCGGCCCGCACCTGGAACGCCGTCACGCCCAGGGTGTTGAGCACGAACAGCGCCGAGACCAGCCACCCGGGCGCGTCCGTGCGGGACACGATCCACAGCGGAACGGCGAGCGAGAGGAGCGGCATCCGCAGCAGCAGCACGGCGTTGAGCAGCGTCACGACGGCGTACGGCCGGTCCCGCAGCACCGCGAACCGGGCCTCCCGCACCGCGGGCACCGCGACCGGCGCGGTCTTCGGCAGCGCCGCGAGGAGCGCCGCGCAGATCACGAACCCGGCGCCGTCGAACGCGAACACCGCCAGATAGGCGCCGGTGGTGTCGTGCTGCAGAGCGAGCCCGCCGATCGCCGCCCCGACCGCGAGCCCCGCGTTGAGGACCGACTGCAGCCGGGCGAGCACGGCCGTCCGCTCCCCGGGCTCGACCAGCCCGGCGAGCAGCGCCTGCCGCGCCGCGGCGAGCCCGCACTGCGCGACCGCGTAGGCGACGGCGGCCAGCAGGAAGGCCGGATACGAGCGGATCACCAGGAAGGACAGCACGGCCGCCGCCGTGGCGAGCGCGAGCCCCACGGACACGCCGCGCGGCCCGCGCCGGTCGGCGAGCGCCCCCAGCGGCACTCCGGCGACGGCACCGATCGCCCACGCCACGGTCAGGGCGAGCCCGATCCGGGTGGGCGAGAGCCCGACGACACGGCTGAAGTAGAGGGCGGAGGTGACGTAATAGGCCCCGTCCCCCAGCGAGTTGGCGAGCTGAGCGGCGGCAAGACCCCGTACCGGGGAGCGCTTCGACATGCCCCCACGCTACGGAAAAATGGCCCACCCTCCATAGGCAACTTCTGCCGCGATTGGCTGGGCCAATCGGGCTCGGAGCGCGGGGCCGTGTCCGATCAGCGACTCCGTCGCGGGGCGCGACCAACAGGCCCCTGGGGCGCACGAAGTGCGCCCTTCAGGGGCGCGGGGCTGTGTCGATCAGCGACTCCGTCGCGGGGCGCGACAAGCGGGCCCCTGGAGGCGCACGAAGTGCGCCCTTCAGGGGCGCGGGGCCGTGTCCGATCAGCGACTCCGTCGCGGGGCGCGACAAGCGGGCCCCTGGGGCGCACGAAGTGTGCCCTTCAGGGGCGCGGGGAACTGCGCGATCAGCCACGACGAAAGCCGCACACGGCGACGGCTCAGGAACCCGCGACGGCGCGCTGCCGCCCCCGGGGCAGCAGGACCCCGGCCACCGCGGCGGTCGCGCAGAGGATCACCCCCGCGACGATCAGCCCGACCCGCATCCCGGTCACCGAGAACCCCGTCGAGCCCTCGGCGATGACCGAACCGAACAGGGCCACCGACAGCGCTCCGCCCGTCTGCCGCAGCGCGTTCAGCATCCCGGAGGCCGTCCCGACCCGCTCCCCGGGGACGGAGTCCATCAGCATCGCCGTCACCGCCGGGACGGCGAACGCCCCGCCCATGCCCGTGGGCACGAGCAGCAGGAGCACCAGCCACAGCGGGGTCCCCTCCGCCAGCGGCAGCAGCGCGAACATGGCCAGGGCCAGGACCAGCGTGCCGGTCACGACGACCCGCCGGCGCCCCAGCCGCTCGGCGGCCCGCGGCGACACCAGGTTCGTCGCCGTGATGATCACCGCCATCGGTACGAACATCAGGCCCGCCGCCGTCGCGGACATCCCGCGCAACTGCTGGAGGTACAGGCCCAGCAGGAACACGACCCCGTAGAACCCGAGGTTGACCGCGAACCCGACGACCAGCGACACCGAGACCGTGCGCTGCCGCAGCATCCCGAGCGGCACCATCGGCGCCCGCTGCCGCCGCTCGGCGACGTAGAACCCGACGCCGCTCACCACGGCGAGCGCGAGCGCCCCGAGCACCGGCGCGGACGACCAGCCCCCGTGCCCGCCCTCGATCACGGCGAACGTCAGGCCCGCGAGGGCGAGCACGGCCGTGATCTGTCCGGGCAGGTCCAGCGGAGCGGCCCGCCGCGGCGAGCGCGCGACCTTCGTCAGCAGCGCCAGGATCACCGCGCCGACCGGCAGGTTGAGGAAGAACACCGCGCGCCAGCCGACGTGTTCGGTCAGCACACCGCCGAGGACGGGCCCGGCGGCCATGGACACCGAACCGCCGACCGTCCACAGCGCCACCGCCCGCGCCCGCCGCACCGGCTCCTCGTACGCCTGCCGGATCAGCGCCAGCGACGCCGGCATCAGGACGGCCGCCGCCCCGCCCTGCACGACCCGCGCCGCGACGAGCGCCCCGAGCCCGGGGGCGAGGGCGCAGGCCAGCGAGGCGACGGTGAACAGCGCGGTGCCCCACGCGTAGGCGCGGCGCGCCCCGGTCCGGTCGCCGAGCGCGCCGGCCGACAGCATCAGCCCGGCGAACATCAGCGTGTACGCGTCCGCGACCCACTGCAGTCCCGTCATCCCGGTGTGCAGGGACTCCTGGATGCCGGGCAGCGCGATGTTCACCGCCGACACGTCGATGGTGATGACGGCGAAGCCGAGCAGTGCGGCGAGCAGCGCCGCGCCGCCGCCGCGGCGGGCGTCCGCGGGATCCGTGGCCGCGGGGGCCTCGGTACGGATGAGAGTGGTCACGCGGTCCTCCTGGAACGGGCGTCGAGGTGCGGGTGGGCGGCGGGCCCGGGACGCGGACCTGTGCCGTGCACTCCCTGGGCCCGGCCCGCCGGCCACCCGCAACGCACTCCACTGTGGGGCCGCCGCCGCGAAGGTGGCAGGCCGTGTTCCACCGGGGTGCCGCGTTCCTGGCCCTGACACAGCCCCCCACCGAAGATCGCCACCAGGGACAATGGGCGTATGGCTGAACACTCCGGCACCGAACTCGGCACGTACCTGCGCGCCCGCCGCGCCCTGGTCACCCCGGCCGACGTGGGCCTGCCCGCCGGTACGGGTCTGCGCCGCACCCCGGGCCTGCGCCGCGAGGAACTGGCGACGCTCGCCGGCGTGAGCGTCGACTACTACACGCGCCTGGAGCGCGGTCGCGAGACGAACCCGTCCAGCGCGGTCATCGACGCGATCGCCCGTGCGCTGCGGCTGTGCGGGGACGCCCACGTCCGCCTGCACGAGCTGGCCGAACTGGCCTCGGGGCGGTACAGCGAGCCCCGGCCCACGACCGACGACACGGTCCGCGACTCGGTGCACCAGATGCTGGAGGCGCTGCGGCCGATGCCCGCGTACGTCGTCAGCCGCTTCAACTACGTCCTCGCCGCGAACCCGGGCGGCCGGCGCCTGCTGCCCGGCCTGTGGGACTGGCCCGCCGAGCAGCGCAACGTGACCCGCTACGTCTTCCTGCACCCCGCCGGGCGGACCCTGTACGTGCCGTGGGAGGAGACGGTCGCCCTGTCGGTCGCGCACCTGCGGGCGGTGGGCGGCGCGGACCCCGACGACCCGCGGCTGACCAGTCTCGTCGGCGAACTCCTGCTCAAGTCGCCGGAGTTCGCCGAGATGTGGAACCGGTACGAGGTCCTGGAGCGCGGCGGCGGCACGAAGCACTTCGCCCACCCTCAGGTCGGCGACCTGACGCTGACCTACGAGATCATGCAGCTCTCCCGCACGGGCGGCCAGCGCCTGGTCGTCTACCAGGCGCCTGCGGGGACCCCGGCGGAAGCGGCGGTGCTGAGCCTGGACGCCCCGTAAGGGGCGCGGGGAACTGCGCGAGAAGCCCCACCGGCCCGCAGCCGGCGACGGCTCCGTCCCCGGCGGGCAAGGTCAGGCCCGCTCCAGGATCGCCGTGACCCCCTGGCCGCCGGCCGCGCAGATCGAGATCAGGCCGCGCCCCGGACCGCCCCGGTCCGCCAGCAGCTTGGCCAGCGTCGCCACGATCCGCGCCCCGGTCGCCGCGAAGGGGTGTCCCGTCGCCAGGGAGGACCCGGCCACGTTCAGGCGGTCCCGGTCGACGGGCCCGAGCCCCGCCTTCTCCCAGGCGGCGAGCGTCGCCAGGACCTGGGACGCGAAGGCCTCGTGCACCTCGAAGAGGTCGAAGTCCTCGATCCCGAGCCCGGCCCGCTCCAGCATCCGCGGCACGGCGTACGCCGGGGCCATGAGCAGCCCGTCCCCGCCCCCGCCGGTGACGTCCCCGCCGACGAAGTCGACCGCCGCCGTCTCGTAGGCCGTCAGATACGCCAGCGGTTCGAGACCGCGGGCCGCCGCCCACTCCTCGCTCGCGAGCAGCACGACCGCGGCCCCGTCCGTGAGCGGCGTCGAGTTCCCCGCGGTCATGGTCGGCGACGGGTCCTTCACCCCGAACACGGGCTTCAGCGTGGCGAGTTTCTCGACGGTGGACCCGGGCCGCAGGTTCTGGTCGCGCTCGAGCCCGCGGAACGGGACGACGAGGTCGTCGAGCAGCCCGCGCTCGTAGGCGGCGGCGAGCTTCTGGTGCGAGGCGGCGGCCAGTTCGTCCTGCGCGGCCCGGGTGACGCCCCATTCGCGTGCGGTGACGGCGGCGTGCTCGCCCATCGAAAGGCCCGTACGGGGCTCGGCGTTGCGCGGGATGTCGGGCACGAGGTGGCCGGGCCGGATCCGGGAGAGGGCCTTGAGGCGGGCGCCCGCGGACTTGGCGCGGCGTGCGGCCAGCAGGATCTGGCGCAGGTCGTCGTTGACGCCGAGCGGCGCGTCGCTGGCCGTGTCGGAGCCGCCCGCGACGGCGCTGTCGAGCTGCCCGAGCGCGATCTTGTTGGCGGCGGCGATCACGGCCTGGAGTCCGGTCCCGCAGGCCTGCTGGATGTCGTAGGCGGGGGTGCGCGCGTCGAGCCGCGACCCGAGCACGGTCTCGCGCGCGAGGTTGAAGTCCCGGGCGTGCTTGAGGACGGCGCCGGCCACGAACTCGCCCACGGCGCCCGGCTCTTGCAGGTCGAAGCGGTCGACGAGTCCGTCGAGGGCGGCGGTGAGCATCTGCTGGTTGGACGCGGTCGCGTAGGGGCCGTCCGAGCGGGCGAACGGGATCCGGCTGCCGCCGACGACGGCGACGCGGCGCGGGGCCGCGCCGAGGGCGGGGACGTTCTTCGTGCGCACCATCTCGGCAGCTCCTGGCCTCTCGACAAGTTCTGACTGTTGAGTAACCTTACTCCGAAGTAAATTTACGACGCAGCAGGGAGCTTGGACAATGGCCGACCGCTATCTGAACTTCACCGGCACGGCCCCCGGCCGCTTCCTGACCCGGCGCCTCGGCCTGCCCCAGCCCACCCCGCTGCGCCGCTGGAGCCCCGAACACCCGGCACTCGAAGGCCAGTTGCTGCACTTCACCGCGGGGCCCTCCGCCCACCGCGAGGAACTGTCCGCCGTCCTCGCCCGCACCGGCCTCGACGTCCGCGGCTCCCTGTCCGGCGGCGCGGCCGACCGGCCCGCCGCGATCGTCGTCGACGCCACCGCCGTCACCGGCCTGGACACCCTCGCCGAGGTGCACGCCGCCCTGCACCCGGCCGTGCGCCCCCTCGCCGCCGGGGGCCGCGTCGTCGTCCTCGGCGCCCGCCCCTCGGTCGACGACCACCACCAGGCCGCCGTCCAGCAGGGCCTGGAGGGATTCGTCCGCTCCCTCGGCAAGGAGATCGGCCGCGGCCGGACCGTCAACCTCGTCCGGCTCGACGGCGCCTCGCCCGAGGCCGCCGAATCCACCCTGCGTTTCCTGCTCTCGCCGCGCTCCGCCTACGTGAGCGGCCAGGTCATCGAGATCGACGCGGCGGAGACGGCATCCCCCGAGAACTGGGACCGCCCGCTGGCCGGCCGGACCGCCCTGGTCACCGGCGCCGCCCGCGGCATCGGCGAGGCCGTCGCCGAGACCGTCGTCCGCGACGGCGCGCAGGTCGTCCTCCTCGACGTGCCGTCCGCCGAGGCCGACCTCGCCAAGGTCGCCGAACGGCTCGGCGGGCGCGCCCTGCCGCTCGACATCACCGCCGACGACGCGGGCGAGCGCATCGCCGCGTTCACCGCCGAGTCCGGGCTCGACGTCCTCGTCCACAACGCCGGCATCACCCGCGACCGCCGCCTCGCCAACATGCCCGCCGAACGCTGGAGTTCGGTCCTCGACGTCAACCTCGCCAGTGTCCTGACCACCACCGACGCCCTCCTCAAGGCGGGCGCGATCCGGCGTGGCGGCAGCATCGTCACCACCGCCTCCATCGCCGGCATCGCGGGCAACACCGGACAGACCAACTACGCGGCCGGCAAGGCCGGGATCATCGGCCTCGTCCGCTCCCTCGCCCCGCGCGCCCTCGCCGAGCACGGCGTCACCCTCAACGCGGTCGCCCCCGGCTTCATCGAGACCAAGATGACCGCGGCCGTCCCCCTCTTCATCCGCGAGGCGGGCCGCCGCATGAACTCCCTCGGCCAGGGCGGACTCCCCGTCGACGTCGCGGAGACGACCGCCTGGTTCGCCTCCCCCGCCTCCGGCGCGGTCAACGGCCAGATCGTGCGCGTCTGCGGCCAGAGCCTCCTCGGCGCCTGACATCCCACCTGCCCCCGGAGCCCCGATGACCGCCGAAGCCCCCCGCACCGTCACCCTCGACCGCGTCCCGCCCCTGCTCCCCCTGATGCTGCGCGGCGCCGCGCTCTCCCCGCTCAAGCGCCCCCGCCCCGGCGCCACCGCCCCCACGACCCGCCTCACCGTCCCGGCCCTCCCCGTCGACCAGGCCCGCCTCACCGCGTACGAGCGGCTCTGCGGCTTCCCGACGGGGCCCGCCGGACTCCCCGTCACCTACCCGCACGTCCTCGGCTTCCCGCTCTCCATGCGCCTGATGGCCGACCGCGCGTTCCCGCTCCCGATCCTCGGCCTCGTCCACACCACCCTCGACATCACCCAGCACGGCGACCTCTCCCCCACCGACCGGTACGACCTCACGATGACGATCCCCGAGCTGCGCCCGCACCGCCGCGGCACCGAAGCCGTCGTCGTCACCGAACTGACCGCGCACGGCGAGACCGTCTGGACCTCGACCAGCACCTACCTCGCCCGCCACACCACGACGGCGCCCCAGGACCCCGTACCCGCACCGCCCGCCCCGGACGAACGGCCGCTCCCCGCCCTCGCCCAGTGGCCCCTCGGCGCCGACCTCGGCCGCCGCTACGCCGCCGTCTCCGGCGACCGCAACCCCATCCACCTGCACCCGCTCACCGCGCGCGCCCTCGGCTTCCCGCGCGCCATCGCCCACGGCATGTGGACGGTGGCCCGCTGCCTCGCGGAACACGGCGCCCGCGGCCCGGTCCACGTACGGGCCGCCTTCAAGGCCCCCGTCCTGCTCCCCGGAACGGTCGCCTACGCGGCGGACGACGACAGCTTCGAGCTCCGCTCGGCGAAGAACGGCCGCCTCCACCTCACCGGCGAGGTCACTCCCCTCGCGCCCTAGGAGGCGTCCGGCACGGACCAACGGGCGCCGTCCATCAGGTTCCCGAGCCCGGCCCAGGCGAAGTTCATCATGGTCGCGGCGGCCTCCCGCGCCGAGACGGAGGCGTCCCCGTTCGCCCATCCGGCCAGCGCCTCCGCCGCCCCGACCAGCGCCTGCGCGAGGCCCGCGACCTCCCGCTCGGCCAGCTCGGGATCGCCGTGCGCCTCCCGCGCCGCGACCGCGATCAGAGACGTCACGAACGCGACGATCTCCTCGCGCATCGCCACGACCTCGGCGACGAACGGGTCCCCGCCCGACCGCGCCTGGCGGTGCAGCACCGCCCACCCGTCGGGGTGCTCGGCGGTGTGCGCGAAGAAGGCGGTCAGCCCGTCCCACAGCTGCCGGTCGGCCGGCACGTCGACCCGCACCCCGGCCCGCACGGCCGCGATCAGCGCCGCCGACTCCCGCCGGATGCAGGCGGTGAACAGGTCTTCCTTGGAGTTCAGATACAGGTACACCAGCGGCTTGGACACCCCCGCCAGCTCGGCGATCTCGTCCATCGACGCCGCCCGGTACCCGCGCTCCCCGAACACCCGCACCCCGGCGTCCATCATCTGCCGCTCCCGCTCGGCCCGCGGCATCCGCTTCTGCCCCGTCCCCGCACCCCGTCGGCCGCCCACCCCGGTCACCTCTCCACCCCGAACATCCGCGTACATCCCCGTGCGTCCCCGTTCTCCACCCGCCAGCCTACGTCCGCACATGACGGCGCCCCGCCCCGGAACAGGGTTCCGGAAGCGGGGCGCGGTATGTGCTGCGGTGCGCCGACGGAGGGTCAGGCGGCGGCCGTGACCGGCTCGGCCTGGTCCGACTTCGCGTGCTCGTAGACCTCGATGTCGTCGTCGAAGCCGGACGCCGTGGCGTTGTCGTACTTCGTGCGGTCGAGGATCTTCTCGCGGGCCGAGACGATCACCGGGACGAGCGCCTGACCGGCCACGTTCGTGGCGGTGCGCATCATGTCCAGGATCGGGTCGATCGCGAGGAGCAGGCCGACGCCCTCCATGGGCAGGCCCAGGGTGGAGAGGGTCAGGGTCAGCATCACGGTCGCGCCGGTGAGGCCGGCGGTGGCGGCGGAGCCGATCACCGAGACGAACGCGATGAGCAGGTACTCCTTGATGCCCATCTGCACGTCGAAGATCTGGGCGACGAAGATCGCGGAGATCGCCGGGTAGATCGCGGCGCAGCCGTCCATCTTGGTGGTGGCGCCGAACGGCACGGCGAAGGAGGCGTAGTCCTTCGGGACACCGAGGCGGATCGCCGACTGCTGGGTGACCGGCATGGTGCCGACCGAGGAGCGGGAGACGAAGGCCAGCTGGATGGCGGGCCAGGCGCCCTTGAAGAACTGCAGCGGGTTCAGCTTGGCGACGGTCGCGAGGAGCAGCGGGTAGACGCCGAAGAGGACGAGGGCGCAGCCGACGTAGATGTCGATGGTGAACGTCGCGTAGTTGCCGAGGAGGTCCCAGCCGTACTGGACGATGGCGCGGCCGATGAGGCCGGCGGAGCCGATCGGGGCGAGCAGGATGACCCACCACAGGGCCTTCTGCAGGAGCTCCAGGACGGACTCGGAGAGGCTGAGGATCGGCTGGGCCTTCGGGCCGATCTTCAGGATGGCGATGCCGGCGACGACGGCCATGAAGACGATCTGCAGCACGTTCAGCTGGGTGAACGGCGTGATGATGTCCGTCGGGATGATGCCCGTCAGGAAGTCGAGCCAGGAGCCGGCGTGGTCGGGCTTGGCGCCGTCGGCCGGGGTGAGGTCCGAACCGTTGCCCGGGTTGGTCAGCAGGCCGATCGCGAGGCCGATGACGACCGCGATGAGCGAGGTGATCATGAACCAGAGCAGGGTGCGGGTCGCGAGGCGGGCCGCGTTGTTGACCTTGCGCAGGTTGGTGATGGACACCAGGATCGCGAAGAAGACGAGCGGGGCGACGGCCAGCTTGAGGAGCTGGACGAAGATGCCGCCGACCTTGTCGAGCGTCGTGGCGAGCCACGAGACGTCGTAGGTGCGGGCGACCCAGCCGAGGACGAGGCCGACCACGAGGCCGAGCAGTACCTGGGCCCAGAAGGGGATCGGTATGCGGAAGCCGCGCTTCTGTTCGACTTCAGGGGTGTTCGCGGACACGGAGGCACTCCAGTGATGACGCGGGGGACAAGACGGGGACGTACTGGAGCGGCGACCGCGAGACGGATCGGCGGCGCCGCTGCATGGGGAAGTTCGCGTCAGGCGCGACACGCCGCGGACATGCAGCGGCAGAGATCGACATGCAGGCGCGCCACGAGCGGGACGCTCATGGCCGTTCGGTGCGCTGCGGATGTCTTCATGTCAGGAACGTTAACACCGCGTCTTTGGGAACATCAAAGGGTTTCTTTGGGGTAACTTCACCACTCGGTGGGCCCAAAAGCCGCAAATGCCTTGAAAACGCAGGCAGCCCCGGCATCTGAGCGATGCCGGGGCCGTACGAGTGTGACGCAACTTACGTGGCGCTTACATCTGGATCATGACCTGCGTCCACATCGTGGAACGACGGGCGCGGGCCGGGGGCCGACTAGGCGCCGTGCGCGCGGGCGGCGTCGTCCGCGCTGTCCTCCATGGTGCGGTTGGCCTCCATGTTCGCCTTGGCGCGGTCGACGCGGGCGACGATCTTCTCGGAGGCGCGGTCCCGCTCCTTGCGCAGCAGCACGAAGCTGAGGGGCGCGGAGATCACCAGCGCGAGCAGGATGATCCACAGGTAGTTGGAGCCGCCGAGGCCGCGCGGGACGATGCCGGAAGCGACGAGACCCCAGACGACGAGGAAGCAGCCCGCGAAGATCCCGAGGCGCATCAGCGTGTAGCGGAGCATGTCAATCCACTCTTCCGTTGCGAACGTTGCGAAATGGTCCCCCCAGTGAAGCACGCCCCCCGGAGAGCCTGTTGAGCGGTCCCCGGCGTAATAGGTACCTTCGAGGTATGACTCTTACCTTCACCCTGGACCCGTCGATCGACCCGGCCCTGCGCGACGACGTCCTCGCACTGTGGGCGGATGTCTCCAACGCGGGCGGGGCCGTCGGCTTCGTCCCGCCCGTCACGCCGGAGGACGTCCGCCCCGAGCTGGCCCGGCGGCTGACCGAGATCGAGGAGGGGCGGACCCGGCTGCTGGTCGGCCGGGACGCGGACGGGACGGTCACGGCGACGGCGTTCCTCGTGCCCACCCCGCACCGGCTGATGCGGCACCACCTGTGGGTCTACGTGGTGATGGTGCACCCCAAGCACCAGGGCCGGGGGTACGGCCGGGCACTGATGGCCGCCGTGGAGGAGGCCGCGCGGGGCTTCGACGGGATCGAGGCCCTGCGGCTGACCTGCCGCGGCGGCACCGGGGCCGACCTCTTCTACACGGCGTGCGGCTACCAGGAGGTCGGCCGGGTGCCGGGGGCGATCCGGGTGGCCCCCGGCGACGACCGGGACGACGTCCACATGATGCTGCCGCTGACCTGAGTCCGGCCGGGGCCGGCATCTCGGGTCTCCGGTCAGAGACGCATGGCCTGCGGCTCGTCGCGGCGGGCCGGGTCCGGGCCCTCGTACTCGCGGATGATCTCGTAGCGCGTGTTGCGCTCGACGGGGCGGAAGCCGGCGTCGCGGATGAGGTCCAGGAGGTCCTCGCGGGTCAGCTTGTTCGGCGTGCCGTAGTTGTCGGCGTCGTGCGTGATCTTGTACTCGACGACCGAGCCGTCCATGTCGTCGGCGCCGTGCTGGAGCGCGAGCTGCGTGGTCTGCAGGCCGTGCATGACCCAGAAGCACTTCACGTGCGGCACGTTGTCGAACAGGAGGCGGGAGACGGCGAAGGTCTTCAGGGACTCGGCGCCGGTGGCCATGGTCGTGCGCGCCTGGAGGCGGTTCCTGACCTTGCCGTCCTTCATGTCCACGAAGTCGTGCTGGTAGCGCAGCGGGATGAAGACCTGGAAGCCGTTCGTCTCGTCCTGCAGTTCGCGCAGGCGCAGCACGTGGTCGACGCGGTGACGGGGCTCCTCGATGTGCCCGTACAGCATCGTGGCCGGGGTCTTGAGCCCCTTCTCGTGCGCGAGGCGGTGGATGCGCGACCAGTCTTCCCAGTGGGTGTCGTGGTCGACGATGTGCTGCCGGATCTCCCAGTCGAAGATCTCGGCGCCGCCGCCGGTCAGCGACTCCAGGCCGGCCTCGATCAGCTCGTCGAGGATCTCGGAGGCGGAGAGCCCCGAGATCTTCTCGAAGTGGTGGATCTCGGTGGCCGTGAACGCCTTGAGGCCGACGTCCGGCAGGGCCTCCTTGAGGGCCTTGAGGGAGCGCGGGTAGTAGCGCCACGGCAGGCTCGGGTGCAGGCCGTTGACGATGTGCAGCTCGGTGAGGTGCTCCGACTCCATCGCCTTGGCGAGCTTGACGGCCTCCTCGATGCGCATCGTGTACGCGTCCTTCTCGCCCGGCTTGCGCTGGAACGAGCAGTAGGCGCACGAGGCGGTGCAGACGTTCGTCATGTTGAGGTGACGGTTCACGTTGAAGTGGACGACGTCGCCGTTCTTGCGCGTCCGCACCTCGTGGGCGAGTCCGCCGAGCCAGGCCAGGTCGTCCGACGCGTAGAGCGCGATGCCGTCCTCGCGGGACAGCCGCTCGCCGTCCCTGACCTTCTGCTCCAGCTCGCGCTTGAGCCCTGCGTCCATGCCCGTACCTTTCCTCACCGGAGAAATCGCCTCACCCGGAAAACTCGCTCCACCGTACGCCCCGCCGGCGGGACCCCACTTCGGGCCTCGCCTCAGGCCTCCTCGGGCAGTTCACCCACCCTGTTCTCCCACTTGGTGGAGAGCACGATCGTGGTGCGGGTGCGGGAGACGCCCTTGGTGCCGCTGAGCCGGCGGATCGTCTTCTCCAGCCCGTCCACGTCCCCGGCGCGCACCTTGAGCATGTACGAGTCGTCGCCCGCGATGAACCAGCAGTCCTCGATCTCGTGCAGGTCCTTGAGGCGGCGCGCGACGTCCTCGTGGTCGGCGGCGTCCGACAGGGAGATGCCGATGAGGGCGGTGACGCCCAGGCCGAGCGACGCGGAGTCGACGGTGGCCCGGTAGCCGGTGATCACTCCGGCGGCCTCGAGGCGGTTGATGCGGTCGGTGACGCTGGGGCCGGAGAGGCCCACGAGGCGGCCCAACTCGGCGTACGAGGCGCGGCCGTTCTCGCGCAGGGCCTGGATGAGCTGCCTGTCCACGGCGTCCATAGGACCAAAGCCTTTCATTGTTCAGCGTTGACGCGAGTTTACGTGTAGAATCTAAGGCATGCGGGGCTAACGCACCGCGAAACCTAAAGTCACATCACTGGATCACTTCAGATCCATCGAAACCAACGATTCTCAGGAGTGTTGTCACCGTGTTCACGACGATCGAGATGGCCTACGCCCGCATGCGCGAGATGCAGGACCAGGCCAATCGTGCGCGTGTCCACCAGTCCGCCATCGACGCCCGCCGCGCCGCCAAGAAGGCCGCGCGCGCGAAGAAGCGCTAGCTCTCCCGAGAGCCTCCCCCCAGCTCTCCCTCCCAACGGCGGTACAGCGTGTGCGGCACTCCTGCCGCGTCCAGCGCCCGCCCCGCGACGAAGTCCACCAGATCCTGGATGTGCGTCGCCCCCGCGTAGAACGCCGGCGAGGCGGGCACCACCACGGCGCCCGCCTCGTCCAGCGTCACCAGAGCCTTCAGCGTCTGCCCGTTCAGCGGCGTCTCCCGCACCGTGACCACCAGCGGACGCCGCTCCTTGAGCGTCACGCTCGCCGCACGCTGCAACAGGTCCTTCGACAGCCCGAGCGCCACGCCCGCCACGCACGCCGTGGACGCGGGCACGATGATCATCCCCTTGGCCCGGTACGAACCCGAGGACGGGCCCGCCGCGAGATCCCCGGCCGGCCAGTACCGCACCCCGTCCAGGTCGATCCCCTCGAACGTGCCCGGCTTGCCGTCCGCCCCGCGCGCCAGCCACTCCCCCAGGTCCTCGCGCCAGTGCGCGTCCCGGAAGGAGATGCCCGTCTCGTCGAGCAGCGTCAGGCGCGAGGCCCGCGAGACGACCAGATCGACGGCCTCACCGGCCGCGATCAGCGCGCGCAGCACGGACGCCGCGTACGGGGTCCCGGACGCGCCGGACACCCCGACCACCCAGGGCCTGCGGTCTTCTGCTTTCACGTGCTCCACACCACGAGCCTATCCGGCGGTCCACAATGGGGACTTGAGCAGGGGCCGAGCGAACCCAGGGGTGGGGCGACATGACGTACGAGAGTTCACAGGACACCGTGCCGCGATGGTCGGCCCGCGACCGCATACTTCCGGCCGCCAAGGTGATGCTGGGCTGGCTCGCCCTGCTGTGGGCCCTGGAGGCCGTCGACACCGTCACCGGGCACTCCCTCGACCGCTTCGGCGTCCAGCCCCGCGACCCCGCCGAGCTCGTCGACGTGATCCCTTCCTCCTTCATCCACTTCGGCTTCGCCCACCTCGCGGCGAACTCCCTGCCGCTGCTCGTCCTCGGCTTCGTCGCCGCGCTCAGCGGCCTGCGCCGCTTCGTGTACGCCGTCACGATGATCGCCGTCGTCGGCGGGCTCGGCGTCTGGCTCGTCGCCCCGGCGCACACGAACACGGCGGGCGCCTCCGGCATCATCTTCGGCCTCTTCGGCTTCGTCCTGTGCAGCGGCTTCTTCGAGCGCCGCCCGCTCGGCATCATCGCCGGCGTCCTGGCCGCCGCCTACTACGGCGCCGCCATCCTCACCGGCCTCTCCCCCCTCCAGCAGGGCGTCAGCTGGCAGGGCCACCTGCTGGGCCTCGCGGCGGGGGTGGGGGCGGCGTTCGTGTTGCGGCGGCCGCGGGGCGGTCAGTAGCGGGCAGCAGCGGGGCCGGCTCCGCGCAGAGCGTTCTCGTACGCGGTGAGCGGGCGGCGCGCGTCGACGGGCGAGCGGAACAGATGGGCGCCTTCCCGCAGCGCGGCACAGTCGCCCGCCGGGACCAGGCCATGCCGCAGCTCAGCGGGCCTCGCCTCGTCGACCAGCCGTTGTGCATGCGTCACGGAACCCGCCATGAGCTCCTACGTCTCCCGTGAAGCCCCGGAAATCCTCCGCACAGCGCGAGCGGAGTCGGACTCGGAACAGGCCGGCTGACCGGACCGGGCAGGCAGTGAGGGAGCCCTCCCCTCTGCCGGTCTCCTCCCTTTCCGCACCCCAGGCGCCGCCCTACGGTTCACCTGTGCCATTCGACCCGGACGAACCAGTCTTCAAGAAGAGCCCGCTGGGAACGAACCGATACGAGTACAACCCCCAGAACCCTGTCGGCCTCGCCCTGATCGTCATCACCCTCGTGCTGGTCGGCGGCATGCTTCTGCTCATGCACAACCACGCGGGCCCCTTCGCGTACCCGACGGATCCCTCATCCACCCCTGTCAGCACGGAGACGGACGACATCTCGCGCTTCATTCCGCAGGAGGACGAGCCGAGCAACACCGAAGGCGCCGGCCCGTCCCTGCCGCCCGACGGCGCGGAGTCGACTCCCTGACCTCCAGGAGCCTTGCGCGGATGGCTAGGCCGTGCAGATGACTCTGCGCAGGGGCGCAAGAAGCTCCAGCGTTTTGTCGAAGAGTTCGTCCCCGGCCGGACCAAGAAGGTCAGCTCTGGTCACTTCCAACGACCGCATCCCCAGGAAAAGGCACTTCCCTCTTGGCTGCATTCCCGCGCACTGAAGCGATGGCGTCCCAATCGACAGGGTCGGGCTTCCCCTGCTCGTTCAGAATCGTCACGAACATGACCGCTTGCCGTCCACCTGCACGTCACAAGTTGCCCCGCCCCGGCTCCGGAGGCTCTCGTAATCCTGCTTGAGCTCTTTACCCTCAGTCAGGAGAGGAGACATCACGGACTTGGACACGGGAACTTTGCAGATCTCAGCGGGAACGGCCAGACCCTCGCTGCTGCATCCCGAGATCGCCACGAAGTATGTGCGTCAGCCCACCTTACTAGGAGGGGGCAGGTCAACCTTGTTCGTGCACCCGGCCTTCTTGACCAGGCCACGGGCGAGCGAAAGCATCATTTTGGCGTAGGCGTCTCGGTCCTTGAAATGGCCCCAGACTTTGACCTCAAGGTATTTGTATCGCGCATAGTCCTCTACCGCTCCAGGGGGCGGCGTCGAGGGGTCGCACCGGATAGCAACCCGCGCACCCGACTGCCAGGACTCTCCACCTTCTGCCCAGTCCTTCCCCACCACTTTCAGCCCATCACCGAGCTGGGGCGGCTCCTCCCAGGCGTAGACGGAATCCGGGTTCTTGTACGGGTTCTTCGGCCACCAGCGAGCGTGCGCGTTGAACGACCCGGGGCCTCGCTCCTGAAGACCGCTGCACCTGGCAGCCAGTCGATCCTTGACCCATCTGTCCAGTCCCTCATTACGGACCCTGACTTTCTTGCCGGATTCGAGGACGGGATCGATCAGACCAACGGGAACAAGACCCCAGCAGGGAACTGCAGAATACGCAGGACGACTGTACTCGGCGGAGCCCCCATTGCTGCTGCAGCCGACACCTGCTGCCGCAAACATCAGGACGGATGTACTGATCAAGGTGGCCCGCCGCCACAGACTGGGCCGCACAGCACTCATGTCACTTTGTTTCATAATTCGTCCCCGCGTTGCCTCCGCGACTGAGGCCATACGTGTAGCCGTCCTTACTGGAAGCAACCTCAGCAAGGTAGTCCGTGGGTCACACTCCGTACGGATCCCTGACGGGGGCTTCGCAGCCCGGTGGCTGAAAGTCGACTGCTGCACGGGCGGCGAGGCGGCGGCACCCACCACCGCAGGCAGCGGCACCCACTCACCCCGCACCCGCATTCCGCCCCGAACCCCCGACGGCCAGGATGGCTCGAATCCGGTTCCTGACCGCCGGTCGTCGGTCGCCGGAGAGGGACGGCCTGTCAGACCGTCAACCCCCGCACCAGCAGATCCAGCAACGCGCACACGAAAAGGGCGATCCCGATGAAGCCGTTGACCTGGAAGAAGGCGCGGTTCAGGCGGGAGAGGTCGTGGGGCTTCACGATCGTGTGCTCGTAGAGGAAGGCGCCCGCCACGATGACGAGGCCGGCCCAGAAGAAGGTGCCGGCGTCCGTCGCCAGGGCGTACCAGACGAAGAGGGCCGTGGTGACGGCGTGGCAGGCGCGGGCGCCCCAGATGGAGGCGGGGATGCCGAAGCGGGCCGGGACCGACTTCACGCCGACCTCGCGGTCCGTCTCCACGTCCTGGCAGGCGTAGATCAGGTCGAAGCCGCCGATCCAGACGCCGACCGCGAGGCCGAGGACGACCGCGTCCCAGGACCAGGTCCCGGTGACCGCGATCCAGGCGCCGACCGGGCCCATCGCCTGGGCCAGGCCGAGGATGGCCTGCGGGAAGTTCGTGAAGCGCTTGCCGTAGGGGTAGACGACCATCGGGATCACGGCGATGGGGGCGAGGGCCAGGCAGAGCGGGTTCAGCAGGGCCGCCGCGCCGAGGAAGATCACCAGGGCGATCAGGGCGCCGGTCCACGCCGACTTCACGGTCACCGCGCCGGTGACCAGCTCGCGGTGCGCGGTGCGCGGGTTACGGGCGTCGATCTCGCGGTCGATGATCCGGTTCGCCGCCATCGCGAACGTGCGCAGGCCCACCATGCAGATGGTGACCAGGAGCAGCCGCCCCCAGTGGATGTTCTTGTCCAGCTGGAACATCGCGGTCAGGGAGGCGATGTAGGCGAAGGGCAGCGCGAAGACCGAGTGCTCGATCATGACCAGGCGCAGGAAGGCCTTGGTGCGTCCCGGCTGCGGGAGTAGTCCTTCTGCTGCGCTCACAGCCCGTACTCCTTCCAGCGGCGGTCCACGAGGGCCGCCGTACGGGGGTCGGAGGCGACCATCTCGGGCCAGCCCCCGTCCCGGGTGTAGCCCTCCTCGGGCCACTTCTTCGTCGCGTCGATGCCCGCCTTGCCGCCCCAGAACTGCTGGTAGGAGGCGTGGTCGAGGTGGTCGACCGGGCCTTCGACGACGGTCAGGTCACGGGCGTAGTCCGTGTTCCCGAGCGCGCGCCACGAGACTTCATGAAGGTCGTGCACATCGCAATCGGAGTCGACGACGACGATCAGCTTGGTCAGCGACATCATGTGCGCGCCCCAGATCGCGTGCATCACCTTCTGGGCGTGCTTGGGGTACTTCTTGTCGATCGAGACGATCGCGCAGTTGTGGAAGCCGCCCGACTCGGGCAGGTGGTAGTCGACGATGTCGGGGACGATCACCTTGAGGAGCGGCAGGAAGAAGCGCTCGGTGGCGCGACCGAGGGGACCGTCCTCCGTCGGCGGGCGGCCGACGACGATCGACTGGAGCAGCGGACGCTTGCGCATCGTCACGCAGTCGATCTTCAGGGCCGGGAAGGGCTCCTGCGGGGTGTAGAAGCCGGTGTGGTCGCCGAAGGGGCCCTCGGGCAGCATCTCGCCGGGCTCCAGCCAGCCCTCGATGACGACCTCGGCGTTGGCCGGGACCTGGAGCGGGACGGTCTTGCAGTCGACCATCTCGACGCGCTTGCCCTGGACGAACCCGGCGAGCAGGTACTCGTCCATGTCGCCCGGCAGCGGGGCGGTCGCCGCGTACGTGACGGCGGGCGGGCAGCCGAACGCGATGGCGACGGGCAGCCGCTCACCGCGCTTGGCGGCCACCTGGTAGTGGTTGCGGCTGTCCTTGTGGATCTGCCAGTGCATGCCGATGGTGCGCTTGTCGTGGCGCTGCAGCCGGTACAGGCCCAGGTTCCGCACACCGGTCTCGGGGTGCTTGGTGTGGGTCAGGCCCAGGTTGAAGAAGGAGCCGCCGTCCTCGGGCCAGGTGAACAGGGCCGGGAGCTGCTCCAGGTCGACGTCGTCGCCGGTGAGCACGACCTCCTGCACGGGGGCGCTGTCGGACTTCACCTTCTTCGGCGGCACGTGCGCCATCGCGCCGAGCTTGCCGAACGCCTCGCGCACCCCGACGAAGCCCTGCGGCAGCTCCGGCTTGAGCAGCCCGCCGATCTTGTCGCTGATCTCGCCGTACGACTTGAGGCCGAGGGCCTTCAGGAGGCGCCGGTCGGTGCCGTACACGTTCATCGCGAGGGGCATCGAGGCGCCCTTCACGTTCTCGAAGAGCAGGGCGGGGCCGCCGGCCTTGTTCACCCGGTCGACGATCTCACCGACCTCCAGATACGGGTCGACCTCGGCCTTGATGCGCTTGAGGTCGCCCTCGCGCTCCAGCGCCCGGAGCAGCGAGCGAAGATCGTCGTAAGCCATGCCGTCCAGTATCCGGCACCGGCTAACCTGGGCCGGTCACCGGGGGCCACGTGGCCCTCCGCACCGCTCCTTGGGGGATCGCGACACCATGCTCCGCCTGCTGCCGTTCCTGCTCGTCCTGGCCTTGTTGATCTACGCGTTCATCGACTGCATCAACACGCCGGAGGAGGAGGTGCGCGGACTGCCGAAGGTCGTGTGGCTGATCATCATCCTGCTCTTCGGCGAGATCCTGGTCGGACCGATCCTGTGGTTCCTGGTCGGCAAGCAGCGCCGCGTGCCCGCCGGCGGTTCGACGCCGTCCGAGTGGCACCGCGGGCACCGCGCCACCTTTGTCGCGCCGGACGACAACCCGGAGTTCCTCCAGTCCCTCAAGAAGGAGAACCAGAAGGACGAGGCGCTCCTCAAGGACTGGGAGGCGGACCTGCGCCGCCGCGAGGAGGAGCTGCGCCGCAAGGAGCAGGGCGAGGACAAGGACTGACGATGACTCTGGACCCGGATCTCGCCCGTACATGGCTGGCGACTGCCGTCGAGGAGGCGCGGGCCTCCCTCGCGGAGGGCGGCATTCCGATCGGGGCGGCGCTGTACGGCGCCGACGGGACGCTGCTCGGCCGGGGGCACAACCGGCGGGTGCAGGACGACGATCCCTCGGTGCACGGCGAGACCGACGCGTTCCGCGCCGCGGGCCGGCAGCGCTCGTACCGCGGCACGACGATGGTGACCACGCTCAGCCCCTGCTGGTACTGCTCGGGCCTGGTGCGTCAGTTCGGCATCTCGCGGGTCGTGATCGGCGAGGCGCGGACCTTCCACGGCGGGCACGACTGGCTGGCCGAGCACGGCGTCGAGATCGTGCTGCTCGACGACCCGGAGTGCGCGGCGCTGATGACGGAGTTCATCGCGGCGCGGCCGGAACTGTGGAACGAGGACATCGGCGCGTAGGCCGGTCCGGGACGATCGGGTGGGCCCGGGCGCGGATGTCCCCTCCGGCATCCGCGCCGCGCAGGCCTCCCGTGTCCCGGCCGGTGCCGCCGAGCGGTCCCCCGTACTGCTCGACGGCACCGGTCGGGGAAAGATCAGTGTGACCCAAACGGGCGCCGAACTGGAGTCCTTTTCTAGAAATTCACTTTAGGAAGCACGGCGGAATCCGGTGTTCTAGGCTGATCGGTAACCATGAGTCCCAAGCAGCGACGCGGCGCGGAGACCGCCGAACGTCTCCTCGACGCCGCGTTGACGGTGTACTCCGAGGCCGGTGAACAGGGCGTCACCGTCAGCGCCCTGACCCGCACGAGCGGGGTGAGCCTCGGCAGCCTCTACCACCACTTCGGCAGCGTCGACGGGCTGATGAACGCGCTGGTGGTCCGCTGGCTCGGCCGGCTCCTGGAGCACCTCGGCGGCGCCCTCGCCGAGCCCCGCGGCGCCCGCGCCGGGATCGACGCCCTCGTCCACGCCTACCTGTCCTTCGTCCGCGACCACCCGGACGAGGCCCGCCTGCTGCACTCCGCGTACGCGGACCGGCTCGGGATGGAACAGGCCCGGCAGCTGCGGGACGCCCAGGAGGCCCGGCTCTCCCCGCTGACGCAGTGGCTGGAGGGGTACGTGGCGGCGGGGCAGATCGCCGATCTGCCGGGGCCGGTCCTGGAGGCGCTCGTCCTCGGACCCGTGATCGGCTTCGCGCGCGGCTGGCTCGCCGGGGTCTCCGGCGTCGAACCCGACGAGGCGGCGCGGCTGCTCCCGGACCGGATCTGGCGCTCGCTGGAGCCGTGAGCCCCTTTCCTCCTTGAGGTCAGGGCCGGGCGGCGGCGTAGGTGTCGCGCAGGGTCTGCCAGCGTTCGCGGGTCCAGGCGGCCCAGCCGTCGGCCGTCATGGGGCGGCCGTCGAGCGCGTCGGCCAGCATCAGGAAGTGGTCGTGCCAGCCCGCGAGGCAGTCCAGGCGCAGCGCGTCGTCGCCCTCGAACTCGTTCGTGAAGCGCAGGATCGTCCCCGGCTCCAGGTGGAAGCGGATCCGGCCGTGCAGGCCTTCGAGCGTGTACTCGGCGACCCGCTCCACGTCCCAGGCGGTGACCCGGCCCCGGTACGCGTCGCCGCCGTTGAGCCAGCGCAGTGTCACCGCGCCGCCGAGCCGGGGTTCCAGGACGTCCGCCGCGGCGAGCCAGCCGGTCAGACCCTCGGGGGTCGCGACGGCGGCCCAGACCTTCTCGACGGGGTGGGGCAGGGTCAGCGTGAAGTGCAGGGTGCGGGTGGTGCCTTCGGTGCGGCTGGTGCCCTGCTCGATGCGGCTCTCGGTCATGGAACCAGCGTGGCGCATGCCCCGCGCGTTCGCGGGGCATGCGCCACGGTTGTCGTACGTGTCCTGCGTGTCCTGCGCGCGGCTCAGACGCCGGCGTAGGAGTGCTTGCCGGTGACGAAGATGTTGACGCCGTAGTAGTTGAAGATCCAGCAGGCGAAGGCGATCAGGGCCAGGTAGGCGGCCTTGCGGCCCTTCCAGCCGGCGGTGGCGCGGGCGTGCAGGTAGCAGGCGTAGGCGACCCAGGTGATGAACGACCAGGTCTCCTTCGGGTCCCAGCCCCAGTAGCGGCCCCACGCGTCGCCGGCCCAGATGGCGCCCGCGATGATCGTGAACGTCCACAGCGGGAAGACCGCCGCGTTGACGCGGTAGGAGAACTTGTCGAGGGACGCCGAGGCGGGCAGCCGCTCCATGACGGAGGTGGCGAACTTGCCGGGCGTGCCGCCGTTCGCGAGCTTGCTCTCGTAGTTGTCCTTGAACAGGTACAGGAGCGTGCCGACGGCGCCGACGTAGAAGACCGCGCCGCAGAAGATCGCCGTCGAGACGTGGATGTACAGCCAGTACGAGTGAAGAGCGGGAACCAACTGGTCGCTCGCGGTGTACAAGACAGTGACAGCGAGGCCGAGGTCGAGGAGGACCGTGGTGACCAGGGGGAGGCCGAGCCAGCGGACGTTCTTCTTCAGCGCGAGCAGCGCGAGGTACACGCCGACGGCGACGGTGGAGAAGGTGATGCTGAACTCGTACATGTTGCCCCACGGGGCACGCTGTACGGACATGGCCCGGGTGACGACACCGGCGAGCTCGATGACGAAGGCGAGAGCCGTGAGAGAGACGGCGATACGCCCGTAGAGGTCGCCCTGCGCGTCGTCGCCCGCGGCACCGGGGCCGTCCGGCACGTCACGCGATCCGGCACCCGCCCGGGTGACGACCGCGGGACGGTCCAGTACGGCGGTGCCGCCGTCCTTCTTCTTCACGGTGACGGCGGGCGCGCCCGCGCGGGCGGTCCCGTCCGCTTCCTCGGCGCCGGTCAGGGCGGCGGCGGTGCGGCCGACCTTGCTCCGGCTGCCGAAGATCCACTCGGCCATGTTGGCGAAGAACGACAGCAGATACACGGCCATCGACGAGTAGATCAGGACGTTGCTGATGTGCGCCAGGTTCTCGTTGGTCGCGGCGGCGAGAGTCATTTCCCAGCCCCTTCGGCTGACGGTGCGGAGTCGGGTTCGGGGGCGCTGGGCGCCTGGTCGTGCAGCTGACCGACGAGTTCGCCGAGCTCCTCGGGGAGCTTCGCGGACTCGCTGCGGCCCAGGCCCGCCATCTCGACGACGGTGACACCGTCGGGGCCCTCGACGGCGCGCACCCAGACGCGGCGGCGCTGGATGAACAGGGAACCGGCCAGACCGGCGATCGCGGCGAGCGCACCGCCGAGCGCCCAGCCGTCACCGGGCTGGTGCGTGATCTGGAAGCTGGCCCACTGCTTGATGTCCTTCTCGAAGGTGATCGAGCCGGCGCCGTTCGGCAGCTTCAGGGTCTCGCCGGGCAGCAGCCGCTTCTTCAGCAGTTCGCCCTGGGAGTCCTTGAACTCCTTCATCTTGGAGGTGTCCAGTTGGTACACGTTCTGCGGGATGCCCGAGTCCACGCCGAGGCTGCCGTGGTACGCGGACAGCGCGAGCACGGGGAAGTCCGCGGCGGGGAACTGGGAGAACATGTCGCCCTTGCCGGAGCCCGCGAAGGTGGGCACGAAGAAGGCGTTGAAGCCGAGCTGCTCCTTCTTCCCGTTCTTGTCGCGGTAGCCGTCCATGACCTTGATGGCGCCGGTGGACGTGACGTTGGCGTCGATGGGCAGGAGCGCCACGGACTGCCGGGAGACGACCTTGCCCTTGCCGTCGCGGACGGTGACGGTCGGCGCGTAGCCGTGGCCGTTGAGGTAGACCTTGGTGCCGTCGACGTCGAGGGGCTTGTTCACCTCGATCGCGGTCTTCTTCCGCTTCCCGTCGGCGCCCTCGGTGTACGTGACCTCGGCGCGGTAGGTGCGCGGGGTGCCCTTGTTGGGGCCGGTGCGCTCGTAGGTGCCGTCGAACTTGTCGAGCTGGAAGCTGAAGGGGGTGAGGTCGGTGTCCGTGTCGAAGAGGTTGCCGGACTTGAAGTCGTCGTACATCGGCAGGGCGTTGGAGAAGCCTCCGTCGCCCTCGACCATCAGCTTGCCGCCCTCGGACTTGAACAGCTGGCCCCAGGCGAAGGCGATGAGCATCACGATGAGCGCGATGTGGAAGGCGAGGTTGCCGGCCTCGCGCAGGTAGCCCTTCTCGGCGGCGACGGCGTCACCGGCGACGTGGGCGCGGTAGCGGCGCTTGCGCAGGACGGTGAGCGCGGCGGCGCGGACGTCGTCCGGGGTGGCCTCGGTGCGCCAGGTCGCGTAGGCGGGCAGCCGGGTCAGACGCCGGGGGGCGCCCGGGGGCCGGCTGCGGAGCTGGCCGACGAACTGCCAGGTGCGCGGGACGATGCAGCCGATGAGCGAGATGAACAGCAGGATGTAGATCGCGGAGAACCACACCGAGCTGTAGACGTGGAAGAGGCCGAGCTTCTCGTAGACCGGCGCGAGCGTGGTGTGCGCCTTCTGGAAGTCCTCGACCTTGAGCGGGTCGGTGCCGGTCTGCGGGATCAGCGATCCGGGGATCGCGCCGAGGGACAGCAGGAAGAGCAGGATCAGCGCGACCCGCATGGAGGTCAGCTGCCGCCAGAACCAGCGGACCCAGCCGATGACGCCGAGCTGCGGCAGGGTCGGGGCGCGGTCCTCCTCGGGCGCGGTGGAGAGCCGGTTCGCGGCCGTCTCCGATTCGGACGCCTCGGGCGTCTCGGTCGCCTCGGTCGCCTCGGTCGCGAGGGCCTCGGCCGGCTCCTGCGCCGGGCCGGGCGTCGCGTCCGTGGCGCTCTTGTTGCCGCTGTTCGTGGTGCTCATGGATCAGATTCCCACCGAGAAGCCGTTGGACCAGGTCTGCATCTGCTGCACCAGGGTGTCCCAGACACCTGTGAGCAGGAGGACGCCGGTCAGGATCATCATGATGCCGCCGATCCGCATCACCCAGGCGTAGTGCTTCTTGACCCAGCCGAAGGCGCCGAGCGCCTTGCGGAAGGCGACCGCGGCGAGCACGAAGGGCAGGCCGAGCCCGAGGCAGTAGGCGACCATCAGTATGGCGCCGCGGCCCGCGCTGCCCTGGCCCATCGCCAGGACGTTCACGGATGCGAGCGTGGGGCCGATGCACGGGGTCCAGCCGATACCGAAAAGGGCGCCCAGTATCGGGGCCCCCACGAGTCCGGTCACCGGCCGCTTGTGGATGCGGAACTCGCGCTGGGTCATCCAGGGCAGCAGGCCCATGAAGAAGATCCCCATGAGGACCATGAGGACGCCGAGGATCCGGGTCAGGACGTCCTGGTACTCCTGGAGCGTCTGCCCGAAGAAGCCGAAGAGGGCGCCGCCGGACACGAACACGGCGGTGAAGCCGAGGACGAAGAGGGCGGCGCCGGCGGCCATCCGTCCGCGCCGGGCCTCGGCCAGGTCGGTGCCGGAGACACCGGTGACGTAGGAGAGGTAGCCGGGCACGAGCGGCAGCACGCACGGGGAGAAGAAGGAGACGAGGCCGCCGAGCACCGCGATGGGCAGGGCCACGACCAGGGCACCGCTCTCCACGGTGCCGCCGAGTCCGTCAGCGGCGAGGGTGACGAGAGTGGAGGACACCGTCGATCACTTTTCCGCGATGACGGGGTCGATCAGCTGGTGCAGGGTCTTCTCGTTGAGCGCCTTCAGCGAGCGCGCGGCGATCTTGCCGTCGCGGTCGATGACCAGGGTGTTCGGGATGCCCTGCGGGTTGAGCGTGCCCTTCTCGAACTTCAGGAGGAGCTTGCCCGAGGGGTCGTAGAAGCTCGGGTAGGGGATCCCGTAGTCCTTCTCGAAGGCGATCGCCTGGTCGGTCTGCGGGTCCCGGGTGTCGATGCCGAGGAACTGGACGTCCTTCGGGTCAGACTCCTTGGCGACCTTGGCGAAGTACTTGGCCTCGGCGCGGCACGGCGGGCACCAGGAGCCCCACACGTTGATGACGAGGACCTTGCCCTTGTGGTCGGCCGTGCTGAGCGGCTTGCCCTCAAGGTCCTTGCCGGCGAGCACCGGCGCGTCGCCGCGGTCGCTCTTGGCGACGGTGGAGATGCCTCCGGTGCTGGACACGAAGTTGGTGCTGTTGCCGCCCCCACGGGTGCCGCCGTTACCGCACGCGGTCAGCAGCAGTGCCGCGACGGCGGCGCCGGTGGCGAGGACGGCGGTGCGGCGCTTGGTCGCGGGGGTGGTGCGGGGGGCGCGTCGGGCGGCACTCATGTGAAAAGTTTCGCATGTCTGTTTAGGGGATCTTCCGCACCCCCCTCGCGCGGAGAAAATCCCAGTTCAGGAAGGGTTTGTCAGGAACTTGGCCCACCCCTGCGCGGGCTTCTGACCCACGTCCAGAGTGCGCATTTTGTCCAGCACGGCGGGGTCCTGCGCGTCCATCCAGTCGACGAACTGGCGGAAGGACACGAGCCGTACGTCCTTGTTCTTGTCGGCCTTCGCGGCGATGTGCTTGAGCGCGCCCTCGACGGCGTCCATGTAGATGCCGCCGTTCCATTCCTCGAAGTGGTTGCCTATGAAGAACGGCGCGCGGTTCGACTCGTAGGCGCGGTCGAAGCCGGCTATGTAGGCGTCGGTGGCCTGGCGGCGCCAGCGCGGGTAGTTGTGCGCGGGGGCCCGCGTCGAGTTCAGCGACTGGTTGGCCAGCATGTTGTAGTCCATCGACAGGACCTCGAAGCCGCGGCCCGGGAAGGGGACGGCCTGCAGCGGCAGGTCCCACACCCCGTTGCTCTTCACCGGCCAGCGCTGGACGCCGCCGGGCGAGGAGGCGTCGTAGCGCCAGCCGAGCTCGCGGGCGGTCGGCAGCAGGTTCCGCTGGCCGAGCAGACAGGGGGCGCGGCCGCCGATGAGCTCCTTGTCGTAGTCGAAGGGCAGCGACGGCAGGTCGGTCCAGCCGGTGTTCGTCCGCCACTCCTTGACGAAGGACTTCGCCTGGTCGATCTCGCTGCGCCACTGCGCCGACGTCCAGTTGGCGACGGAGCCGGAGCCGCCGCAGAAGTGCCCGTTGAAGTGCGTGCCGATCTCGTGGCCCTCCAGCCAGGCCCGGCGCACGTTCTTGAGGGTCTCCTTGACGTGGGCGTCGGTGAGGTAGCCGATGTCGGAGGCGCCCACCGGATTGTTCGGCGGCTGGTAGAGCCGCTTCTTGGACTCCGGCAGGAGGTAGATCCCGGACAGGAAGAAGGTCATGCTCGCGTTGTGCTCACGGGCCAGGTCGAGGAAGCGGGGGAACAGCCCGTTGCCCACCTCGCCCGCGCCGTCCCAGGAGAAGATCACGAACTGCGGCGGGGTCTGCCCCGGCTCCAGGCGCTCCGGCGGGGCCGGCTGGTGCGGCTGCTTGCCGGTGTACGCGGTCGAGCCGTCACCGATCGGCTTGGCGGCGGGCGCGGTGGGTGTGCCCGGGCCGCCGGTCCCGCCCTGGCCGGGCTTCCCTGTGGAGACGGACGGCGCCTTCCCCGATCCGCAGCCGGCCAGAGCCAGAGCGGTGGCCGCCCCTGCTCCCAGTCCGAGCATTCCCCTGCGGCTGACATCGCGCATCGCGTCCCCATTCATCACGCCGCGCACCCGGTCTCGGTGCGCACTGGATTAGAGGGAGCGCCGGGCGCCCGGGTTCCTGGAATCGCGATGCTTTGGGCAGGTTTTGCCGAGAGCGCGGGCGGGCTGGCGGGCGAGTGCGCGGGCGGGCACGCCGAAGGGCCGCCACGAAGTGACGGCCCTTCAGCTGACAGCGGCTCAGGCGCCGAACGCCTTGTCCTTCCCCTTCACCGGCTTGGCGCCGGCGAGGAGGTGGGCGGGGACGAGATCGCGGGCGGGCTCGGTGTAGCCCACGGACACGATCTTGTCGCCGAGGTAGGTGAACGTGGTGAGCGAGGCGAGCGTGCACTGCCGCTTGCGCGGGTCGTGCCACAGCCGGCGCCGCTCCACGTACGAGCGCACGATCCAGATCGGCAGCTGGTGGCTGACCAGGACCGCCTCGTGACCGCGGGCCGCGTCCTTCGCCGCGTCGAGCGCGCCCATCATCCGCACGACCTGGTCGACGTAGGGCTCGCCCCAGGACGGCTTGAACGGATTGACGAGGTGCTTCCAGTTGTCCGGCTTCTTCAGGGCGCCGTCGCCGACACCGAAGGTCTTGCCCTGGAAGACGTTGCCCGCCTCGATGAGCCGCGCGTCCGTGTTCAGGTCCAGGCCGTGGGCCTTCGCGATCGGCGTCGCGGTCTCCTGCGCCCGCTCCAGCGGAGAGGCCACGACATGCGTGATGTCCCGCGGGGCGAGGTGCTCGGCGACCCGGTCGGCCATCTGCCGGCCCAGCTCGGACAGGTGGTAGTCGGGCAGCCGCCCGTACAGGATCCCCTCCGGGTTGTGGACCTCGCCGTGACGCATCACGTGGACGACGGTGATGTCCTTGTCGCCCTGCCCGGAGTCGCTGTTCAGGACGCTCATGCGGTGGCCTCCGCGGCGGCGCGGGCGGCGGCGGGCAGCGCGGCGGCGATCCGCTCGACCGCCCGCTCGTCGTGCGCGGTCGACACGAACCAGGACTCGAACGCGGACGGCGGGAGGTAGACGCCCTGAGCCAGCATCGAGTGGAAGAACGCGGTGAAGCGGAACGACTCCTGCGCCTTCGCGTCGTCGTAGCTGCGCACCTCGTTCTCCGTGAAGAACACGGAGAACATGTTGGACGCGTTCTGCAGGCGGTGGGCGACGCCCTCCTTGGTGAGCGCCTCGGTGACCAGGGTGCGCAGCTGCTCGCTGACCGCGTCGACCTTCGCGTACGCGGCGTCGTCGAGGAGGCGCAGCTGGGCGAGGCCGGCGGCGGTCGCGACCGGGTTACCGGACAGGGTGCCCGCCTGGTAGACGGGGCCGGCGGGGGCGAGGTGGGCCATCACGTCGGCGCGGCCACCGAAGGCCGCGGCCGGGAAGCCGCCGCCCATGACCTTGCCGAAGGTCATCAGGTCGGGCGCGACGCCGTCGACGCCGAACCAGCCGGCCTTCGACGTACGGAAACCGGTCATGACCTCGTCGGAGATGTACAGCGCGCCGTTCTCCGCGCAGACCGCCTTGAGGCCGGCGTTGAAGCCGTCGGCCGGCGGGACGACGCCCATGTTGCCCGGCGAGGCCTCGGTGATGACGCAGGCGATCTCACCGGGGTGGGCGGCGAACGCGGCGCGGACGGCCTCGAGGTCGTTGTACGGCAGGACGATCGTGTCGCCGGCCTGGGCGCCGGTGACGCCCGGGGTGTCGGGCAGGCCGAAGGTGGCGAGGCCGGAGCCGGCGGCGGCGAGCAGCGCGTCCACGTGCCCGTGGTAGCAGCCGGCGAACTTGATCACCTTGGCGCGGCCGGTGAAGCCGCGGGCCAGCCGGATCGCGGACATGGTGGCCTCGGTGCCGGAGGACACGAGCCGCACCTGCTCGACCGGGGCGATCCGGTCGACGATCTCCTCGGCGAGCGCGACCTCGCCCTCACCGGGCGTGCCGAAGGAGGTGCCGCGCGCGACGGCCTCCTGCACGGCCGCGACGACCTCGGGGTGGGAATGGCCGAGGATCATCGGCCCCCACGAGCAGACGAGGTCCACGTACTCGCGGCCGTCCGCGTCCGTCAGATAGGGACCGGTACCGGACACCATGAAACGGGGCGTACCGCCCACGGCTCGGAACGCGCGCACCGGGGAGTTCACGCCACCGGGCGTGACCACGGACGCGCGGTCGAAGAGCCCCTGAGATACGGGTGCCTCATAGGGATAGGGGGTGTTGTTCGCCTCTGCCATGCCTCTCAGGTTACGGCCCGTCCCTGCGGGCCTGCCGCGCAGACCCGGAGCGGCCTAGACTCGGTGTCCTGGGCCCGACAGGCCCGGGGGGCCGACCGCTCGCGCAGTTGTTTCACTCGCACGTTTCGGCGGGTGAGGGTGGGGGAGGTCACTGACACGATGATCGGGTTGCGCGTCGGCGGTCGCGCGGCCTAGAAAAGGGCCTTGGTGCCCTTGGAACAGCAGTCGGGTGGAGATATGCATCGCGGTGGCGGCGGACTGGGCGAGGGGACCGACGACCTGGGCCCGCGGCGTGCCCGGCGGGGGAAGCACCGGCGCGACGACAGAGCGGCCCGGACCCAGCGTGCCTCGGACGGTACGGACGACGAGGGCGGGGCAGGCGTCGACAGCGCGGCGGGCGGGGAGAGCGGCGGGAATGGTGGCCGGGTGGGGGTGACCTACAAGTACTTCGGCGCGCCCGACGGCGCGACGGCGGCCCGCGTCCCGATCTCCATGCGTCCCGAGGAGCTCGGCGGGGACGAGCTGGGCATGGGCGGCATGTTCACCAAGATCAAGCCGGAGACGATGGCCGCGATGGTCCTCACCGGCATCGAGGGCATACCCCTGCACAAGGTGCCGCCGCTGGAGCTGGTCGTGCTCCACCCCGACTACGCGGTGGTCAAGCTCCCCATGACCGTCGTCGACCCGCTGCGCGGGGTCGGCGAGGAGGCGGTCGGCGCGGCGGCGTTCATCTGGTCGACGGTCCCGGACCGCGGCGGGCCGCGGGACGCGTTCAACGTGTACCAGTTGCTGCACGAGTGGCAGGACTTCAGCCACCGCCTCCACGAGGCGGGGCATCAGCCGTACTGCCTGGTCTGGCCGTAGGGCCTCAGATCTTCGGCGGGCCCGCCTCGATGCGGCGCAGGACCGCCTCGTAGGAGTCGACGGAGCCGCCGCTCTGCAGCTGGCGCTCGTCCCACCAGGTGGCGCCCACGTCGGCGAGCGGGCCGACGATGTCGCGGGCCGCGGCCGGGTCGGTCGGGGTGAGGCCGCCGGTGACGATCTCGAAGGGGGCGCTCGGGTCCTCCCGGTGCGCCCGTACGTACGCGACGGCCTCCGCGAGCAGCTCCGGCTCGGGCGGCACCCCGTGCAGCGCGTCCGCGAACAGCGGGGCCGCGCCGTCCCAGCGGGCCGCGCGGCGCATCGGGCGCCGGTGCGGCCAGAATCCGCCGATCCACACGGGCGGGCGGGGGCGCTGCGTCGTGGCGGGCAGCAGCTGGGTCTCCTGGACGCGGTAGTGGGCGCCGGTGTGCTCGACGGTCTCGCCGGACCAGTAGCGGGTCAGCAGGTCGAGGCCCTCGTCGAGGCGTTCCGCGTGCACGGTGCGGTCGGTCGTGTCGCCGAAGCTGCCGTACTCGTCCTCGACGGGGCCGCCGAGTCCGGCCCCGAGGATCAGCCGGCCACCGCTGAGGGCGTCCAGGCCGGCGGTCTGGCGGGCGAGTTGTTCGGGGCGGTAGCGGGGGACGGCCGCGACGAGGGTGCCGAGGCGGATGCGGGTTGTGGCGAGGGCCGCCGCGGTCAGCAGCATCCAGGGGTCGCCGAAGGGTTTGCCCTGCTGCACCTTCTTGTCGTGCACGACGTGGTCCCAGACGAACAGGCCGTCCCAGCCGGCCGCTTCCGCTGCCGCGGCGGTGCGGGCGACGGTCCTGGCGTCAGCGAAGTCGCCGAAGTTCGGGATGTTGATGGAGTAGCGCATGTGACGCATCGTCCTCTCCAACTCCCCGCCGGGGCCAGCCAATTGTGGACCAGTGTCAATCGACTTCGTCCGCGGGCCCGGTGGGGGCTGGTCGCGCAGTTCCCCGCGCCCCTGAAATGCAGGCGCTGCGCGCCGCATTTCCCCGATCAAGGTGCGGGGCGCCTGTGTTCGGGGGAAGGCGCGGCGAAGCCGCAGCCTTCCAGGGGCGCGGGGAACTGCGCGAGAAGCCCCACCGGCCGGTGGTCGGGCGACGAACGGGCGGAGTCACGGCGAGTCCGAGGCGCCCGGTTCAACACCCCGCACCGTGAAGCCGAACACCGCCCCGCCCCCCTCACGCGCGGCGGCGAACACGACACCCCCGTGCGCCGCCGCAACATCCCGCACGATGGAGAGCCCGAGCCCCGACCCCGGCAGGCTCCGCGCCGCCGGCGCCCGGTAGAAGCGGTCGAAGACCCGCTCCGCGTCGTCGGCTGCGAGCCCGGGCCCCCGGTCGAGGACCTCCACCCGCACGGACGGCGAACCGGCACTGCGGCGCACCACGATCTCGATCGCGGCGGAGCCTGCCGGATCGAACTTCGCCGCGTTCTCCACCAGGTTGGACAGCGCCCGCTGCAACTGCGCGGCCCGCCCCCGTACGACCGTGTCGCCCTCGGCCCGCACCGTCACGGAACGCCCGGTGCGGCGCCGGGCCAGGGCCGCGACGTCCTCGGCCGTGTCGGCGAGGGCGACGGTGACGACCGTTTCCTCGTCCTCCTTGCCGGCCGCGAGGTCCACCAGTTCGTTGACCAGGTCGGTCAGTTCGCGGGACTCGTCGGCGAGGTCGGCGACGAGTTCCTCGCGGGCGGCGGGCGGCAGCTCCTCGATGCGGCGCAGCAGGGAGATGTTGGTGCGCAGCGAGGTGAGCGGGGTGCGCAGTTCGTGGCCCGCGTCCTGGACGAGGCGCCGCTGGTCCTCGACGGAGCGGGCGAGCCGGCCGAGCATGCGGTCGAAGGAGCGGCCCAGGCTGCCTACCTCGTCGCCGCCCTCCACGGGCACGGTCACGTCGAGCCGTCCGGTGGACGCGACGTGTTCGGCGGTGCCGGCCAGGCGGACGAGCCGGGAGGTGATGCGGCGGGCCAGCCACCAGCCGAACAGGCCCGCGGCGGCGACCACCGCCAGCGCGAACAGCACGGTGCGTTTCTGCAGTTCCCGCAGCAGGTCCTCGGTGTCGCTGAACTCCTGCGCGACCTGCACCGCGCCGCGCCCGCCGCCGAGCGCGACGGTCGCCATGCGGTACACGTCGCCGTCGATCACCACCTCGTCGTCCTCGGCGCGGGTGCCGGCCTTCGCGGCGTCGGCGGTGCGGCGGGCGGCGGCGTCGACGGGCAGCCTCGGGTTGCCCGCGTCGATGACGGCGCCGCCGGGGCCGAGGACCTGCACGTCGGTGCCGGCCGGGCGGGTCAGGTCGTCGCGCGGCCCGTCGTGGTCGGGGTCGCCGGAGGTGAAGTCGCCGGTGCTCAGCGTCTGTTGCCCGACCTGCTGACGCAGGTCGTGGACGACCTCGTCGAACACGGCCTGCTGGTCGACGCGGACCAGCCGGGCCGCGGCGTCGTAGGAGAGGAAGCCGACCAGGGCGGTCACCCCGGCGGCGACGGCGGCGAACGACAGCGCGAGTTTGGTGCGCAGGCTGCGCGGCGGCCTGGCCCCGGGCCCCTCGGGGACGTCCCCGGGCGCTGCGGGGGCGTCCTCGCGCGCCCCGGGGGCGTCCCCGCGCGGCCCGTTCACGCTTCCCGCAGGACGTAGCCGACGCCGCGCACGGTGTGCAGGAGCGGCGGCCCGTCGGGGTCGTCGACCTTGCGGCGCAGATAGCCGACGTACACCGCGAGGTTCTTGGAGCCGGGGCCGAAGTCGTAGCCCCAGATGCGGTCGTAGATCGTGGCGTGGTCGAGGACGATGCCGTGGTTGCGGGCGAGGAGTTCGAGGAGGTCGAACTCGGTGCGGGTCAGTTCCAGCTCGCGGCTGCCGCGCCAGGCGCGCCGGGCCTGCGGGTCGATGCGCAGGTCCGCGGCGATCACCTGGCCGTCGGCGGCGGGCCCGAGCGGCTCCGGCTGCGGCGCGGGGGCCGTGCGGCGCAGCAGGGCGCGCAGCCGCGCGAAGACCTCCTCGACGTCGAACGGCTTGACGACGTAGTCGTCGGCGCCCGCGTCCAGGCCCGCGATCCGGTCCGGGGTCTCCACGAGCGCGGTCAGCATCAGGATCGGCGTGCTGTCGCCCTCGGCGCGCAGCACGCGGCAGACCTGGAGGCCGTCGATGCCCGGCATCATCACGTCGAGGACGAGGACGTCGGGCCGCGCGCGGTGGGCGGCGGCGAGCGCCTGGACGCCGTCGGCGACGGCGGTGACGGCGTAGCCCTCCAGGGTCAGGGCGCGTTCGAGTGCGTTGCGGATCGCCCGGTCGTCCTCGGCGAGCAGCACGGTCAGGGCGGGTGCGGCGGAATCGGACACCTGCCCAGTGTGCCCCCGTGACGTGCGCGGCTCCCTCGTTCGGAGGTCGGCCGAACGGCTTCTTACCCGGCTCTCACCCGCCACGGAGCAGCGGCTTACCCGCGAGGAGCACGGTGAGGCGGGACATCGCACCGCCGGACGGCGTCCGCCGGGAAAGGCACGGGGAAGGCACTCCGCATGAAGATCGTGTTCCTGCTGCACAACGCGTACGCCATCGGCGGCACGGTGCGCACCACGCTCAACCTCGCCGCCGCGCTCGCCGAGCACGGCGGCCACGAGGTGGAGATCGCGTCGATGAACCGGCACCGCGAGCACCCGAGGTTCGCCCTCGACCCGAGGATCTCGCTGGTCCCGCTGGTCGACGCGCGCGAGGACGGCACGGACCGTGATCTGGACGCTTTCGCCCGCCCGGCCCGCGCCTTCCCGTCGGCCGAGAAGCGGTTCAAGCAGTACTCGCTGCTGCACGACCAGCGGGTGCGCGCGTACCTGGAGCGCTGCGACGCGGACGTCGTGATCGGTACGCGCCCCGGGCTGAACGTCTATCTGTCGCTGTGGGGCCCGCGGCGCGCCCTGCGCATCGGTCAGGAGCACCTGCGGCACGACGCGCACGGCAAGAAGCTGCGGGCGCAGCTGGCCCGGCACTACCGGTTCCTGGACGCGGTCGTCACGACGACGGAGGCGGACGCGGCCGTGTACCGGGCGCGGATGCCGCTGCCCGGCGTACGGATCCTGTCCGTGCCGAACATCGTCCCGCCGGCCGACGTCCCCCCGTCGGACGGCTCCGCCCGGGTCATCGCGGCGGCGGGCCGGCTCGCCCCCGGCAAGCGCTACGACCTGCTCCTGGAGGCGTTCGCCGCGGTCGCCGCGAAGGAGCCGGACTGGCAACTGCGGATCTACGGCGGCGGCCCGCAGGAGGCGCGGCTGCGTGACCTCGTGGGCGGGCTCGGCCTGACCGGACGCGCTCACCTGATGGGCGCGGTGTCGCCGATCGAGCCGGAGTTCGCGCGGGCGTCGATCGTGGTCAGCGCCTCGGACGCCGAGTCGTTCGGCATGACGCTCGTCGAGGCGATGCGCTGCGGAGTGCCTGTCGTCAGCACCGACGCGCCGCTCGGCCCCGCCGAGATCATCACGGACGGCGTCGACGGCCGGCTCGTCCCGCTCGGCGACACCCGCGCCCTCGCGGAGGCGATCGTCGCCCTGATCGAGGACGCCCCGGCCCGCCGCGCGATGGGCACCGCCGCCCTCGCCTCGGCCCACCGCTTCGACCCGGCCCCGATCGTCTCCCGCTACACCCTTCTCTTCGCCGAGCTGCGGGAGACCCGCCACCGCCGCACCTGGCAGCGCTTCACCGCTCGCGCCACGGGCTGGGCCCGCCGCCACGCCCGCGCCCTGCGGGGCCCCGGAGGCGGCGGCCCCCACGCGGAGCGCCCCGGCGACCAGCCCGCCGACCGGCGCCGGCCCACCGGCCCCGCCGCGCACGCCCGGCACCCCTAGCGACGTCCCATGCCCTCCGAACCGCCCGCGCCCTCGGGATCCACGGCCTTCGGGTCCCGGGGGCGGCGGGTGCACCAGGGGCGGGAGACGGGTCGACAAAGTCGGTGGCGACCCGTCTCCCGGCCCGCTCCCGGCAGCGGAACCCGCACCGGCCCGCGGATCGATCCGCTCGCCGTCGTCGCCGCCCTGTACGGGCTCCTCGCGCTCGCCCTGGTCGTACCGCGGCTGCGCCACGGGCTCGGCTGGGACGAGTCCGTCTACCTCTCGCAGTACGACCCGCGCCGGCCGGCCGCCTTCTTCAGCGCCCCGCGCTCGCGCGGCACGAGCCTGCTCACCGCGCCGGTCGTCGCGCTCACCGCCTCCACGACCGTCCTGCGCGTCGTCCTGACCGTCCTGTCCTCGGCCGCGCTCTACGCCTCGTTCCGGGTGTGGCGGCCCCTCCTCGGAACGCGGGTGACGGCCCTCGCGGCGCTGCTGTTCGCGAGCCTGTGGATCACGCTGCTGTCCGGCCCGATGGCCATGCCCAACCTGTGGGTGGCGTTCGGCGCGGTCGGCGCCGTCGGCTGTTTCCTGCGCGGCCGGGGTGTCCTGCTGGCCTGCTGCGTCGCGGGCGTCGCCCTGTTCCGGGCGCCCGACGCGGTGTGGCTGGCGCTGCCGCCGGCGGTCTGCGCCGTGGCGGTACGGGGGCGACGGCGGATGCTGCCGTTCCTCGCGGCCGGGCTCGCCGCGGGACTGGCCCAGTGGATCGTCGAGGCGTACGCGCGCTGGGGCGGCGTCCGCGCCCGCCTGCACGTGTCCAGCGCCACCGAGGGCGCCATCGGCCTCCACCCGAACCTCGGCACGGCCTGGCACGCCCTGAACGGCCCCTACCTGTGCCGTCCCTGCACCAGCGGCCCGCCCGACCTCGCCTGGACGTCCCTGTGGTGGCTCGCCCTCCCCCTGCTCGCGGCGGCGGCCGTCCTCCTGGCCCGGCGCGAACGGGCCGTCCCCCTCACCCCGATCGTGCTGTGCGTCGCCTGCGCGACCGCGCTCAGCGTCTCGTACCTGCTGCTCATCGGGTACTCCGCGCCGCGCTTCCTCCTCCCCGCGTACGCGCTGCTGGCCCTGCCGGTCGCCACGCTGACGGTGCGGATCGCACGGCCCCGGGCGCTCGCCGTCCTGGTCGTCGCCCTGTGCGCGGTGCAGCTCGGCGGGCAGTACCTCGTGCTCGACCGGCAGACGGCCGGGACGGCGGCGAAGGACGCCCGCTACGTCGCGGCGGCACACGGGCTGCGCTCCCTCGGGCTGACGCCGCCCTGCCTGGTCACGGGCCCGCGCGCGCTGCCGATCGCCTACGCCGCCGGGTGCGCGTCCGCGGAAATCACCGGCAACAACGCCTCCACCACCCGGGCCGAGCTGCTGCGCCGCGCGGCCCGGGTGCCGACGGTCCTGCTCACCTCACACGGGCGGCGACCGCCGCACTACGCCCGCGCCTGGACCCCGTACGAGCTGCCGGGCACTCCCGGCTGGACGGCCTGGAAGGCGCCGGGCCGGGCTCAGCTGCCACCCGGCCCCTAGCGCCTGCCCGACCCGGGCGCCTGCCGCTACTCGGCCCGGAGCGCGGCGAGCTGCTGCTCGAAGGGGACGACCTGGAAGCCGTCCGCCGGGTCGACCGAGGTGATCGCACCGTGCAGCGAGCGGGGCGCGATCGCCGCCGCCGTGTCCACGTCCGGCGTGCCGGGGCGGGGCACCGTGGCGGCCGGGGACAGGAAGCGGGCCAGTTCGGCGCCGGCGCGGGCGATGCGCCGGTCCAGGCCCTCGTCGCCCCAGTCCTCCGAGGCGGCGTAGACCGCGGTCGGCAGGACGAGGGCCCGCAGGTAGGTGAACAGCGGGCGCAGGGCGTGCTCGGTGACGAGCGAGTGCCGGGCGGTGCCGCCGGTCGCGGCGACGAGCACCGGCTTCCCTGTGAGCGCGTCCTTGTCGATGACGTCGAAGAACGACTTGAACAGTCCGCTGTACGACGCCGCGAACACCGGCGAGACCGCGATCAGGCCGTCCGAGGCCGCCACCGCGTCGAGCGCGGCGGCGAGCCGGGAGGACGGGAACCCGGTGACGAAGTGCTGGGCGATCTCCGTGGCCAGGTCCCGCAACTCGATGACCTGCACGTCGATGTCGCCCCCGGCGTGCTCCCGGGTGGCGGCGGCCAGCCGGTCGGCGAGCAGCCGGGTGGAGGACGGGGCGCTCAGCCCCGCCGAGACGACGACGAGCTTCATGCGCTCTTGACCTCCTCGTTCTTGGCCGCGACACGGGCGGCGTGGGTCGGGGCGTCCGGCACGTTCGCCGGCTTGAGGTTCGCGAACTCCTTGCGCAGCACCGGGACGACCTCCTCGCCGAGCAGGTCGAGCTGCTCCAGGACCGTCTTGAGCGGCAGGCCCGCGTGATCCATCAGGAACAGCTGGCGCTGGTAGTCGCCCACGTAGTCACGGAACGACAGGGTCCGCTCGATGACCTCCTGCGGGGAGCCGACGGTCAGCGGCGTCTCGCGGGTGAACTCCTCCAGCGAGGGGCCGTGGCCGTAGACCGGCGCGTTGTCGAAGTAGGGGCGGAACTCGCGCACCGCGTCCTGCGAGTTCTTCCGCATGAACACCTGGCCGCCGAGGCCGACGATCGCCTGCTCCGGGGTGCCGTGCCCGTAGTGGGCGTAGCGCTGGCGGTACAGGTTCACCATCTGCTGGGTGTGGCTGGCGGGCCAGAAGATGTTGTTGTGGAAGAAGCCGTCGCCGTAGTACGCGGCCTGCTCGGCGATCTCCGGGGAGCGGATGGAGCCGTGCCAGACGAACGGCGCGACGCCGTCGAGCGGGCGCGGGGTGGACGTGAAGGACTGGAGCGGCGTGCGGAACTTGCCCTTCCAGGTGACGACGTCCTCGTCCCACAGGCGGCGGACCAGCGCGTAGTTCTCGATCGCGAGGTCGATGCCGTCGCGGATGTCCTTGCCGAACCAGGGATAGACCGGCCCGGTGTTGCCGCGGCCCATCATCACGTCGACGCGACCGTCCGAGACGTGCTGGAGCATCGCGAAGTCCTCGGCGATCTTCACCGGGTCGTTCGTGGTGATCAGGGTCGTGGACGTGGACAGGATCAGGTTCTCGGTGCGGGCGGCGATGTAGCCGAGCATCGTCGTCGGGGACGACGGGACGAACGGCGGGTTGTGGTGCTCACCGGTCGCGAAGACGTCGAGTCCGACCTCCTCCGCCTTCTGCGCGATGGCGAGCATCGCCTTGATGCGCTCGTGCTCGGTCGGGGCACGGCCGGTCGTGGGGTCGACGGTGACGTCACCGACGGTGAAGATCCCGAACTGCATTTCGCTCACCCTCCGGGTTGTTGACGATTCAACTATACCCCTGAACGTGAGCCCCCGGCACGCTATTCCCGCACCCCTCCCGAGCACCCCGAGCGGGACGGCCGAGGAAAGGGACCGCAGCCCCTCAGACCCGCCGCCCCGTCGCCGCCAGCAGCCGCACGAACGGATCCGCCGAGGCCGCGACCTCCACCTCCGATCCGAAAACGCCCATCCTCCGAGCCGTCGGCCCCAGCTCCGACACCGCCGCGAGCAACGGCCCCACCACCTCCGCAGGAGCCTCGTAGGACTGATCCGTCGCCCGCGCCAGATCCCACGCGTGCACCGTCAGATCCAGCAACGCCATCGAGCCCACCAACCGGGCCGGCATGTCCATCGCCCCGGTCGTCCCCTCCTCCGCCCCCGGCCGCGACCACGCCGCGACCAGCGCCGCCGCCTCCCGCGCGAACCGGTCCCGCCAGCCCACCGCGTCCTCCCCCACGAAATCCGGCGCCCGCGAGAAGTCCGACTCCCCCTTCGCCGCCAACGCCTGGAACTGCACCAGCACCTGGATCAGATGGTTGACCAGGTCCTTCACCGCATACTGCGCACACGGCGTCGGCCGCCCCAGATCCCCGTCCGCGATCTTGGCCACCACGGGCACCGCCCGCCGCGCCGCCCGCTCCATCAGCTCACCGACACCGAACGCCGACTCCGCCGGCCCGACCGTCTCCCGCTCGTTGCTGTCCATGCCACGACCGTACGAACCCGACGGCACCCCACTCTTGAAGAAACGCGGCACTGTCAGTGGCCCCCCGTACGATCCGGGCATGGAACGCGACCGGAGCGGCCGAGCCGAGGACCAGGGCCAGGACACACGGGGCATCGTCGACCCCGCCGCCCTGCTCACCCGCGTCCGCTTCCGCCGGCTCCCGCCCGCCGAACCCCTGCGCCCCTACGTCGAGCACTACTGGCTCATCGACTGGGACCTCCCCGCCCCCTACGCGTCCCACATCGTCCCCCACCCCGCCGTCCACCTCACCTTCCAGTGGGACGAGGACGAAGGACCGCCCTACGGCGAACTCACCGGCGTCAGCGCACCCGGCCTCTACACCCGCAAGATCGGCGGCCGCGGCCGCGTCTGCGGCATCAAGTTCCACCCGGGCGCCTTCCGCCCCTTCACCCCGGACACACCCGTCTCCCACTGGACCGGCCGCGTCCTGCCCTACGACGACGTCTTCCCCACCACCGACATCCCCACCGTCGTCGGCCCCGCCGACGACGAAGCCCGCGTCGCCGCCCTCGACGCCTACCTGCTCCCCCTGACCCCGGCCACCCCCGACCCCCAGACCGAACTGGCCCGCCGCCTCGTCGCCCGCATCCGCACCGACCGCACCGTCCAGCGCGTCGCCGACCTCGCCCACGACGAAGCCATGTCCGTACGCGCCCTGCAACGCCTCTTCGCGAGCCACGTCGGCGTCAGCCCCAAATGGTGCATCCTGCGCTACCGCATCCACGACGCCCTCGAAGCCGCCGCCACCCGCACCACCGTCGACTGGGCCACCCTCGCCGCCGACCTCGGCTACGCGGACCAGGCCCACCTCGTCCGCGACTTCACCACCACCATCGGCGTCTCCCCCGCCGCCTACGCCGGCGAAACAGGCTGAGCACCCCGCACCCGGACTACTTCGCGTGCGTGACCGCGTAGATCATCACGAACGCGACGATGTGGATCCCGAAGAGGAAGTAACCCAGGTACCACCACATGTACCGCTCCCCCTTCTTCTCCTGCGCCGCCCGCCGCGCGTCGTACTCCCGCTGCAACGCCTCCAGCGGATCAGGGGCCTGCGGATCCGGAGAACCAGGAGAGGCCTGCGCACCGTCCGACATCGTCACAGCTCCCGGTGCAGTTTCGTGTTCGAAGCCTGCGCACGCGGACGCACCACCAGCAGATCGATGTTCACGTGCGACGGCCGCGTCACCGCCCACGTGATCGTGTCCGCGACATCGTCCGCCGTCAGCGGCTCCGCCACCCCCGCGTACACCTTCTCCGCCTTCTCCTTGTCCCCGCCGAACCGCGTCAGCGCGAACTCGTCCGTCTTCACCAGACCCGGAGCCACCTCGATCACCCGCACCGGCGTCCCCACGATCTCCAGCCGCAGCGTCTCCGCCAGCACGTGCTCCGCGTGCTTCGCGGCCACATAACCGCCGCCACCCTCGTACGTCCCGTGCCCCGCCGTCGACGACAGCACCACCACCGTGCCGTCACCCGACTCGGTCAGCGCCGGCAGCAACGCCTGCGTCACGTTCAACGTGCCCAGCACATTCGTCTCGTACATCCGGCGCCACTGCTCCGGATCACCCGTCGCCACCGGATCCGCACCCAGCGCCCCGCCCGCGTTGTTCACCAGCACCCCGACCGTCCGGAACGCCCGCGCGAACTCGTCCACCGCCGCCCGGTCCGTGATGTCCAGGCCGTACGCCACCGCGTCGTGCCCCGCCGCCGTGATCTCCTCCGCCAGCGCCTCGATCCGGTCCTTGCGGCGCGCCGTCAGCACCACCCGATAACCGGCCGCGGCCAGCTGCCGCGCCGTGGCGGCACCGATCCCACTGCTCGCACCGGTGACGACGGCGATACGGGACGCGGCTGCGGGGGCCATGGCTGCTCCATGCGGTACGGGCGAACAGGTCCCGTCCAGAGTACGCGCGCTCACTCACCCCGCGGCGCGTACATGATCACCGCCATCCCCACCAGACAGATCACCGCACCCACCACGTCCCACCGCGTCGGCCGATACCCGTCCGCGACCATCCCCCACGCGAGCGACCCCGCCACGAACACCCCGCCGTACGCCGCCAGGATCCGCCCGAACTCCGCATCCGGCTGCAACGTCGCCACGAACCCGTACACCCCGAGCGCCACCACCCCCGCCCCCACCCACACCCAGCCCCGCTGCTCCCGCACCCCCTGCCACACCAGCCACGCACCCCCGATCTCGAACAACGCGGCCAGCACGAACAGCACGACAGAACGGGCGACGACCATGCCCTCAGCGTCCCACGTGCGAGTCACACCCCCACGCCCCACGCATCACCCCACACCCCAGGTGGAACACCGCCCCCATGAAACCGAGACGCACCACCACCACAGCCCTCACGACTGCCGCCCTCCTCCTCACCGCCACCCCTCACACCGCCGTCGCCGACGGCAACGAACCCGAGGCCGACCTCGCCCACCACGGCACCGCCACCCTCACCCCCGGCCGCACCACCCTCCACCTCACCCCGCAGAACCACGGCCCCGCCGACATCCCCGACGCCACCGTCCGCCTCACCTGGAGCACCGCACTCGCCGACACCCAGACCCTCCCCACCGCCTGCCTGCGCACCGGCCCCCGCGCCATCGCCTGCCGCACCGGCGCCCTCCCCGCCGACACCACCGGCACCCCCCTCACCCTCGACCTCCGCCTCGCCGCCACCCCCAGCGAACTCACCCTCACCGTCGACACCGTCTTCACCGGCGGCCCCACCGACCACAACCCCGACAACGACCACCACCGCCTCCTCGTCCTGGACACCGGCGACACGTACACCTTCTGACGCCGCTAGGTTGAACCCGTGTCCAAGCCCACCCGCACCGCCCTGCTCGACGACCTCTTCGCCACGTCGCGCCGCTACATGGCCGCCTACGCCCTGTTCAACCAGGCCGTCGCCGACCACCTCGGCCTGCACCCCACCGACCTGCAGTGCCTCAACCTCCTCACCCTCGAAGAGGCCCCCGTCACCACCGGCCGCATCGCCGAACTCACCGGCCTGACCACCGGCTCCGCGACCCGCCTCGTCGACCGCCTCCAGAAGGCCGGCTACGTCACCCGCGAACGCGACACCACCGACCGCCGCCGCGTCCTCGTCACCCTCGTCCCCGAGAAAACAGCAGAGTTCGGCGCGGTCTGGGCCCGCCTCGCCACCGACTGGTCCGCCCTCTTCGAAGACCTGGAAAACTCCGAACTGGCTCTGATCACAGCCCACATGAAACGCACGGTCGCCTTCAGCACCACCCAGATCGAACGCCTCCGCCACCCACAAGAGTGAGCTTGATCGAGAATCCGCCCGACGGCGGAACACGCTGACTAGCGTCGCAGTCGTACAACCACATAGCGCGGCCCCCGGCCGGGATTGCCGTCCCAGCCGAGGGCCTCACCAAGAGGAAGGCAGTAACTTCCCATGGCTGCACGCGAGCCTAGCGCTCCGCACCAACTGACGTTCGAGTCCGCCACGGGCTTCATGGACCTCGAAGTACCCGAGTACGCGTACATGTTCGGGTTTCTGCAGGCCGACGGGCATCTGTCTCAGGGCCCAGGCCAAAAGGGGCGACTCACCGCCGAGCTCAACATCCGGGACATCGACGTCCTGCGCAAGTTCCAGGAGCTGACCCCGTACAACAGCAGCATCACCGAGCGCACCCGGTCGACGAACTTCGCGACGGAGAGCCACACCGCCGTCTGGACCATGTGCTCCATGGAAGCCCGCACCCGGATCAACGAACTCGGACTGCCCTACGGGCGCAAGTCAAAGCAGATCAAGCCGCCCCGCGTCCCGTTCTCCCGCCGCGACTACCTGCGCGGCGTGCTCGACGCCGACGGCTCCGTCGGATTCACCAGCAAGGACTTCCCGTTCATCTCACTCACCACCCAGAGCACCGCGATCGCGGCCTACTTCTGCTTCTACTCTCGAAAGATCACCGAGGTCGAGCGGCACCCCAAGCGCAACGAACGTGACGGCATCTACAACGTCATGTACGCCATGGAGGCAGCGCAGAAACTCGGCGCGCATCTCTACTACCCGGGATGCCTGGCCCTCCCCCGCAAGCAGACGGCTGCCGACTCGCTCTCGGGGTGGACCCGTCCGGCCGATATGCGGGCGGCCTACACAACACGTCGCTGGAAGGAATGGGAAGACCGGGTACTGCTGAAGCACGACAGTATCGGCGCAGCAGCCGAGGAGCTCGGCCGCACCTATCAGAGCTGCAACCTCCGCCGTTGGCGTCTGCTCAACGGCAAGGTGCCCATGCCGGAGTGACAAGCAACTGACGAGGGCCCGAGCCTGCAACGGCTCGGGCCCTCGTCAGTTCAGCCCTTCACGCAGACGACCTGCTTGAGCTTCGCCACGACCTCGACGAGGTCGCGCTGCTGCTCCATCACCTGGTCGATGTTCTTGTACGCACCGGGGATCTCGTCCAGGACTCCGGAGTCCTTACGGCACTCCACGCCCCGCGTCTGCTCCTCCAGGTCCTTCAGCGAGAAGTGGCGCTTCGCCGCGTTACGGCTCATGCGCCGACCCGCCCCGTGCGAGGCCGAGTTGAACGCCTTGGCGTTCCCCAGGCCCTTCACGATGTACGAGCTGGTGCCCATGGAGCCCGGGATGATCCCGAAGTCGCCCGAGCCCGCACGGATCGCTCCCTTGCGGGTGACGAGCAGATCCATGCCGTCGTAGCGCTCTTCGCTGACGTAATTGTGGTGCGCACTGATCTCCGGCTCGAACGTGACCTTGGCCTTCTTGAACTCCTTCCGGACCACGTCCTTGAAGAGGTTCATCATGATCGTGCGGTTGTACTTTGCGTACTGCTGAGCCCAGTACAGGTCGTTGCGGTACGCCGACATCTGAGGCGTCTCGGCGATGAAGACAGCCAGATCGCGGTCAACCAGGTTCTGGTTGTGAGGAAGACTCTGGGCCACCCCGATGTGATGGTCGGCCAACTCCTTGCCGATGTTGCGCGAACCCGAGTGAAGGAGAAGCCACACCGAATCGGACATATCGACGCAAACCTCCACATAGTGGTTGCCGCTGCCGAGTGTTCCCATCTGCAAACGCGCCCGCCCCTCCCGGAACTTCACCGCGTCCGCCACCCCCTCGAACCGCCCCCAGAAGTCCTCCCACGGGGCCGTCGAGAAGCCGTGCAGGCGGGTCGGGTCGACGGCTTCGTCGTGCATGCCGCGGCCCACCGGGATCGCCTGTTCGATCTTGGAGCGGAGGCGGGAGAGGTCGCCGGGGAGGTCGTTGGCGGTGAGGGAGGTCTTGACCGCGCTCATGCCGCAGCCGATGTCGACGCCGACCGCCGCCGGGCACACCGCGCCCTGCATCGCGATCACGGAGCCGACCGTCGCGCCCTTGCCGTAGTGGACGTCCGGCATGACGGCCAGGCCCTTGATCCAGGGCAGGGTCGCCACGTTGCGCAGCTGCTGCATCGCCGCGTCCTCGACCGACGTCGGGTCGGTCCACATCCGGATGGGGACCTTCGCCCCCGGTACCTCTACGTACGTCATGAAATCCCCCGATGTCGGGCCTGCGTCCGGCCTGACCGGACCTGAAGTCTGAAAACGCAAATACCGGAGCCAAGGTCGACGAATCGGTCGGCGGACCGGCGTCCACGGCAGTGCGTGCGATAGACATTGTGGTCATCGGCCGCACGAGCGCGGCAACCGAATTAGCCCAGCGAGGAGCCCCTACGGTGCAGCGGAAGTCCTACGCGTACGTGCCCGGTGTCGCCGTTCTCCTGACGGCGCTGCTCGCCGGGTGCACCGGGAGCCCGGACTCGGGTGACGGCGCGGACGACGCGAAGCCGGGTGAGGTCAGCGCGTCGGCGCCGGCCGCGAAGCCGGGCCGGTACCGGACGCTGCCGGAGCCGTGCACCCAGCCGGAGCGGGCGACGCTGGACGAGATGCTGCCGGGCATCGCGGAGGTTCCGGATGAGCGCCAGCGCGAGAAGGCGTACGAGGGGACGGCTTCGGCCACGTACGACACGGACCGGCGTGTGGGGTGCAGTTGGAAGGACGATTCGGCCGAGGGCGGGGTGCACCGGCTGACGCTGGACTTCGAGCGGGTGGTGTCCTACGACGCGCAGGTGAGTGACGATGCGCGGGCCGAGGGTGTGTATGTGGCGAAGGCGGGGCGGGCCGGTCTCGAGGTGACGCCGACGGAGTCCCCGGAGGGTTCGGCGAGCGCGGATTCGGCCTCGCCCGATGCGTCTCATGCGCCCGGTTCCTCGAAGGGGGCCTCTGCTTCCGCTTCGGGGTCCCCGTCCAAGAGCAAGAAGGAAAAGAAGGAGAAGAAGGGGGATGCTGACGCCTCGTCCGGGGCGCCGTCCGCCGACGAGGCCGAGCTGGGTCCGCGGGTGCTCGACGACCTCGGGGACGAGGCGTTCCTGAACGATGTCCTGGCGGGTCCGGAGGCGGCGCAGCGGCGGACGGTGACTGTGGTGTTCCGCACGTCGAACGCGTTGGTGACGGTGGAGTACGAGGCGCAGTCGGCGTTGTCCGGCGAGGTGCCGGACGGCAAGGAAATGCAGGACACAGCGCGTGAGCTGGCGCAGAAGCTGGTGGGGAAGTTCGGGGAGTAGCACGGGTGGGGGCGGGTGTCCGGCGTTCGGTGAGGCTCGGCGGGCGGGGCGGCTTCGGCGTACGGTGGCTGCTCGGGCCCGGGTTCGGGGTGGTGCGTGTGTGCCGTCGCGGAGTCGGGGCCGTGGCCCTGTCAGCGACCTGGTGAAGGAACCATGCACCGTCCGACCAAGCGACTCACCCGCATTCTCGTCTGCGCGGCTGCCGTGCCGGCGGTTCTCGTCGTAGCCGGCTGTTCGTCCGGCTCCGGCTCGGGCTCCGACGAGGGGGCGAAGAAGGGTTCGGGGGCGAAGGCGTCCGCCTCGGCCGCTCAGGGAGCGGCGAAGAAGAAGGTGGAGCCGGCGAAGTTCGCGACGCTGCCGCAGGCGTGTTCGGCGTTGTCGAAGAAGACGCTGGAGGATCTGGTCCCGAAGGGGGACAGCAAGGCGGGTTCGTCGGACGACGAGACGGCTCGGGCGAGCTGTTCGTGGTCGAGCCTGGACAACAACGGTGTGAAGGGTTCGCAGTACCGCTGGCTGAATGTCTCGTTGGTCCGGTTCGACTCGGATGTGAACCGGGGCAGTGGTGCGGAGCTGGCGGCGGACTATTTCGCGAAGCAGGTCAAGGACGCTCAGGCGACGGACGGCGCGAAGGGCGTGAAGACGTCCGAGGTGTCGGGTGCGGGCGACGAGGCGACGCTGGTGCGTTACGACCGGGCGTACAAGGACAAGAAGAAGGACGTCACGTCGAAGCAGCAGACGGTCGTGACGCGGGTGGCCAACGTCGTGGTGACGGTGGACTTCAACGGTTCGGGTCTGGCGGGCGACGCGACGCCGGACGCGGGTGAGCTGTCGAAGGACGCGGAGAAGGCGGCGAAGGAGGCCGTGGCCGCGGTCGAGAAGTCGGGTGGGGCGGGTTCCGGTGCGGGTGACGCGTCGGCGAGCGCTTCTCCGTCGAAGGGTGCGTCGAAGGGTGCTTCGAAGTCGCCCGACGACAAGGCGTCGAGCAAGAACTAGCTCTCGCTTCAACGGTTTTGAGGAGCCCGGCCCCTTTTGGGTGCCGGGCTCCCGGCGTACCGGCCCGCGGTGGCCGGACGGCATGTGCCAGTCTGTTGGCCGCAACATGCCCAAACTGGGAGGGGAGCTGGAGTGGCCGCGCCACTGAAGCTGACACGGACGCACCGGATACTCGTGGGGGTGGTGGTCGCCGGTGCGGTGGTCATCGCGGGGATCGGTTTCGCCGGTTCGTACGCGGCCGTGCGTGAGCTGGCCATCAAGAAGGGCTTCGGGAACTTCTCGTACGTCTTCCCGATCGGTATCGACGCGGGTATCTGTGTGCTGCTCGCGATGGATCTGCTGCTGACGTGGATCCGGATTCCGTTCCCGATGCTGCGGCAGACGGCGTGGCTGCTGACGGCGGCGACGATCGCGTTCAACGGTGCGGCGGCGTGGCCGGATCCGCTGGGTGTCGGGATGCACGCGGTGATTCCGGTGCTGTTCGTGGTGGCGGTCGAGGCGGCTCGGCATGCGATCGGGCGGATCGCGGACATCACGGCGGACAAGCACATGGAGGGTGTGCGGATCACGCGGTGGCTGTTGTCTCCGGTGCCGACGTTTTTGTTGTGGCGACGGATGAAGCTGTGGGAGCTGCGTTCGTACGAGCAGGTGATCAAGCTGGAGCAGGAGCGGCTGGTGTATCAGGCGCGGCTGCGGTCGCGGTTCGGGCGGGCGTGGCGGCGTAAGGCTCCGGTGGAGTCGTTGATGCCGCTGAGGCTGGCGCGGTACGGGTTGCCGTTGGCGGAGACGGCTCCGGCGGGTCTTGCGGCGGCGGGGATCGAGGAGCCGCAGATTCCGGTGCTGCCGGTGGCGGCGGGTCCGGAGCGGCAGCAGTTGCCGGCGGGGCCCGCTCAGCCCCAGGCCCAGGCCCGGGCTCAGGCCGCTGAGGCGGGCGTGGAGGCGGGTGACGTGCCGAGTCAGTGGTTCGCGCAGCAGCGTCAGGTGGAGTACCACGGCGGGTACGACCCGAGTTTCGAGCCGCCGACGTTCGTGCCGGAGGAGGAGCACCAGGACTGGTACGAGGAGCAGCCGCAGCAGATTCCGGTGCCGGTGCCGCGTCCGCGTGCGGCGGAGCCGCAGCCGCAGCCGCAGCCGGTGGTGCAGCAGGAGTTCCCGGTGCCGGACGGGGCGGGTGGTACGCGTCCGCTGGGTGACGGTGCGCCGCAGCCCCAGCCCCAGCCGCAGGAGGCGCTGGCCGCTCAGGCCGAGGGCGCCGCGGCCCCGTCGGACGAGGACCTGTACCAGGTGTTCCGGTACTCGATAGACGGTGAGGGCATGCCGACGCCGGCCGCGTTCCAGGCGAACGTGGAGGCGACCTACGGCGCGCAGCTGGAGCAGCGTGATCTGGCCCGCTATCACGAGCTGTTCAGCAAGCGGCTGAACGCGGAGCTGATGGACGACCACATCGCCTGACCCCGTACGCGCCCAGGACATGCGGGAAGGGGCGGCACCGGAGGTTTCCGGTGCCGCCCCTTCCCGTTGCGCGCGGGACGCGTTACGCGGCGAGCAGCTTGCGCACGCGGTCCGCGCCGACGGCGAGGAGGAGCGTGGGCAGGCGCGGGCCGGTGTCGCGGCCGACGAGCAGGTGGTAGAGCAGCGCGAAGAAGCTGCGCTGGGCGGTCTTGATCTCGGCCGGGAGTTCCTTGGCGGTGGCGTCGGCGGGGTAGCCGGCCTGGACCTTGGGGACGCCGTAGACGAGGTGGGTGAGTCCGTCGAGGGACCAGTGTTCGTCGAGGCCGTCGAGGAGCAGGGCGATCGAGGCGCGGGAGGCGTCGTCGAGGCCGGCGAGGGCCTCGGTGTCGGGCTCGGTGCGCACGATGGTGCGGGATTCGGCGGGGACGTACTTGCTGATCCAGGCCTCTGCCTTGTTCAGCCGAGGCCGGACGGGGGCGAGGTCGGTGACGGGGTTCTCCGGGTCGAGCTCGGAGAGGATGCGCAGGATCTGCTCCTCGTCGCCGGCGGTGACGTCGGCGGCGGCGGCCAGGGTGCGGTAGGCGAGGGGGCGCTCGGTGCGGGGCAGCTCGCCGGCGGCGGTGCCGATGGCGCGGCTGTGGGCGGCGGCGTCGGCGGGCAGGACGGTGCCGTCGGCGACCTTGGCGGTGAGCTTGTCCCACTCGTCGTAGAGCCGCTGGATCTCCTGGTCGAAGGCGATCTTGAACGACTGGTTGGGGCGGCGGCGGGCGTAGAGCCAGCGCAGGATCTGCGGCTCCATGATCTGGAGGGCGTCGCCGGGGGTGGGGACGCCGCCCTTCGAGGAGGACATCTTGGCCATGCCGCTGATGCCGACGAAGGCGTACATGGGGCCGATGGGCTGCTTGCCGCCGAAGATCCGGTCGACGATCTGGCCGCCGACCTGGAAGGAGGAGCCGGGCGAGGAGTGGTCGACGCCGGAGGGCTCGAAGATGACGCCCTCGTAGGCCCAGCGCATGGGCCAGTCGACCTTCCAGACCAGCTTGCCGCGGTTGAACTCGGACAGGCGGACGGTCTCGGTGAAGCCGTCGAGGGTGCAGGTGTAGGACAGCTCGGTGGTGTCGTCGTCGTAGGACGTGACGGTGGTGAGGTCCTTGCCGCACTGGCCGCAGAACGGCTTGTACGGGTAATAGCCGCCGGCGCCGCCGCTGCCGTCGTCCTCGGACGCGGCGCCGGAGCCTTCGGCGGCCTCCAGCTCGGCCTCGTCGACCGGCTTCTGGCCCTGCTGCTGCTTGGGGGCCTTCTTCGGGTCCTTCTTGGTCCGGTACTGGTCGAGGATGGCGTCGATGTCGCCGCGGTGCTTCATCGCGTGCAGGATCTGCTCGCGGTAGGCGCCGGACGTGTACTGCTCGGTCTGGCTGATGCCGTCGAACTCGACGCCGAGGTCGGCGAGGGCCTGGACCATGGCGGCCTTGAAGTGCTCCGCCCAGTTCGGATACTCCGAGCCGGCCGGGGCCGGGACCGCGGTGAGCGGCTTGCCGATGTGCTCGGCCCAGGACGCGTCGGTGCCGGGGACGCCGTTGGGAACCTTGCGGTAGCGGTCGTAGTCGTCCCAGGAGATCAGGTGCCGGACCGTGTACCCGCGGCGGCGGATCTCGTCGGCGACCAGGTGCGGGGTCATGACCTCGCGGAGGTTGCCGAGGTGGATCGGGCCGGACGGGGAGAGGCCGGAGGCCACGACGACCGGTTTGCCCGGGGCGCGGCGCTCGGACTCGGCGATGACATCGTCCGCGTAACGGGACACCCAGTCCTGGGTGTCCGCGCCTGTGCTCTGGGCCACGGTTCGGTCGTCCTTCTCTGCGATGCGGGTGGGCTCTGCTGGTGCCATTCTCCCAGTTACCCGGGGCTGGGGGGAAACCCGTTGTCTTCCGGCGCGGGGCGATCAGCGGAAAAACCCCGTTGCCGCCCCGTGGGATACTGAGCGGGACTAACGAAAACCAGCCCCGACCAGAACGGCAGCCCATACCCATGGCCCCGGTCACGTCCATCACCGCCAACGTCAACGCACGCCTCGCCGACGCCCTGACTTCCGCCCTGCCGGAGGCCGGCGGCGCGGACCCGCTGCTGCGACGTAGCGACCGGGCCGACTACCAGGCCAACGGGATCCTGGCGCTCGCCAAGAAGGCGAAGGCGAACCCGCGGGAGCTGGCGGCGCAGGTGGTGGAGCGGATCACGACCGGTGATCTGCTCGCCGACGTCGAGGTCTCGGGGCCGGGCTTCCTGAACGTGACGGTGTCCGACCGGGCGATCACGGAGACGCTGGCCGCGCGTGCCGCGGACGGCGACCGGCTGGGTGTCCCGCTGAAGGAGAACCCGGGCGTCACGGTCGTCGACTACGCGCAGCCGAACGTGGCGAAGGAGATGCACGTCGGTCACCTGCGGTCGGCGGTCATCGGTGACGCGCTGCGCGGCATGCTCGACTTCACGGGCGAGAAGACGATCGGCCGGCACCACATCGGTGACTGGGGCACCCAGTTCGGCATGCTGATCCAGTACCTGATCGAGAACCCGGACCAGCTGTCCGCGGAGACCGACACGGACGGCGAGCAGGCCATGTCGAACCTGAACCGGGTGTACAAGGCGTCGCGTGCCGTGTTCGACGCGGACGAGGACTTCAAGGAGCGGGCCCGTAAGCGGGTCGTCGCGCTCCAGTCCGGCGACCGGGAGACCCTCGATCTCTGGCAGCGTTTCGTCGACGAGTCGAAGGTCTACTTCTACTCGGTCTTCGAGAAGCTCGACATGGAGATCCGTGACGAGGAGATCGTCGGCGAGTCGGCGTACAACGAGGGCATGCCGGAGACGGCCCGCCTCCTGGAGGAGATGGGTGTCGCCGTCCGCTCCGAGGGTGCGCTCGTGGTGTTCTTCGACGACATCAAGGGCAAGGACGACAAGCCGGTTCCGCTGATCGTGCAGAAGGCGGACGGCGGCTTCGGCTACGCGGCGTCCGACCTGACGGCGATCCGGGACCGGGTCCAGAACCTGCACGCGACGTCGCTGATCTACGTGGTGGACGTGCGGCAGTCGCTGCACTTCAAGATGGTGTTCGAGACGGCGCGGCGCGCGGGCTGGCTGAGCGACGACGTGACGGCGCACAACATGGGCTACGGCACGGTGCTCGGTGCGGACGGCAAGCCGTTCAAGACGCGTGAGGGCGAGACGGTCAAGCTGGAGGACCTGCTCGACGAGGCGGCGGAGCGGGCCACGGCGGTCGTGCGCGAGAAGGCCGAGAAGGTGGGCCTGACCGAGCAGGAGATCGTGGAGAACGGCCGGTACGTGGGTATCGGCGCGGTGAAGTACGCCGACCTGTCGACGTCGGCGAACCGCGACTACAAGTTCGACCTGGACCAGATGGTGTCGCTGAACGGCGACACGTCGGTGTACCTGCAGTACGCGTACGCCCGGATCCGGTCGATCCTGCGGCGCGCGGGTGACTCGGCCGCCCCGGTCGCGCACCCGGAGCTGGCTCTCGCCCCGGCGGAGCGTGCGCTCGGCCTGCACCTGGACGCGTTCGGCGACACGGTCTTCGAGGCCGCCGCCGAGTACGCGCCGCACAAGCTGGCCGCGTACCTGTACCAGCTGGCGTCGCTGTACACGACGTTCTACGACCAGTGCCCGGTGCTGAAGGCGGACACTCCGGAGCAGGTGGAGAACCGGCTGTTCCTGTGCGAGCTGACGGCCCGGACGCTCCACCAGGGCATGGCCCTGCTGGGCATCCGGACGCCCGAGAAGCTCTGACGGACGCCTGGGCCCCGGATGCCTCGTGTGCTTCTGCCTCCGCCGCCCCCGCCCGTCCATCTGGCGGCCTGGCCCGACCGTGGCGCGTTGCTGCACGACCGTGTCGGTGCGCTGGATGCGCTGCAGCGGCACGGTCTCGGCCTCGGTCGGCTGGCGTTGCTGTGGCTGGCCGGGCTGCTCGCGCTGTGCGGGTGGGTGATGCTGTGCATGCCGCTGCTGATGGCCTCGGCGCGTGACGTGATGCTGTTCGTCGTGGGGCCGTTGTGCGTGGTGCTGGGTCTCGGCGCGCTCGTTCCCGCGGTGATCATCGTGGTGCGGTGGGTCAGGAAGGGGCGTCGCGTGCGCGAGCTGACCGACGCCTGGGTCGCGCTGGACCGGGAGCGTGCCTCTCTGCGGGCGCTGCGCGCACCCGGGCGGAGCCTCACGTGGCTGCTGGTGTCCTTCCTTCCGTGCGCCGGCGGGCTGTGGGCCGCGTTCGGCGGGGCGTATGCCGCGCACAACACGTACGAGGCCTGTCTCGCGCTCGGTTCCGGGACGCTGCTGTGGCTGACGGGGCTGCTCGGGGTCACCACCGCTGTCGGCCACTACCGGTGGGCTCTGAGGGTGTCGGGGAACTCGGCTGTGGGCTCGCCCGTTCACTGAGGGACCGCAGGGAACGGGACGACAGACGGGGGCTTCGATGGCGCTGTTCGGGAACGCTCACACCATCGATCCGGGGAAGGCCGCGCACGAGTACGCGCGGCTGCTCGGGCAGGGCGAGCAGGTCTATGGTGCGTATCAGTTGATACGGGACGCCATCCTGCTCACGGACAAGCGGATGATTCTGATCGACAAGCAGGGGATGACCGGGAAGAAGGTCGAGTACCACTCGCTGCCGTACCGGAGCATCACGCACTTCTCCGTGGAGACGGCGGGCCATTTCGATCTGGACGCGGAGCTGAAGATCTGGGTGTCGGGGACCGCCGCACCGATCGAGAAGACCTTCACCAAGGGGGTCGACATCTATGAGGTGCAGGCGATCCTGACGCAGTTCGTCACGCGCTGAGCCGATGGCGCACGCGTACGTGGAGGAACTGGCGGCCCGCGCCGAGGCGTTGATCGTGCCGGGTGCCCGGCGGGTCATCGGGATCGCCGGGCCGCCCGGTGCGGGCAAGTCGACGCTGGCCGGGGCTGTCGTGGGGGCGCTGGGCGGGGCGGCGGTGCTGGTGCCGATGGACGGGTTCCATCTGGCCGACGCCGAGTTGGCGCGGCTGGGGCGTACGGAGCGCAAGGGGGCGCCGGACACGTTCGACGCGTACGGGTACGCGGCGCTGCTGGCGCGGCTGCGTCGGCCGCGGGCGGGCGAGACGGTGTACGCCCCGTCGTTCGAGCGGGACCTGGAGCAGCCGGTCGCGGGCGCACTGCCGGTGCCGCCCGAGGTGCCGCTCGTCGTGACGGAGGGGAACTATCTGCTGCTCGACGAGCCGCCCTGGTCGCACGAGGTCCGGCCACTCCTCGACGAGGTGTGGTGGGTGTCGGTGGACGAGTCGACGCGGGTGAGCCGCCTGATCGCCCGCCACATCGAGTTCGGCAAGTCCCCCGAGGCGGCCCGCGCCTGGGTCCTGCGCTCGGACGAGGCGAATGCCCGGCGGGTGGCGGCCGGGCGTTCGCGGGCGGATGTGGTGGTGGATCTGGACAGCGGGGTGCTGCGTCAGGCCCGCTCGTAGGGTCAGAAGCGTCGGGGCGGACGTGCCGCGTCAGGGGCGTGGGGAACTGCGCAACGCCCCCTTCACCACCTTCCCGCTCGCGTTGCGCGGAAGCTCTGTCACGAAGGTGACCTCGCGCGGGACCTTGTAGTTGGCCATCTCGCGGCGGGACCAGGCGATGAGGTCGTCGGCGGTGGTCACGGCTCCGGGGCGGCGGACCACGTATGCCTTGCCCACCTCGCCGAGGCGGGCGTCGGGGATGCCGATGACGGCGATGTCGGCCACGTCGGGGTGGAGGCCGAGGAGTTGCTCGATCTCGGCGGGGTAGGCGTTGAAGCCGCCGACGATGAACATGTCCTTGATGCGGTCGGTGATGCGGAGGTAGCCGTCGGCGTCCATCACGCCGACGTCGCCGGTGCGCAGCCAGCCGTCCTCGGTGATGGCCTCGGCGGTGGCGTCCGGGTCCTCGAAGTAGCCGCGCATGACGTTGAAGCCGCGGACGAGGACCTCGCCGGGTTCGCCGGGTGCGGGCGCGTCGACGCGGACCTCGGTGCCGGGTATCGCGCGTCCCGAGGTGGCGGCGATGAGCTCGGCGGGGTCTCCGCGGCGGCACATGGAGACGATGCCGCTGGCCTCCGAGAGGCCGTACGCCGTGAGGACCGTGCCGACGCCGAGTTCGCCGCGCAGCCGTTCGACGAGCTGGAGCGGGACGACGGCGGCGCCGGTCACGACCAGGCGCAGGGCGGACAGGTCGTGGGTGTCGCGGGCCGGGTGGTCGAGGAGGGACTGGTGGAGGGTGGGGGGTCCGGGCAGGACGGAGATGCGTTCGGCGGCGATGTTGGCGAGGGCCGTGTCCACGTTGAAGACGGGCTGGGGGACCATCGTGGCGCCGCGCATGAGGCAGGCGATGACGCCGGCCTTGTAGCCGAAGGTGTGGAAGAACGGGTTGACGATGAGGTAGCGGTCGCCTTCGCGCAGGCCGGCGAGGTCGGACCAGATCGCGTAGCCGCGCAAGGTCTGGGCGTGGGTGATGACGGCGCCCTTGGGGCGGCCGGTGGTGCCCGAGGTGAAGATGATGTCGGAGGGGGCGGCGGCGGGGATCGCCGCGGCGCGTGCGCGGACCTGCTCCGCCGTGACGGTGTCTCCCCCGGCGAGGAACTCCTTCCAGGTGCCGAAGCCGGGCGCGTCCGGCGCGGTGTCGCCGAGGACGACGACCCGTTCCAGGTCGGGCAGCGCGGCCCCGTTCTCCTGGGCGCGGCGCAGCGAGGCGACGTAGGAGGTGCCGAGGAAGGTGCCGGTGACGAAGAGGAGGCGGGCGCGGCAGCGGGCCAGGACGTCGGCGGCCTCGGCGCCCTTGAAGCGGGTGTTGAGGGGGACGAGGACGGCGCCGGAGGTGACGGCGCCGAGCGCGGAGACGATCCAGTCGAGGGTGTTGGGCGCCCAGATCGCGACGCGGTCGCCGGGTTGCACGCCCGTGGCGAGGCAGGCGGCGGCGGCCCGTTCGACGCGTTCGCCGAGCTCGGCGAAAGTGATCCGGGTGCGGCCCTCGACGACGGCCTCGTGCGCGGCGTACCGTGCGGCCGCGTCCCACACGAGTTCGGGGATCGTGCCCCACTCGCCCTCCGTACGGTCCGTACGCATCGAACGACCTCCCATCACGCCATCCCGCCGTAGCTGACTATCCGTCAGATTAGCTGTAGCCTGACGCGCTGTCAGCAGACGGAGCCACCGGATCACGGTGGACCGGGCCGTTCCAGGTGGGGGTGCCCATGGCGGGACTGAAGGACGCGACAGCCATCGTCGGCATAGGCCAGACGGCCTTCGCGAAGCAACTCCCGGAGTCCGAGAGGACGTTGGCGTGCCGGGCGATCCTGGCCGCGCTCGACGACGCGGGCATCGCGCCGTCGGAGGTCGACGGGTTCGCCTCGTACACGATGGAGGAGACAGACGAGGTGGAGGTGGCCAAGGCCATCGGCGCCGGTGACGTCACCTTCTTCTCCAAGGTCGGCTACGGCGGCGGCGGTTCGTGCGCGACCGTCGCGCATCTGGCCGCCGCGGTCGCGACGGGACAGGCGAGCGTCGGTGTCGCCTGGCGCTCACGCAAACGCGGCTCGGGACCGCGCCCCTGGAAGAACACCACGGTGCAGCTGCCGACCCCGGCCCAGTGGACCCGCCCCTTCGGGCTGCTGCGCCCGGCCGACGAGATCGGCATGCTCGCGCGCCGCTACATGCACGAGTACGGGGCCACCCGCGACCACCTGTTCAACGTGGCCCTCGCCTGCCGCAACCGGGCCAACCAGAACCCGGACGCGATCATGTACGAGCGCCCGATGACCCGCGAGATGTACATGAACTCCCGCTGGATCAGCGAGCCGCTCTGTCTCTTCGACAACTGCCTGGAGACCGACGGCGCGCTCGCCTGCGTCATCGTCTCCGCCGAACGGGCCCGCGACTGCCGGCAGAAGCCCGTCTACGTCCACTCCGCCGCGCAGGGCCTGCCCGCCCAGCACCACGGCATGGTCAACTACTGGAACGACGACCCGCTCACCGGCCCCGCCTGGACCGCGGCCCGCCACCTCTGGAAGAACGCCGACCTCACCCCCGAGGACGTCGACGTCGCCCAGATCTACGACGCGTTCACCCCGCTCATCCCGCTCTCCCTGGAGGGGTACGGGTTCTGCGGGCGCGGCGAGGGCGCCGCGTTCACCGAGGGCGGCGCCCTGGAGATCGGCGGCAGGCTGCCCATCAACACGGGCGGCGGCGGCCTCTCGGAGGCCTACGTCCACGGCTTCAACCTCATCAACGAGGGCGTCAAACAGCTCCGCGGCACCAGCACCGCCCAGGTCCCGAACGCCGCCTCCTGCCTGGTCACCGCGGGCGAGGGCGTCCCGACCTCCGCCCTGCTGCTCCGCGCCCCGTAGCGGACAGCCGCGCGACCCGCCACGACGAAGCCGCTCCCGAACACAGAGGACCGACCCATGGCAGACGCTCTCCTCACCCCCGTCACCGACGACGACGGCGCACCCTTCTGGGAGTACGCCGCCCAGGGCGAACTCCGCATCCAGGCCTGCGCGAACCCGGACTGCGGCGAACTCCGCTTCCCGCCCCGCCCCTGCTGCCCCCACTGCCAGTCCTTCGACTCCGAGTGGCGGAGGATGAGCGGCCGGGGCCGCATCTGGTCGTACGTCGTCCCGCACCCCCCGCTGCTCCCCGCCTACGCCGCCCAGGCCCCCTACAACGCGATCGTCGTCGAGCTCGCCGACGCCCCCCGCATCCGCCTGGCCGGCAACCTGGTCACCCGCGCCGACGCCCCCCTCGACTCCGTCGACCCGGCGAAGATCCGCATCGGCGCCAAGGTGCAGGCCGTGTTCGCCGAGGTCGAAGGCGTGGTCGTGCCCCGCTGGACCCTGGAGCGCCCGTGACCGCGCCCGCCCCCCTGCGCGTCGAGACCGACAAGGAGACCGGCGTCGCGGTCGTCACCCTCGACCGCCCGCACCGCCACAACGCCATCGACACCGCGCTCGCCGACGCGCTCCGTGAGGCCTGGCGCGGCTTCCGCTTCGACGACGGCGTCCGGGCCGTCGTCCTGACCGGCGCGGGCGACAAGGCGTTCTGCACCGGCATCGACCGCGACGTCGACGTGCCGCAGCCCTCGTCCCCGTACGCGATGGACGACCCGCTGCTCACGATCGGGCCCAAGGCGAACGACCTGTGGAAGCCGGTGATCGCGGCGGTCGGCGGGATGGCCTGCGGCGGGGCGTTCTACCTGCTCGGCGAGGCGGACTTCGTGATCGCCGACGAGCACGCGACGTTCTTCGACCCGCACACCACGTACGGCATGGTCAGCGCCTACGAGGCGATGCACCTGGCGCAGCGGATGCCGCCCGGCGAGGCGGCCCGGCTCGCCCTGATGGGCCCGGCGGAGCGGCTCTCGGCGCGCAGGGCCTATGAGAACGGCCTGGTCAGCGAGGTGACCGAGGCGGGCGGCGCGGTGGCGGCGGCGACCCGCTGCGCGGAGGTGATCGCCGGGCAGCCGACGGAGGCGGTGCAGGGGACGGTGCGGGCGGTGTGGGCGGCGACCGAGGCGGCCCGCGCGCACGCCTTCGCGCAGGCCCCGCACCTGATCGCCCTCGGCAACCTGCCGCCCGGCCGGCAGGCCGAACTGTTCGCGTCCCGCCCGGCGGGCGGCGGGTTCCGGGTGCGCTGAGACGGGCGCTGAGGCGCGGCGCCCGGGCGGGTCCTAGCTCAGGACGTCGGCCTCGGGGTCGAGCTTGCAGTGGTCGACGTCGGCGGAGGACTCGCCCGGGCCCGCGTTCACGTCCACCTTCAGCCGCTTGCGTCCGTTGCCGGGCACGTCGACGTTCTCGTACTGCTCGCTGACGTCGATGCCGTACGCGTTGACGAAGTTGACGTGGACGGAGAACTCGGCGCTCCGGCCGTTCGGGTTGGTGACCTCGACGGTGGCGTACGGGGTCTTCCTGTCGGCGCAGGCGATCAGCCGCACCGTGCCGTCGCGGAGCTGCTTCGCGCGGCCGGTGGAGGTGGGCGTCGGCGTGGAGCCGTAGTCGGGGCGGCGCGTGTAGCCACCGGACGACGAGCCCGACGAGCCGCTGCCGTAGTAGTCGTCGTCGTCATCGTCGTCGTACCGGGACGACGACGAACTGTCGTGGCTCTGGCTGGAGCTGCTGCAGCCGCCCCCGCTCCCGCCACTGGACTTGTGGCTGCCGCCGCGCCCCCGGCCCGACGTGAACCCTGTCAGGACCATGACCACCAGGACCGCGAGCGCTGTGAGTTTGACTCCCCGTTTCATCACGCCGGGCACCCTACTACCGGGCCCGGCGGGTACAAGGGTCAGCGGCTGGTGCCCGTGCCCTTCTCCGCGTCCAGCGCGTACACGCAGCGGTCCTTGCTGCACGCGTACACGACGCCCTCCGTGACGACGGGCGTGCCGGTGATCTCGCCGCCGGTGGCGAGCTTCCAGCGCAGCCGGCCGTCGTCGGCCTTCAGCGTGTACAGCAGGTGGTCGGTGGAGCCGAAGTGGATGCGGCCGTCGGCGACGACCGGGGAGCCGACGATCTCGCCGCCCGCCTGGAAGCGCCACTTGGGGGTGCCGGTCACCGCGTCCAGCGTGTAGAGGCCCTGGCCGGAGCCGACGTGGACGTGGCCGTGCGAGACGAGCACCGGGTCGACGGAGCCGGGGCGCGGCTCGGTGGCGATGCGCCAGCGGTCGCGGCCGTCGGTCGCGTCGAGGGCGTAGACGGTGCCGAGGTGGTCGACGAGGTAGACGCCGCCGCCCGTGACGGCGGGTCCGGACACGTAGGCGGGCGGGCACAGGAAGACGGCGGGCGCCTCGAAGTGCCAGCGGACGTGGCCGGAGCCGACCTCGACGGCGATGACGCGGGTGCCGGCCGACACGTAGACGTAGCCGTCGTCGGCGGGGGTGACGCGGACGGGGACGCCGCCGCAGGAGGCCGCGTCGCCGATCGGGTACGACCAGCGCTCCTCGCCGGTGCGGGCCTCCAGGGCGCGCAGCCGGGCGTCCTTCCACACGTAGACGGTGCCGTCGTGGATGACGGGCCCGGCCTCGGGGGCCTCGAAGTCGGTCTGGCAGCCGGAGATCTCCCACAGCAGGTCGCCGTTGGCGGCCTCGCGGGCCTGGACGCCGCCGCCGCGGGTGGCGGTGACGACGGTGCCGCGGTCGGCGGCGAGGGCGTACACCCAGGCGTCGGTCTGGCGGCGCCACAGTTCGGCGCCCTCGCGGGCGTCGAGGGCCCACAGGGTGGGGCCGTCGGAGGCGTGGATGCGGCCGTCGGCGACGGCCATGGCCCAGGCGACGTCGCGGGTCTTGAAGCGGCGCCGGCCGGTGGCCACGTCCAGGGCGTGGACCTCGAAGGAGGTGACGTAGACGAGGTCGCCGGCGACCTTGGGGGTGCCCCACACGTCGTTCGACATGCGAAAGCGCCAGGGGCGCCAGCCGGCCGGGGCCTCGGGGGCCACCGGGGCGGGCACGCCGGAGTCGGCCGTCCCGTTCACGGCCATGCCCGTGGGGCGGGAGCCGCGTGACCAGGACGCGGCGAGGCCGTGCTCGGCGGGCGGCGCCTTCACGGCGGCGGCGCGGGCGTCCGCGACCCGGGGGCCGGGCCCGATCGGCACCTGGGCGCCGGCCAGGTGCACGGGCCCGTCGGCGCGGCCGGCGGATCCGGCGGCGACCGGCGCGGCCGACGGGTTCGGCCGCCAGCCGTCGGTGGACGGCGGGGCGGGCGGCTGCGGCGGCATCGCGGGCACGGGCGAGCCGTGGCCGGGGGTGCGGCCGGAGGGGCGCTTGATGACGGGGCGGCCGCCGCGGCGGGTCTCGATGAGCGCGACGGAGCGTTCCGGCAGCCAGGCGGAGGCGGTGCCGGAGTCGTCGCTGCCGGAGCCGAAGAGGTGCGGGGCGAGCTGGGCCTGGAGGTCGGCGGGCGAGGGACGCAGCGTCGCGTCCATCTGCATACAGGACTCGATGAGCGGGCGGAGCTCGTCGGGCAGCCCCTCCAGGTCGGGGCCCTCGCGCAGCAGCATGAACACGGTCTCGACCGGGTTGGCGCCGTGGAAGGGGGCGTGGCCGGTCGCCGCGAAGACGAGGGTGGAGCCGAGGGAGAAGACGTCGGAGGCGCCGGTGACGCTGCGCGAGTCCTTCGCCTGCTCGGGCGACATGTAGGCGGGGGTGCCGACGGCCACGTTGGTCATCGTGAGCCGGGTGTTGGAGACGCCGGAGGCGATGCCGAAGTCGATCACGCGCGGGCCGTCCTCGACGACCAGCACGTTCGACGGCTTCAGGTCGCGGTGGACGAGGCCCGCGCCGTGGATGGACTGCAGCGCCTCCGCGACTCCGGCGGCGAGCCAGCGCACCGCCTGGGCCGGGAGGGGCCCGCACTCGTTCACTATTTCCTCGAGGGAGGGCGCCGGTACGTAGGCGGTGGCGAGCCACGGGACGGCCGCGCGGGGGTCGGCGTCGACGACGGCGGCCGTGTAGAAACCGGACACCGCCCGGGCCGCCTCGACCTCGCGCGTGAAGCGCACCCGGAACAGCTGGTCCTCGGCGAGCTCCGTGCGCACTGTCTTGATCGCCACGCGCCGGCCCGAGGCCGAGCGGGCCAGATAGACCAGGCCCATGCCGCCCGCGCCGAGCCGTCCCAGGACCTCGAACGGACCGATCCGCCTCGGATCGTGCTGCGTCAGCTGATCCACCACTTGCCTGCCCACCTCCCCGTACGGGGCCTGCGCACTCACCGGCCCCCGCCAGCGTCTCACCACCGAAGCGCTACGGCGGCACGCACCCCGATTCTTCCTGTCCGGGGCGCCGGTTGCGAACCCGGGGGCACATCGGGGTGTCACGGGAGGATGCGGGACGTTTCAGGCGCGTTCCGGGTCCTGCTGTGGCGACTCCCACACCGGCGCGGCACCGGGCGCGTCACCGGCTGCGGGCGCGGGTTCACAGAGGGCGAAGACGGCGCCCTGGTCGTCGTGGAGCACGGCGAGCGGCCCGTACGGGGAGTCGTGCGGGCCGGTACGGACACGGCCGCCGAGCCGGACCGCCTCGGCGCAGGCGGCGGCGGTGTCGGCGCAGGCGAAGTGGGGCAGCAGCCGGGCCGGGGCCGCCCGCGGCACGGGTGCGGGGCTGAGTGCGCGGCCGAAGACCCGCTCGTGGAAGAGGGCGCTGCGGGCGGGGTCGGGGGTGTGCAGTGCGGCGTGGTGGAAGGTGCCGGGGTCGCCGGTGCGCTCGAAGCCGCGATGGGTGCCGGCCTGCCAGAGTCCGAAGGCGGCGCCCTCGGGGCCGGCGGCGAGGGCGACGGTGGCCTGGGTGCCGCCGGGCAGGGGGCCCGCGGCGATGCGTCCGCCGGCCGCTGTCACCCGGTCGGCCGCGGCGTAGGCGTCCCGTACGGCGAGGTGCACCCGCCAGCCGGTCGGGGTGCCGGGGCCGGCGGGGCGCAGGGCGGCGGCGGCGCGGTCCTGGCTGTAGGCGGCGGTGTAGTAGTCGTGGTCGGCGCCCGCGCCCTCGTCGAAGGTCCACCCGAAGAGATCGCCGTAGAAGCGCTTGCCCGCCTCGATGTCGGGCAGGGCCACGTCGGCCCAGCAGGGGGTGCCTTCGGGGAAGTCGGGGTGCATGGCGTCACGCTAACCACGGGGGTTCCCGCCCCGGTCCCCATATTCGAACGTATGGCCAATTCCGCTCGCTTCCGGCGCGTCATTTGACCGGGGGCGATGCTCCCCAACCCCATTTGCAGTCGGCCAGATCGCGCTCCGATCACCCCTCGGTAAGCTGACGGCATGACAGGACAAGTACGGACCGTCGACGGCCGTGTGGCCGGACGGCGTGGTCAGGCGACACGTCAGAAGCTCCTCGAGTGCCTCGGCGAGATGCTCAGCTCCTCGCCCTACCGGGACGTCAAAGTCATTGATGTCGCGCGCAAGGCGGGCACCTCGCCCGCGACCTTCTACCAGTACTTCCCGGACGTCGAGGGCGCCGTCCTGGAGATCGCCGAGCAAATGGCCACCGAGGGAGCGGGGTTGACCGAGCTGGTCGCCGACCGCTCCTGGGTCGGCAAGGCCGGCTGGGCGACCGCGCAGGAACTCGTGGACGGTTTCCTGGAGTTCTGGCGCAGGAACGACGCGATCCTGCGCGTCGTCGACCTCGGCGCGGCCGAGGGCGACAAGCGCTTCTACAAGATCCGCATGAAGATCCTGAACTCGGTGAACAACTCCCTCGCGGACGCGGTCAAGGAGCTCCAGGACAAGGGCAAGGTCGACAAGGACGTCAGCCCGGCCGCGGTGGCCGGTTCGCTGGTCGCGATGCTCGCGGCGGTCGCCTCGCACCAGAAGGGCTTCCAGACCTGGGGCGTCAAGCAGGCCGAACTGAAGCCGAACCTCGCCCTGTTGGTCTATCTCGGCGTGACCGGCAAGAAGCCGACGAGGTAACCTTCCGCGCCTTTTCCTGTCGTACGGCGGCGGTTCACGTGCTCGGCGCGTGGACCGCCGCCGTTGCCTTGGCGCAGGGATGACCGGTTCATCTGCGTTCGAGGCGGAAGAGCCTGATCTCGCGGTCGATCCGGGCCTGGTAGGCGGCGTACGGCGGCCAGAAGCGCAGGGCGGCCGTCCAGGCCTCGGCGCGCTCCTCCCCCGCGAGCAGCCGTGCGGTGACGGGGACGTCCTTGCCGCGCCAGTTGATCTCGACGTCCGGGTGGGCGAGCAGGTTCGCGGTCCAGTTGGGGTGGCCGGGGCGCCCGAAGTTCGATCCGATGAGCAGCCAGCCGTCCCGTTCCTCCTCCGGCATGCAGGCGAGCGGGGTGCGCCGGGGCAGCCCGCTCTTCGCGCCGCGCGCGGTGAGGATGACGCCGGGCAGCATCCGCGCGCTGAGCAGCACCTTGCCGCGGGTGAGGCGGTGCACGGCGCGGTCCATGACGGGGATGACGTGCGGGGCGATCCGGGCGAAGGTCCGGGTCGAGGACACCTTCTGGACGATCCGGGTCGCGGTGGCGGAGGGGGCCATCAGACGGCCACCTCCGCGCCCGCCTCGAACAGGGCGGCGGACTGCGCGGCGCGGGCCCGCAGCAGGTGCACGGGCCCGAAGAGCAGCTCGTCGCCGGTGGCGCGCTTCACGTAGAGGTGGGCCTCGTGCTCCCAGGTGAAGCCGATGCCGCCGTGCAGCTGGACGGCCTCGGCGGCGGAGGTGCGCAGGGCTTCGAGGGCCTGCGCGAGGGCGAGCCCGCCGGCCCGTTCGGTGCCGGTGCCGGCCGCCCAGGCGGCGTAGTAGGCGGCCGAGCGGGCCGCCTGGACCTGTACGTAGACGTCGGCGAGGCGGTGTTTGACGGCCTGGAAGGAGCCGACGGGGCGGCCGAACTGCTCGCGCTCCTTGACGTAGGCGACCGTCCGCTCCAGGGCGCGGTCGGCGGCGCCGACGGCCTCGGCGGCGACGAGGGTGGCGACCGTGTCGCCGGTGGCGGTGAGCGCGGCGGTCACGTCGGCGTCCTGCTCGCCCAGCAACTCGGCTTCCACGTCGCGCAGTTCGACGCGGGCCTGGGGGCGGGACTCGTCGAGGGCGGTCTGCCGGGTGCGGACGAGGCCTTCGGCGCCCGCGCGGACCAGGAAGAGCAGGGTGCGGGAGCGGGCGAAGCCGCCGGTGTGCGCGGCGACGAGCAGCAGGTCGGCGCTGTGTCCGTCGAGGACCTGGTCGGCCTGCCCGTACAGGCGCCAGCCGGCCTCGGAGCGGGTGGCCTGGACCCCGCCGGCCCGGCCGCCGCCGGACCAGTCGCCCGCGTTGTCGGCGACGAGGCCGAGGGCGGTGGCGAGGCCGGTGCCGGGGACGGCGAGCGCGGCGGTGAGGGCGCCGTCGGCGATGCGCGGCAGGACGGCGGCGCGCTGGTCCTCGGTGCCGAGCGCGGTGACGAGCGGGGCGACGACGCCGCTGGTCGCGAGGAGCGGGGTCGGCGCGAGGGCGCGGCCCAGCTCCTCCTCCGCGAGGGCGAGTTCGGTGACGCTCGCGCCCACCCCGCGGTGCGCCTCGGGCAGCGCGAGCCCGGGCAGGCCCAGTTCCTTGCCGAGCGCGCTCCACAGGGCGAGGTCGTGGCCGGACGGCGTGCGGGTGGCGGTCTTGACGTCGTCCGGGGTGCAGCGTTCGGTGATGAGTTCGCGCAGCGTGCGGCGGATCTGCTGCTGTTCCTCGGTGAACCTGGCGTCCATGCGGGCTCCCTTTCTGACGGGCCGTCATATTAGGACCGCGGGGCGCGCATGCCCAGACCCCGGGAGGGGGCGGATCACGGAATCTGATGTACCGTCAGATTCATGCTGACTGGGACGATCGACAGGAACGGTGGCAGCGGCACGGCCGGGCGCAGGGTGGCCGTCGCCGGAGTCGCCCTGTCCGACTGCGGACGCGTGGACGACGCCACCCCGTACGCCCTGCACGCGCAGGCGGCCCGCCGGGCACTGGCCGACGCGGGGCTCACCCCCGACGTCGTCGACGGCTTCGCGAGCGCCGGCCTCGGCACGCTCGCGCCCATCGAGGTCGCCGAGTACCTCGGCCTCAAACCCCGCTGGGTGGACTCCACCTCCGTGGGCGGCTCGACCTGGGAGGTCATGGCCGCGCACGCCGCGGACGCGATAGCCGCCGGGCACGCCCGCGCGGTCCTCCTCGTCTACGGCTCCACCGCCCGGGCCGACATCAAGGCGAAGCGCCGCACCTCGAACCTCTCCTTCGGCGCCCGCGGCCCCCTCCAGTTCGAGGTCCCGTACGGGCACTCGCTCATCGCCAAGTACGCGATGGCAGCCCGCCGCCACATGCACGAATACGGCACGACGCTCGACCAGCTCGCCCAGGTCGCCGTCCAGGCCCGGCAGAACGCGTCCCGCAACCCCGACGCCATGTTCCGCGACCCGATCACGGTCGACGACGTCCTCTCCGGCCCGATGATCGCCGACCCCTTCACCAAGCTCCACTGCTGCATCCGCTCCGACGGCGGCGCGGCGATCCTGCTCGTGGCCGAGGACCTCCTCCCCGACTGCGCGAAGCGGCCCGCCTGGGTCCTCGGCACCGGCGAGCACGTCTCGCACACCACGATGTCCGAGTGGGACGACTTCGCGGTCTCCCCCGCCGCCGTCAGCGGCCGCCTGGCCTTCGCACGCGCCGGCGTCACCCCCGACGACATCGACATCGCCGAGATCTACGACGCCTTCACCTACATGACCCTGGTGACCCTGGAGGACCTCGGCTTCTGCGCCAAGGGCGAGGGCGGCGCCTTCGTCGAGAAGGGCCGCCTCCGCCACGACGGCGAACTCCCCACGAACACCGACGGCGGCGGCCTCTCCGCCCAGCACCCCGGCATGCGCGGCCTGTTCCTCATGGTCGAGGCGGTCCGGCAACTGCGCGGCGAGGCGGGGGACCACCAGGTCCACCGCCCGGACGGCAGCCCGCCGGCACTGGCGGTGGCGTCCGGCACGGGGGGCTGGTTCTGCTCTTCGGGGACGGTGATTCTGGGGCGGGACTGAGCGCGCGGAGGCGCGGCGTCCCGCACCCCATCGAGTGATCACGAGCCGATCTGCACCGACGGGGTTAACACTTGCATTAACTTCCGCGCCATGGCTCAATGGGAAGTGATCCTCGTCGCCGAGGTGGCGGCCTGGTTCGAAGAACTGATCAAGACCGACCTCGCCACCGCGGACCAGGTGGAAGACGCCATCGACACCCTGGCCGCGTACGGCCCGACGCTCGGTCGCCCCCTGGTCGACCGGATCCAGGGATCGGACCTGCACCATCTGAAGGAGCTGCGGCCCGGCTCCTGCGGAGGGAGCGAGATCCGGATCCTCTTCGGCTTCGACCCGATCCGCAGGGCCGTCCTCCTGGTCGCGGGCGACAAGGCCGGAAACTGGCGGAGCTGGTACAACACCAACATCCCCGTCGCCGTCCAGCGATACCACGACCACGTCGCCGAGCTGAGTTCGAGGGAGTACGAATGAGCACCGTCAGCTGGGAAGAGGTCAAGCGGCGCGCCGAGGAGCAGCGCCGCGCCGCCGGTCTGCCCGTACGGTCCGCCGAGGAGAAGCAGGTGGCCATGGACCACCTCATCGCCGAGGTCAGGGCCTACCGGCTCGCGGAGATCCGTCGCGACCAGGAGCTCACCCAGCGCGACATCGCCGACTCCATGGGAGTCTCCACACCCAGGATCTCCGCCATCGAACACGGGGAGATCGACCGCACCGAGGTCGCCACGCTCCGGTCCTACGTGCGGGCACTCGGCGGCGAGCTCCGCGTCGTCGCCGATTTCGGGGACACGGAGTACACCGTGGCGTGACGGCGTGGGAGCGGGGCGATCTCCACCCGCGCTACGGCGCCGGCACCAAGACCTTGATGGAGTCGGCGTGCAGGTCGGGGGCCGTCGTCTCGCCGCCTGCCTGGGTGTCGTAGGTCAGGGAACCGGTGACCTCCACCTTCGCCATGAACGTGTCGCCCTCCACGACCTTCGCGAAGTCGGACGCGCGGCCGTCGAGCACGGTGTTGGTCGGGTACTCGTAGGTCTCGGCGTGCCGCACGCCGTCGACGTCGGCGAGGATCATCTCCGCGCCGGTGGCGGCGTCGGACTGGGTCACGACCCCGTAGACGATGTAATGCTCCCAAGTGTGCGCCTCGGGGTCCTTGGCGATCAGCGCCCACTCGCGAGCGGTGAGGTGTTTGTACTTGACCTTGACGGTGGGAGCCGCCGGCGCGGGCTGGGCCAGGACCACACCCGGCTCCACCGCCGGCCAGGCGGCCGCCGCGAGGACCCCCGCGGCCACGATCTGTTTCCTCATCTGCGCTCCCGATGCCGTGCGTTCGTCGTCAGGGGCGGCGGGCGAGCCGGATCACCAGGTAGGTGATGCCGAGGATGAAGTCGGTGGCGGCCCAGAGCACGATCACGAGCCATACCGCGATGGCCGTTCCGGTGTTCTGGGCGTCGTTGCAGGTCTCCGTGTCCAGAGTGCCGCAGTCCGAGGGGGTGCCGGCGCCCGAACGCGCACCGAAGATCACCCAGAGCAGGAAGACCACCTGCACCGCCAGGAAGAACCACATGAACCAGCGGTGCTTGCGGCGGGCCGGGGCGGCCTGTTGCGGCGGTGCGACCGGGGCCGGCGGCCGGGGCTGCTCAGCGGCCGGCTGCGGCCCCGCGACAGGGGGCTGCGCTGGAAGCTGCACAGTGGCGGGCTGCGACGGCTGCCAAGGCGGAGGTGGGGGGCCGAACTCCGGTGCCGTAGGCCGGGAAGCGGCGGTGGGATCAGTCGCGCTTCGCCATTGCGGGGCGGTCCATTGCTTGCGGGTCTTGTCGTGCGGACTCATGATGCGAGCCTTTGTGGCGTTTCGTTCAGTACCCCCGGGCCGCGCGCGTGCGTGCGTCAGCGGCCGTGCTCCGGCGTTCGCGCGGCGCCACCATTCCTGCGGCGCGACCGCGCCCAGAGCCGAGCTTATGCCCGGTTTATTCACATTTCCAGCCCCTGACGTACACGGGCGCCACAATTGCCCCATGGACAACGAAGCCCCCTCCATCGACACCCTCCTGCGCTCCCTCCGGGTCTGGGACACCGAGTTGCCCGTGTTCGACACCGCGTCCGCGCCCGATGAACCCGTCGCGCTCTTCGCCGAGTGGTTCGGTGCGGCGGTCGCGGCCGGGCAGGTCGAGCCGCACACGCCCTCGCTGGCCACCACCGACGCCGACGGGCACGCCGACGTGCGGGTCGTCATGCTGCACGGGGTCGATGAGGGTGCGTGGCGCTTCGCCTCGCACGCGGGGAGTGCGAAGGGGCGGCAGTTGGCCGGGACGCCGTATGCCGCGCTGGGGTTCTACTGGCCCGTGCAGGGGCGGCAGGTGCGGGTCCGCGGGGGCGTGCGAACCGGGACGGAGGGCGAGGCGCAGGCCGATCTGCACGCCCGGTCCACCGGCGCCCTCGCCTCCGCCCTCGTGGGGCATCAGAGTGAAGTGCTGGACAGTTACGAGGAGTTGGAGGTTGCTTCCGACGCCGCCTGGGAGCGGGCCCGGCGGGAGCCCGGTGCCGTCGCCGCGTCGTGGACCGTCTATGAACTCCTGCCGGACGAGGTGGAGTTCTTTCAGGGCGACGCCCGGCGACGGCACGTGCGACTGCGGTACCGGCGGGAAGGCGACCGCTGGGTCAAGGAGCTGCTGTGGCCCTGACGTCCCCCGCCGTGAACTCCCAGACCGCGAAGTCCCGTACGGGGCGGTAGCCGAGGCGTTGGTAGAGCGCGTTGCTGGTGGGGTTGGCCAGGTCCGTGAAGAGGAGGACCTCGGGGGTGCCCGCGTCCCGCGCCGCCCGGCTGATCTCCGCCGTCACCGCCCCCGCGTACCCGCGTCCGCGCAACTCGCGCGGCGTGTAGACCGGGGCCACGCGCACGCTTCCGGCGGCGGGGCGGGTGACGCCGGCCATCGACAGGGGCGTGCCGTCCTCGGCCTCCCACAGCAGCACGCCCTGGTAGGAGAGCCGGTTGTCGACCCACTCCTCTGCCTGCTCCCGGCTCGTCTGACCGCCGATGTGCGCGTCGTCGGCGAACTCCAGGAACCAGCGGACCACCAGTTCGCGGTCCGCCTTCCCGGCCGGCCGGGCCCGCCCCGGCGGCAGCGGGTCGGGCGGGGTCAGGTCCGCGAGCCGGAACAGCCGCTGCGCCATGATGCGTTCGGCCCGCCCCTCGGGGTGCCGCGCGCGCCACGCCTCGGCGACGACCGCGGCCGTCTCCTCCGTCCCGTTCACCCCCGTCATCGGCTGGTCCGGCAGCGCGTCCCCGAGCAGGGTGACGAGGGCGTGCGCGGCCTCGGGGCCGGGCAGCACGGCGTACGGCAGTTGCGGCGGCGTCCAGAAGAAGTACCCGGCGCAGCTCCCGTCGGCGCCCGGCCACACGCCGAAGGACGCGCCGGGGCTCGGCCGGTCCTGCGCCAGTTGTGCCGCGATCACGCTGAGGGCGACGGTGTGCAGGGCGGGGTCGGCGCGCAGGAAGTCCCCCGCGCGCTCCGCGAACTCCGCCGGGTCCCGGGTCAGCCACCAGCCGGACCACGGGTGAGGAAACGACGACTCTGTCGATGCTGAGGCCATGCGGCATCATGGCGGACCACCGCGAACCCGGCCACGGGGTTTACGCTCCGGCGCCGGTCCCGCACCCCCTCACGCCCGCCCCAGCCTCGATCCGCGTCACACCCCGGGCCGGAACACCGGCACCGAGAACCCCGCCCCCGTGTCCCGGAACGCGGCCTCCAGCTCCATCCCCACCCGCAGATCCGCCTCCGCGCACTCCACGACCTCGGTCATCATCCGGGGCCCCTCCGCGAGGTCGACGACGGCGGCGACGTACGGCGTGCGCGTACCGAAGGGCGGCAGGTCGTTGCGGTGCACGACGGACCATGTGTAGAGCGTGGCCCGGCCGCTCGCCTCCCGCCAGCTCCCGTCCTCGCTCCAGCAGTACGGGCAGAACTCGCGCGGGTAGTGGTGGGACCGGTCGCAGGCGGCGCAGTGCCGCACCAAGAGGCGGCCATCCGCCGCCGCGTCCCAGAAGGGGCGCGTGAAGGCGTCGGGTTCGGGCAGGTCGAAGCGGGGTGCGGCGGGGGCCGTCATGAGAAGAGTCCGATCGCGTGGTCGAGGGACCAGGTCTGCCAGGACACGGCGAACAGCGCGACGAGCGAGATCAGGCCCATCATCGCGTTCTGCCCCTGCTCGGCCCAGTCGTGGATCATGAGGACGAGGTACAGGAGGTTGAGCAGCAGGCCGCCCACCAGCGCGATCGGCGCCAGGAATCCGACGACCAGACCGAGCCCGAGGGCGAGTTCGGCGTACACGACGACGTACGCCATCGTCTTGGGTCGGGGCTTGACGACCACGTCGAAGCCGCTGCGCACCGCGTTCCACTTGTGCTTGCCGGCGACGTCGGCGGCCCAGGCGATCCCGGTCCCCCGCTCGAACCAGCCCTTCTTGTCCTTGTGCCGCCAGCTCTCCAGCCACCACAGGCCGAGGCCGATGCGCAGCACCGCGAGCCATTCGGCCCCGCTGAGCCCTATCGCGTCCATGTCGCTCCCCGCGTCGCCCGCTCCGCCACTCCACATTTCCTGACGGACCGTCAGTTCAGCGCATGGCGCGGCCCGCCCGCAAGAGTCCGTACGCGCCGAAGCCCGCGCACCACCCCCTTCCCCGCACCTTCACCGCCTCTTCCCGCACCCCCTCCCCCACTCCTCCACCGCCTTCACCCACGGACCGTGATCGATTCGCAACCGATTCCCCTCTTGACCGAGACCCATCAAGTGAAGGCGCGATTACGCTCCGATCACATGACCGCCCCCACTCCCCCTCCGGCCCGCAGCCACGAACGGCCACCCGTGTACGTCATCGGCGGCGGCCCCGGCGGACTCGCCGCGGCCGCGAGCCTGAAGGCGCACGGCGTCCGGGCCGTGGTGCTGGAGAAGTCGGACCGGGTCGGCGCCTCCTGGCGCACCCACTACGACCGCCTCCACCTGCACACCACGCGCCGCCTGTCCGGCCTGCCCGGACTGCCGATCCCGCGCCGCTTCGGCCGCTGGGTCGCCCGCGACGACGTGCTGCGCTACCTGGAGAAGTACGCCGAGCACCACGACCTGGAGGTCGTCACCGGCGTCGAGGTCACCCGGCTCGACCGCGCCGAGGACGGCTCCGGCTGGGTGCTGCGCGCGACCGGCGGGCGCGAACTGCGCGCCGCCACCGTGATCGTGGCGACCGGGCACAACCACACCCCGCGCCTGCCCGAGTGGCCCGGCACCGCCACGTACGGCGGCACGATCCTGCACGCCGCCGAGTACCGCGCCCCGGGCCCGTACGCCGGTCAGGACGTGCTCGTCGTCGGCGTCGGGAACACCGGCGCCGAGATCGCCGTCGACCTCGCGGAGGGCGGCGCCGCCCGCGTCCGGCTCGCCGTGCGCACCGCCCCGCACCTCGTGCGCCGCTCCACGCTCGGCTGGCCCGCCCAGCGCACCGGCATCCTGTGCCGCCGCCTCCCGGTCGGCCTGGTCGACCGGCTCGCCGCCCCCCTGGCGAAGCTCAGCGTCCCGGACCTGAGCGAGAAGGGGCTGCCGCGCCCGGACACCGGCCTGTACACGCGGGTGCGCGAGGGCGCGATCCCGGTGCAGGACGTGGGCCTGATCGACGCCGTGCGCGCCGGCACGGTCGAACCGGTCGCGGCGGTCGAGTCCTTCGACGGCGACGCGGTGGTCCTCGCGGACGGCACCCGCGTCACCCCGGACGCGGTGATCGCGGCGACGGGCTACCGGCAGGGGCTCGAACCACTGCTCGGCCACCTCGGCGTCCTCGACCCGGCGACGGGCCGCCCCCGCACACAGGGCGCCCGCACCCTCCCGGACGCCCCGGGCCTGTACTTCCAGGGCTACACGAACCCCATCAGCGGGATGCTGCGCGAGATCGCCCGGGACGCGGAGCGCATCGCCCGACGGGTGGGCGCCGATCCAGCGTACGGCGGGCGCGGGCGCTGACCCGGCGGGGTCGTCACGCGCGGGCGAACTCGTCGGCGGACTCCCGGGCGAGCGCCCGCGCGAGGAAGAACTCCCGGACGTCCCGCGCGAACGGCTCCGGCACCTCCATCGCCGCGAAGTGCCCGCCGTGCTCGAACTCCGACCAGTGCACGACGTCGTACAGCCGCTCGGCCAGCGGCCGCACCGACTGTGTGATGTCGTGCGCGAACACGGCGACACCGACCGGCACGGGGCACGGCAGCTTCGCGCCGCGCCCCGCGTCGTGGTGCAGCCGCGCCGAGGAGGCGGCCGTGGCGGTGAGCCAGTACAGCGACACGTCGGTGAGGATCCGCTCGTCGTCGACCGGTGTCGCGGGATCGGTCCAGGCGGCGAACCGCTCGGCGATCCAGACGAGTTGGCCGACGGGCGAGTCGGTCAGCGCGTAGCCGATCGTCTGCGGGGTGAGGGCCTGGAGCGCCTGATAGGGCGGCCGGTTCGCCATCAGCTGCCGGACCTTGTCGAGGCGGGCCTCGTCGCGCGCGGACAGGGTGAGGCCGGCCTCCGGGTCGGGCCGGGTCGGCAGGTAGTTGACGTGCACGCCGACGACCCGGTCGGGGGCGACCCCGCCGAGGGCGAGGGATATCCCGGCGCCGAAGTCCCCGCCCTGGGCGCCGTAGCGGTCGTACCCGAGCCGGTCCATCAGCTCGGCCCAGGCCCGCGCGATCCGCTCGGCGCCCCAGCCGCGCTCGTGGGTCGGCCCGGAGAAGCCATAGCCCGGGATCGACGGGACGACGAGGTGGAAGTCCCGGGACAGCGGCTCGATGACGTCGAGGAACTCCAGGAACGAGCCGGGCCAGCCGTGCGTGAGGACCAGCGGGAGCGCGTCCGGGTTCGCGGACCGTACGTGGACGAAGTGGATGTCCTGGCCGTCGATCTCGGTGACGAAGTGCGGCAGTTCGTTGAGCCGCGCCTCGTGCGCGCACCAGTCGTAGCGGGTGCGCCAGTGCTCGGCGAGCTCCTTCAGCCGGGCGAGCGGGAAGCCGTAGTCCCATCCGGCGTCCGCGAGCTCGTCGGGCCAGCGGGTGCGGGCCAGGCGGTCGGCCAGGTCGTCGAGGGCGGCCTGCGGGACGTCGATACGGAACGGCTTGATCACGGTCTTCACTCGCCATCACTCCCGGAAGCTTCATTAGTGGCTCTAACGTTCGTGCCACTAATGAAGCTAGACTGTTAGTGTCACTAACGCAAGAGTCGGGGGGCGAGAGCCGAGACCCGAGAGAGCGGCGGAAGCGGAGGCCCCATGAGCCCGACCCCCGAGCACACCCCCGGCCGGCTGCGCGCCATCCCCAGCCGCCTCCTCGCCGGAGCCTCGGCCGTGGCGGACCGGCTGGTCGGCGAGCGCCTGGCCGCCGAGGGCGCGCACAAGTGGCACTTCGCCGTGCTCGTCGCACTTTCCGAGGGCGGCCCCGCGAGCCAGGCCGAGCTCAGCCGCCGCACCGGCATCTACCGCAGCGACATGGTCGCCGTCCTGAACGAGCTGTCGGACACCGACTGCGTGAGCCGCGAGCCCGACCCCGCCGACCGCCGGCGCAACGTCATCACGCTCACCGAGGCGGGGCGGCGCCGCCTGGAGCGGCTCGACGCGCTCATCACCGACGCCCAGAGCGAGCTGCTCGCACCGCTCGGCACGGACCAGCGGGACGACCTCGTCCGCCTGCTCACGGCCGTCCTGGAGCACCACCGCCCGGCGCATCCCTGAGCAGGCGCCACACATCCGCCCCAGCCTTTGCCTGCAGCCCTGTTCCTGACACAGTGTCAGTTGAGTAATCTGACTAAGCGTCAGCTATTGGTTTTTGCAGCGGCCATGCGCCACCGGCCAACCTCACAGGAGCGGGCGGACGATGCTTGGATCGACATACGGCACCCTGACCACCGACTCCCGCCGGGCCCGCGTGATCGCCTGCGGGGAACAGCCCGGCCCCGCCGTCCACGGCAGGGCGGGAGCCGACGACGCCGACGTCAGCGGGCGCCCGCTGAGCGCCGACGTGCCGGACCTGGACCGGTTCTTCCGGCCCGAGTCCGTCGCGGTCGTCGGTGCCTCGGACGCCGAAGGGCGGCCCAACACCGGGATCACCCGGCAGCTCATGGCCTGGGCGGAGCGGGTCGGCGCCCGGCTCCACCCGGTGCATCCGACCCGCGAGAGCGTGTTCGGCCTCGACTGCGTGCCGACCGTCGCCGAGCTGCCCGAGCAGGTCGACCTCGCGGTTCTCCTCGTCGGGGACCCGCTCCCCGTCATCGAGCAACTCGCCGACACGAAGGTGAAGTTCGCCGTGGCCTTCGCCTCCGGGTTCGCGGAGACGGGCGAGGAGGGCGCCGCCGCGCAGGAGCGGCTCGCCGAGGCCGTGGCCCGCTCCGGGCTCCGGCTGCTCGGCCCGAACACCAACCTCAACGCCTTCGAGAAGTTCCGCGAGGACCTCGACGGGCCGGCCATCGCGCTGATCACCCAGTCGGGACACCAGGGCCGCCCCGTCTTCACCCTCCAGGAGCTCGGCATCCGGCTCTCGCACTGGGCGCCGACGGGCAACGAGGCGGATCTGGAGACCTCCGACTTCATCTCGTACTTCTCCCAGCGGCCCGAGGTCGGCGCCATCGCCTGCTACGTGGAGGGCCTCAAGGACGGGCGGTCCTTTCTGCTCGCCGCCGACCGGGCCGCCCGCGCCAAGGTGCCGGTCGTCGCCGTGAAGGTGGGGCGCACCGAGACCGGCGCCCGTACCGCCGCCTCCCACACCGGCAAGCTGACCGGCGCCGACACCGTCGTGGACGCGGCGATGCGGCAGTTCGGCGTGATCCGCGTGGACGGGCTCGACGAACTCCAGGACACCGCCGCGCTGTTGGCGCGGGCCAGGCCGCCGAAGGCCGACGGGGTCGTCGTGTACTCGATCTCCGGCGGCACCGGCGCCCACTTCTCCGACCTCGCGACGGCGGGCGGGCTGAACCTGCCCGTGCTGTCCGAGGCCAAGCAGGCCGAACTGCACCAGTGGATACCGGAGTACCTGAACGTCTCGAACCCCGTCGACAACGGCGGGCACCCGGTGGGCGACTGGCGCGGCCGGAAGATCATCGACGCGATCCTCGCCGATCCGTCCGTCGGCGTGCTGATCTGCCCGATCACCGGCCCGTTCCCGCCGATGAGCGACAAGCTGGCGCAGGACCTCGTGGACGCGGCCGAGCAGACCGACAAGCTGGTGTGCGTCATCTGGGGATCGCCGGTCGGCACCGAGGACGCGTACCGCGAGACGCTGCTCGGCTCGTCGCGGGTCGCGACCTTCCGTACGTTCGCCAACTGCGTCACCGCCGTCCGCGCCCACCTGGAGCACCACCGCTTCACCGCCTCCTACCGCTCGCCGTTCGAGGACGCGCCGCGCACCCCGTCCCCGTCCTTCCGCAAGGCGCAGGCCCTGATGCGGCCCGGCAAGCAGCTCAGTGAGCACGCGGCCAAGCAACTGCTGCGCGCCTACGGGATCCGGGTGCCGCGCGAGCAGCTCGTGACCAGCGCGGCGGCGGCGGTGCGCGCGGCCTCGCTCGTCGGCTATCCGGTCGTCATGAAGGCGTCGGCGCCGCAGCTCGCCCACAAGTCCGAACTGGGCCTGGTGAAGGTCGGGTTGACGTCCGCGAGTCAGGTGCGGGACGCGTACCGCGAGCTGACCGACATCGCCCGCTACGAGGGCATCGACCTCGACGGGGTCCTGGTGTGCCAGATGGTGGAGCGCGGCGTCGAGATGGTCGTCGGCGTCACGCACGACGAGCTGTTCGGGCCGACCGTGACGGTGGGGCTCGGCGGGGTCCTCGTGGAGGTGCTCCAGGACACGGCGGTACGGGTGCCGCCGTTCGGCGAGGACCAGGCGCGGGCGCTGCTCGGGGAGCTGCGCGGGCGGGCGCTGCTCGACGGGGTGCGGGGGGCTCCGCCGGCCGATGTCGACGCGCTGGTGGAGGTGATCCTGCGGGTCCAGCGGATGGCGTTGGAGCTGCACGACGACCTGGCCGAGCTGGACATCAACCCGCTGATGGTGCTGCCGCGCGGGCAGGGGGCGGTGGCGTTGGACGCGCTTGCCGTGTGCCGGTGAGGGGTGGGCCGGCCCGGGGACGCGTCCCGTGGGGTGCGTCCCCGGGGGGTGCGTCCCGTGGGGTGCGTCCCGCGGGACACGCCCCGTGAGGCACGTCCCGTGAGACACGTCCCGTGAGGTGAATCGCCCCCGCCGCCCCTTCCCGTCCCGTCCCTGGGGGCTGCGCCCCCAGACCCCCCTTGTCGGCCTTCGGCCTCGTCCTCAAGCGCCGGACGGGCTGTAGGGGCCGAACCCACGAACGGAGAGTCGCACCATGACCGAGACCGTCGCCGAGACCGTTCTGCACCGCTTCGAGGACGGGGTCTGCTGGATCACGCTCAACCGGCCCGAGGCGATGAACGCCGTCACCTGGGACCAGCGCGAGCGCGTCATCGCGCTGCTCGCGGACGCCTCCGCCGACCCGGACGTGCGCGCCGTCGTCCTCACCGCCACCGGCAAGGGCTTCTGCGCGGGCGCCGATCTGCGCGGCGGCCCGGCCGAGACGCGGGAGCGGGTCACCGGGGACATCGCGCGGACCATCCAGCGGGGTGCGCAGCGGCTGATCGCGGCGGTCCTGGACTGTGAGAAGCCGGTGATCGCTGCGGTGAACGGCACGGCGGCCGGGATCGGCGCCCATCTCGCGTTCGCCTGCGACCTCGTGCTCGCCGCCGAGTCGGCGCGGTTCATCGAGGTGTTCGTGCGGCGCGGTCTGGTGCCGGACGGGGGCGGCGCCTATCTGCTGCCCCGGCTGATCGGCCCGCAGCGCGCCAAGGAGCTGATGTTCTTCGGCGACGCGCTGCCGGCCGCGGAGGCGGAGCGGCTCGGGCTGGTCAACCGGATCGTGCCCGACGAGGAGCTGGCGAAGACGGCCCGCGCCTGGGCGGAGCGGCTCGCGACGGGCCCGACCCGGGCGCTGGCCCTGACCAAGCAGTTGGTGAACGCGTCCCTGGACAGCGACCGGGCGGCGGCTTTCGCGGCGGAGGCGGTCGCGCAGGAGCTCAACATGGGGACGCGGGACGCGCAGGAGGGCGTCGCCAGTTTCGTGGAGCGCCGCTCGGCGACGTACGAGGGACGGTGAACCGGCCTACCTCGCGCGACGCGTGAGGATGTGGAGGTCGCCCGCGTCCGGGTCGCCGAACAGGACGTAGAGCTCGGGGTCCTCGCGGGTGCCGCCGATGGTCCAGCGCAGGGTGATGTTGGTGCAGGCGGGCACCTCGATCTCGACACCGGCGCCCCCGGACGCGTCCCCGGCCCGCCGGGACCAGGTGCCGGTGCCGGTGCAGCGGGAGAACTCGGGGTCGCCCGGCTCGGCCGACGCGAACAGGTCCTCGGCCGGGAGCCGGGTCAGCCGGGCCCGGCCGTCGGCGTCCAGGCGCAGCGCGGCGCCGTCGTCCGCGTCGCGCCACTCGGCGACCAGCTCGCCGCGCGTGAGCACGGGCGGCTCGTACACCGGCAGGAGCCCGACGCCCTGGGCGACGGCTCCGGCGAGGAGGGTGAGCACGGCGAGCAGTCCGCCGCCGAACAGGCCGGTGGCCCACATCCGCAGCCGGCGCCGCACCCACCGCCACGGGCGGGTGGCGACGTACACGGGGAAGGCGCAGAAGGCGGCGCAGGCCAGGAGGTTCGTCGCGTACGAGGAAAGGCCGAGGGCGGTGGGCAGTACGGCCCAGGCGGCGGCGACCAGGAGTACGGCGAGGGTGCGGGCGCGCCGACGGGGGCCGGGGACGCGGGCGGCCAGGACGTCGCCGAGCGCCAGCGCGGGGAGTGCCTGCACGGCGCACTGCAACCAGCCGAGGAACGGCAGCACGATCGGCGCGAAGATCATCACGCAGGCCAGGCCGATGCTGTTGAAGCCCTGGCCGTAGGTGTTGTCGTCGAAGGCCGCGACCATCGCCAGAGCGCCCGCGACCGGCAGCTGAAGCGTGCACGCGGCGGCCATCAGCTCGGCGTCGCCGGCCGCGCCCGGCTCCTTCTTCTCCCACCCCATGTCCGGGAACCTACGCGAGCCGTCCTCCGGGCCCGTCGCACCCCTTCCCATCTGACGCACCGTCAGCTTCAATGAAAAACATGATGGGACACGCAGGGATGGCGGCCACCGTCGTCCGGTACCTCAGGTCGGTCGGCGCCCCCACCGCGGCCCCGGTCGAGCCGCTGCCCCGCCCCGACCTGCGGGCGGTCCGCGACGACGAGCGGGCGCCCGTGGATCCCGCGGAGTTCCGGCGCGTGCTCGGATCCTTCGCGTCCGGGGTCACGATCGTCACCGCGCCCGGCGAGCAGCCCGCCGGGTTCGCCTGCCAGTCCTTCGCCTCACTGTCCCTGGACCCGCCGCTCGTGGCGTTCATGGTCGCCCGTACGTCGACGACCTGGCCGCGGATCGCCCGCGCGGGCGTCTTCTGCGTCAACGTGCTGGCGGCCGACCAGGGCGAGCTGTGCCGCGGGTTCGCGGTCAGCGGGGCCGACAAGTTCGCCGGGGTCGCGTACGACGCGGCGCCCGTCTCCGGTTCCCCGCGCCTGGACGGCGCCGCCGCCTGGATCGACTGCGTGATCCACGCGGTGCACACCGGGGGCGACCACCTGATCGTCGTCGGCCGCGTCACATCCCTGGGCACGGGCGCCGAGGGCGCCGCCCCGCTCCTGTTCCACCAGGGCCGCTTCGCGACCCTCGCCGACTGAGGGCGCGGCCCGGGGCCGGTCAGTAGCCGACGGTGAAGCGCTGCCCGCGGTGGCGGGGCGTCTCGATCTCGTCGAGAACGGCGACGGCGTAGTCCTCGACCGACACGGCGCTCTCGCCGGCCGCGTCCGTGACGAGGTCCTCCAGGGCCGTGCGGTAGCCGCCGGTGCGCTCGCCGGGGGCGATGTGGGCGGCGGGGCTGATGTTGGTCCAGTCGACGTCGGTGACGGTCCGGTAGTGGTCCAGGGCGTCACCGTGGGCGTGCATGATCTCCAGCAGGAAGCCGGGGAGACCCGGGGCGTCCCAGACCTGCTTGCCGTCGGGGGTGCGCAGCGAGCCGGCGCCGCCGACCGCGACCAGCCGCGGGGCATGCTCGCCGAGGGCGCGCAGACCCTCGGTGAGAGCGACGGCGGAGGGCTTGATCGTGGCGATGTGGCCGGGGCCGTCACCGCCGCCCACCGCGCTGACGACGACGTCCTGACCCTTCGCGACGGCGGTCACCGAGCGGGCGTCGAGGGCGTCGCCGGTGACGACGGTCAGGTCGGCGTGGCGCTCGGTCACCTTGGCGGGGTCACGGACGACCGCGGTGACGGTGTGGCCGCGCTCCAGCGCCTCGCGGACGATGGCGGAACCGATGGTGCCGTTGGCGCCGAGGACAGCGATGTTCGTCATGGCAATACTCCGAAGCTGCGTGGTAGAAGTCAGTCATCGATCTCGGGAGAGACGCTGGACGGCCTGCCGACCGTCCCCTCGCCTTCTCCCACATCAAACATAGGGACCCCGAGGGTTTCCGCCCAGGTACGGCAAGGTCAGGCCATGGTGAAAAACGGACATGCCGCGATCCAGGAGATCGCCTACGCCCCGCCGCCGGCCGCCGCGGCCGGGATCGAGGTGCTGACGATCGCCGAACTGCGCGAGCGCATGCTGCGCGGCGGCCCGGAAGCCGTCCGGGACGCCGAGGGGGCCGGGCACCCGCAGCGCCCCGAGTTCCACCTGCTGCTCGCCGTGCGCCGGGGGCGGCTGTCGCACATGGTCGACTTCGCGGACCACGACCTGACCGACGGCGGCTGGCTGTGGGTGCGGCCCGGGCAGGTACAGCGGTTCGGCGACCTCAGCACGGCGTCCGGCACGCTCGTCCTGTTCCGGCCCGACGTCCTCGACCCCGCCACCGCGGCGGACGTCCATCTCGACGACCCGTTCGGCCGCGCCCTGTGGCAGACCGCCGGCGAGGACGCCGCCCCCCTCGACCAGGCCCTCGGCCATCTCGCGGACGAGTACCGCGCCACCGGCCTGCCCGAGCACACCCGCGCGGCGATCCTCCAGCGCCTGCTCGCCGTGCTCCTGCTGCGCCTGACCCATCTGGCCGCGCCGTCAGCCACCACGAGCCCCGAGCACGCGGACACCTTCCAGCGGTTCCGGGCCGCCGTCGAGCGGGACTACACCCGGGCCCGGGACGTCGGGCACTACGCCCGCACCCTCGGCTACGCGCCCCGCACCCTGACCCGGGCCGCGCTCGACGCCTCCGGCGTCGGGGCCAAGGAGTTCATCGACCGCCGCGTCGTCCTGGAGGCCAAACGCCTCCTCGCCCACAGCGACGACCCCGTCTCCCAGATCGCCACCCGCCTCGGCTTCCTCGACACCAGCAACTTCGTCAAGTACTTCACCCAACGCACCACCACGACCCCAGCGACCTTCCGCTCCGCTTTCCGCCCGGCCCCCTAGCCCCGCGCCCCTTGGGTGACTGCCACGCCCGGCCGTCGCCCGACTGCTGCGCCGTCGTGGCTGATCGCGCAGTTCCCCGCGCCCCTGAAGGCACACTCCGTGCGCCCCAGGGGCTTGCCGGTCGCGCCCCGCGACGGAGTCGCTGATCGGACACAGCCCCGCGCCCCTGGAGATACGCACTTCGTGCGCGATCTCCATAGGGGCGCCGCCCCATCGGGGAAATGCGGCGCGAAGCGCCATGCATTTCAGGGGCGCGGGGAACTGCGCGACCAGCCCCCACCGGGCCCGCGGCCGCCGACGATTCAGGTGCGACCAACTGCCCCTGGGGGGGCGCACGGAGTGTGCCCTTCAGGGGCGCGGGGAACTGCGCGAGACGGAGCCACCGGGCGGCACCCGGCGGCGATCGTCAGCCCCTACGGCGGCACCGCCCCGAACTCACACAGCCCGCACAGGCTCCCCCGCCCCCCGACGAATCACCAGCGCCATCAGCGCCGCGACCGCGCACAGGCCCCCCGACGCGTACCAGACCACGTCGTACGAGCCGAAGACGTCCCGGGCCACGCCGCCCAGGAACGCCACGACCGCCGCTCCCACCTGGTGGGACGCGAGGACCCAGCCGAAGACGATCGCCGAGTCCTCGCCGTAGTGCTCACGGCACAGCGCGATGGTCGGCGGCACGGTGGCGACCCAGTCGAGCCCGTAGAAGACGATGAAGAACAGCATCGGCGGGTGGACGGACGGGGCGAGCAGCATCGGGAGGAAGAGCAGGGAGACGCCGCGCAGCGCGTAGTACACGGCCAGCAGCCGCCGCGCCGAGAACCGGTCCGTGAACCAGCCGGAGGCGATCGTGCCGACGACGTCGAAGACCCCGATGACGGCGAGCAGCGAGGCCGCGGCGGTGACCGGCATGTGGTGGTCGTGCGCGGCGGGCACGAAGTGCGTCTTGACGAGCCCGTTCGTCGAGGCGCCGCAGATCGCGAAGGTCCCGGCGAGGAGCCAGAAGGGCCCGGTGCGCGCGGCCCGGGCGAGCACCCCGACGGCCCGCCGAGCGGCCCCCCGCACCGGCTCCGGCTTCGGCACGAACGCCTCGGCCCCGTACGGCTTCACGCCCACGTCGGCCGGGTGGTCCCGCAGGAGCAGCCACACGAAGGGGACGACGGCGAGCGCGGCGAGCGCGACGGTGACGGCGGCCGGACGCCAGTCGTGCCGGGTGACGATCCAGGAGAGGAGAGGCAGGAAGACGAGCTGGCCGGAGGCGCCGGCCGCGGTGAGGATGCCGGTGACGAGCCCGCGCCGGGCCACGAACCAGCGGTTGGTGACGGTCGCCGCGAAGGCGAGCGCCATCGAGCCGCTGCCGAGGCCCACCAACACCCCCCAGCACAGGACGAGTTGCCAGGCGGCGGTCATCCACACGGTGAGCAGGGATCCGGCCGCGATGACGGTGAGCGCCACCGCGACGACCCTGCGGATGCCGAAGCGGTCCATGAGCGCGGCGGCGAACGGCGCCGTGACCCCGTAGAGGGCGAGGTTCACGGACACGGCGAAGCCGATCGTGCCGCGGGACCAGCCGAACTCCGCGTGGAGCGGCTCGATGAGCAGTCCGGGCAGCGAGGCGAAGGCGGCGGCGCCGATGATCGTCACGAAGGTGACCGCGGCCACGGCCCAGGCCCAGAAGGGTGCGCTGCCGCCACCGGAGGCGGCCCTGCCGGGGGCCGCGGAGTTCTGCGTAGTCGTCGTCACGGGGTAGAGCCTGCGGCAGCGCGCCCCGCCGATCGAGTGGCCCGAATGCCATCCTTCGCTAGGATCGGGCCATGACCGCTGACCGGCACCGTGTCGTCGTCCTGGCCCTCGACGGGGTCATCCCGTTCGAGCTGGGCATCCCGCAGCGCATCTTCGGCCGCGCCCGCACCGCCGCGGGCGAGCCCTTGTACGAGGTCCTGACCTGCGGCGTCCGCGGTCCGGGCGCGGTGATGACGGACGCCGACTTCGCGATCCTCGTGGAGCACGGGCCGCAGGCGCTGGCCTCGGCGGACACGGTGATCGTCCCGGCCTCGTACGAGCTGGGGCCGGTCTACGAGGAGGGGCGGCTCACGCCCGAGCTGGCCGCGGCCCTCGCCCACGTACGGCCCGGTACGCGCATGGTGTCGATCTGCACCGGCAGTTGGGTGCTCGCGGCGGCCGGCCTGCTCGACGGGCGGCCCGCGACGACGCACTGGGCGGACGCGGAGGCGTTCCAGCGGATGTTCCCGGCGGTGCGGGTGGACGCCGACGTGCTGTTCGTCGACGACGGGGACGTGCTGACCTCGGCCGGGGTCGCCGCCGGCATCGACCTGTGTCTGCACCTGGTGCGCCGCGACCACGGCGCGGCCGTCGCCAACGACGTGGCCCGGCGCACCGTCGTGCCGCCGCACCGCGACGGCGGCCAGGCCCAGTACGTGCACCGGCCGGTGCCCGAGCCGGGCCTCGCCTCCACAACCGCCGCGCGCGCCTGGGCGCTGGCCCGGCTGCACGAGCCGATCCAGCTGCGGGACATGGCGGAGCAGGAGTCCATGTCGGTGCGCACGTTCACCCGGCGCTTCCGCGAGGAGGTCGGGGTGAGCCCCGGCCAGTGGCTGACCGGGCAGCGCGTCGAGCGCGCCCGGCACCTGCTGGAGACCTCCGACCTGGGCATCGACCAGGTCGCGCGGGAGTCGGGCTTCGGCACGGCCCAGTCGATGCGCCAGCACCTTCAGGCCGCGCTCGGCGTGACCCCGACCGCGTACCGCCGCACCTTCCACCGCGCGACGGGCGCCGCCGGCGGAGGCCGGGATCACCTCCTGGGGCGGTAGTCCCCGATGTTCGGCATCGTGTTGTGCTGCGCGAACGCGTTGTACTGATACTTGTTGCCGACCGCCTGAACGCGGCTGTCCTGCTCGATGCGCAGGCCCTCCGCGGTCTCCGTCATGCTGCGGCGCCGCACGATCTTCCACATCAGCAGGCCCGCCACGAGGCCGAGCACTCCGAACAGGACCAGGACCGTCGCCATCGCGTACCCCCGTCTCCAGGGACGGGCCCCCGGCCCGCCCACCGTCCTTTCACGATAGGCGAGCAGCCCCGGGCACGGAAGAAGGTCCAGGCCACCCGGGGGCACTGTCAGAAGGTCAGCACGCCGCGTGCGACACGGCCCGCCTCGGCGTCCTCGACCGCCTTGGCGAAGTCCTCGACCGGGTAGGTGCGGGTCACCAACTCGTCCAGCAGCAGCCGCCCTTCGGCGTACAGGTCCGCGTACAGCCGGATGTCGCGCTGGGGGCGCGAGGAGCCGTAGCGGCAGCCGAGGACCGACTTGTCGAGGAAGAGCTGGGCGGGCACGAAGGTGGCCTCGGCGTCGGCGGCCGGCATGCCGAGGAGGACGGCTTGCCCGTGCCGGTCGAGGAGGTCGATCGCGGCCCGGATCAGCCCGACGTGACCCACGCACTCGAAGACGTGGTCGGCGCCGTCGGGCAGCACGTCGCGCACCTGCGCCAGGTCGGTGAGGAACTCGGTCGCCCCGAACTGCCGGGCGACCTCCTCCTTCGCCGGGTTGGTGTCCACGGCGACGATCTTCAACGCGCCCGCGATCCGGGCCCCTTGGAGGACGTTGAGACCGACGCCGCCCGTGCCGATGACGACGACGGAGTCGCCGCGGTCGACCCGGGCCCGGTTGAGGACCGCGCCGACGCCGGTGAGGACGCCGCAGCCGATGAGCGCGGCCGAGGTCAGCGGTATCTCCTTCGGGATCTTCACCGCCTGGACGGCCTTGACGACGGTCCGCTCGGCGAACGCCGAGTTCGACGCGAACTGGAACAGCTTCTTGTCCCCGCGCGAGAACGGCCGGCCCGGCATCCCGATCGCCTTGCGGCACATCGTGGGCCGGCCCCGGTCGCACTCGGCGCAGGCCCCGCAGTTGGCGAGCGTGGACAGCGACACGTGGTCGCCGGGCTCCACGTGCGTCACCCCGGCCCCGATCGCCTCCACGACCCCGGCGCCCTCGTGCCCGAGCACGACCGGCCTCGGGAACGGGATCGTCCCGTCGATCACCGACAGGTCGCTGTGGCACAGCCCCGCCGCCGCGACCTTGACGAGCACCTCCCCCGGCCCCGGGTCGCGTACCTCCAAGTCGTCGACCACCACGGCCTGTTCGCCGTCGAACACCACACCCCGCATGACGCCTCCCTAGGGCCTTTCCTTCGGTAGCCCGAGCACGCGCTCGGCGATGATGTTGCGCTGGATCTCGTCGGAGCCGCCGTAGATGGTGTCGGCCCGCGTGAACAGGAACAGGCGCTGCTGCGCGTCGAGTTCGTAGGGCCGCTCCGGCGACCAGTCGGCGGGCCCGACGGCCGCCGCGGGCCCGCGCACGGACAGCGCGAGCTCGCCGAGCCGCTGGTGCCAGCCGCCCCACAGCAGCTTGGCGACACTGGGCGCACCCGCGGCCCCGGCGTCGTCGGCGCCGCCGAGGGTGCGCAGCGCGTGCCAGCGCATGGTGCGCAGTTCGGCCCACAGCCGTACGAGCCGGTCCGCGATCACCGGGTCGTCGACCGCGCCGGACTTCACGGCGGTGCGGGTCACCTCGCGCAGTTCCTCGGCGAAGCCGATCTGCTGGGCGAGCGTCGACACCCCGCGCTCGAAGCCGAGCAGCCCCATCGCGACCCGCCAGCCGCCGCCCTCCTCGCCGACGAGGTCCTCGGCGAGCGCCCCTTCGAAGAACACCTCGTTGAACTCGCTGGTGCCGGTCAGCTGCCGGATCGGCCGTACGTCGATCAGGCCCGGCTGGTCCATCGGGACGAGCAGGAACGACAGGCCGTGGTGGCGGCGCGAGCCCGGCTCGGTGCGGGCGAGCACGAAGCACCGGTCGGCCTCGTGCGCGAGCGAGGTCCACACCTTCTGCCCGGTGACCCGCCAGCGTCCGTCGGCGTCGCGCACCGCGGTGGTGCGCAGCGAGGCGAGGTCGGAGCCGGCGCCCGGCTCGCTGTAGCCCTGGCACCACAGTTCCTCGCCGCGCGCGATCGGCGGGAGGTACCGGCGCCGCTGCTCCTCGGTTCCGTACGCGAGGAGGGTGGGGGCCAGGAGGTTCTCGCCGATGTGGCCGTAGCGGCCCGGCGCCCGGACCCGCGCGTACTCCTCCGCCCACACGACCTGCTCGGTCAGCGAGGCGACTCGGTTGCCGTACCCGGACGCGCTCCAGCCGAGGCCGATCCAGCCACCTTCGCCCAACTCGCGTTCCCAGGCGCGCCGTTCGGCGCCGCCCTCGTGCTCACTGCCCGGTCCTCCGCGCCCCACGGCGGCCGCGAACCGGCCGACGAGATGCTCCTCCAGCCAGCTCCGCGCCTCCTGCCGGAAGGCCTCGTCCCCGTCCCCGAACCCGAACTCCACGCCGTCACCGCCTCCTCACGAGGGTGGGTCTACTGGTTGGGCCGTTCCTTGGCCGCCGCGGCCCGCGCCATCTCCTCGAGCTTGGCGAGCATCGGCATCGGGTCGGTGCCGACGGTCCCGGGCAGGAAGTCGGCGATCTTCTCGGGCGTCCACGGCCCGTCGGCGTACCCGGCGCGCAGCTCGCGCGGCTGGGCCCACACGGCGATCTTCGGTCCGGCGACGGTGTAGACCTGCCCGGTGATCTTCTCCTCGCGGGCCCGCTCGCTGAGCAGGTAGACGACGAGCGCGGCCACGTCCTCGGGCTCGCCGATCTCCTTGAGCTCCATCGGCACGTTGGCCGACATGCGGGTACGGGCGACGGGGGCGACGGCGTTCGCGGTGACCCCGTACTTGTTGAGGCCGAGGGCGGCGCTGCGCACGAGCGAGATGATGCCGCCCTTGGCCGCGCTGTAGTTGGCCTGCGCGACGGAACCCTGGTGGTTGCCGCTGGTGAACCCGATGAGGGTGCCGGTCCCCTGCTTGCGCATGACCGCGGACGCGGCGCGGAAGACGGTGAAGGTGCCCTTCAGGTGGGTGGCGACGACCGGGTCCCACTCCTGCTCGGACATGTTGAACAGCATCCGCTCGCGCAGGATCCCGGCCACGCACACGACGCCGTCGAGCCGCCCGTACTCCTCGATCGCCACGTCGACGATCCGCTGGCCGCCCGCCATCGTGGACACGTCGTCGGCGACGGCGACGGCGGTGCCGCCGGCCGCCTCGATCTCCTTGACCACCCCGAGCGCCACCTCGGAGGTGGGTTCACCGCCCTCGATGGACACCCCGTAGTCGTTGACGATCACCTTCGCGCCCTGCTCGGCGCAGGCGAGCGCAACGGCCCGCCCGATGCCCCGGCCCGCTCCGGTGACGGCCACGACCTTGCCAGCCAAGAAGTTCCCCACGCCCGGCCCCTTCCCGCAGTTTCTGACGACCCGTTAGATTTCCTTCGTTCGGATTCTACGACCCGTCAGATACCGGAACACAAGACCCGGGAGGCCCCGATGCCGCTGCCCGCCGAGTTCCACGACATCGCCAAACGCGTGAACAACTGGGGGCGTTGGGGGGAGGCCGACGAGATCGGCACCCTGAATCTCGTCACGGACGAGGTGGTCCGGGAGGCCGCCGCCGAGGTCCGCACGGGGCGCCGGGTGCCGCTCGCGCTGCCCCTCAAGGAGGACGGCGTGCAGTCGGGGCTCATCCCCGGGCGCATCAACCCGTTCCACACGATGGTGCAGATCAACCAGCAGATCTTCGGCCCCGAGACCGTCGCCACCAGCGACGACGCGGTGACCATGGGCCTCCAGGCGGCCACCCACTGGGACGCGCTCACCCATGTCTCGCACTCGGGCCGCATCTACAACGGCCGCTCCGCCGACACGATCACGGCGCACCGGGGCTCCGAGTTCAGCGGCATCGACAAGATCCCGCACATCGTCTCGCGCGGGGTGCTGCTCGACGTGGCCGCGGCGAAGGGGCTCGACCGGCTGCCCGGTGACCACGCGGTCACTCCTCAGGACCTCGACGAGGCGGCGGAGTTCGGGCGGGTCACGGTGCGCTCCGGTGACATCGTCCTGGTCCGCACCGGGCAGATCCAGGTCTACCTGGCCGGCGACAAGCACGGGTACGGGTATCCGTCGCCGGGGCTGTCCGTCCGCACGCCCGAGTGGTTCCACGCCCGTGACGTGGCCGCCGTCGCCAACGACACCCTGACCTTCGAGATCTTCCCCCCGGAGATCGAGAACCTCTGGCTGCCCGTCCACGCCCTCGACCTCGTCGAGATGGGCATGCTCCAGGGTCAGAACTGGAATCTGGAATCCCTGTCCACAGCCTGTGGAGAAGCGGGACGCTACGCGTTCCTCCTGACCGCCATGCCGGAACCCTTCCAGGGAGCAACGGGCACTCCAGTGGCCCCGGTGGCCGTCTTCTAGGACACCGGCACCCACTCCCCCCAGGGGCTCCGCCCCGGCCCCCGCTCCTCAATCGCCGGAGGGGCTAGCTCTTCGACTCTCCCGCCGCGGGGGCTGATCGCGCAGTTCCCCGCGCCCCTCGGGTGGGTGCCACGCCCGGCCGTCGCTCGACTGCTGCGCCGTCGTGGCTGGTCGCGCAGTTCCCCGCGCCCCTGGAGATGCGCACTTCGTGCGCCATCTCCATCCGGCGGCCATCTGTCGGGGAAATGCGACCCGAAGGGTCTGCATTTCAGGGGCGCGGGGCTGTGTCCGATCAGCGACTCCGTCGCGGGGCGCGACCCGCAAGCCCCTGGGGCGCACGGAGTGTGCCTTCAGGGGCGCGGGGAACTGCGCGACCAGCCCCCACCGGCCCGCACCCGCAATACGACCGCCCCGCCCACGGCGAACCGCACCCGACAACCAACCGCACCCGGCGACGAAACCGCACCCGCCAGACACACACCCGCCCCCACCCTCAGGCGGACGCCCCCACCACGGTCCCGCCGCCCAAAGACGCCCCGAGCTCCAACCGATCCAGCTCCACCCAGATCGCCTTGCCGACGCCCTCGGGCCGCCATCCCCAGCGATCCGCCAGCACATCCACCAGCTCCAGGCCCCGCCCATTCGTCTCGGAGCCCTCCGCGTGCCGCGGCGCCGGCGGCCGCGAACTCACGTCGGCCACCTCCACCCGCACCACGCCCGAGCCCGCCGGAAGGGCGAGCCGGAGCACCGCGGGGCGCCCCGTGTGCACCACCGCGTTCGTCACGAGCTCGGACACGAGCAGGATCAGCGTCTCGGCCACCGGCTCATCGGCCTCTATCCCCGACCCGGCGAGCCGTGAACGCGCCCACCTGCGGGCCCGACCCACTTCCGCGGGGTCGGCCCCGACCTCCAGCTGAACCTGAAGCACCTGCACCGCTCACACCATCCGAATCCGGCGGGACCGTTGGAGTTCTGCCTCGCGCCACTGACCACACTGGCCACGGAGCGGGATCACGGACCGTGATCCCCGTACGACACAGCATGGTTGACGTACAGTCACCCCAACAAGCGCTTCGGGCATATTCCAGCGCGAAGGAGTACGTGTGCGGCATACTGTGCGACGCGTCTCGCGGGGGGTCGAACAGGCGGGCACGCGGCTCCGCCCTGCACTGCGAACGGCGGGCAACCCGGGGTCCGGAGCCACCTCACCGGCGACACCGGCACAGACGCCCGGGTTCAGCACCACTCGCATCTGCCACAAGGTACCGGAGCCGGGGGCCGACTCCATGCCGTGACGAGCCCCGCGAAGGACACAACCCGATATCGGACGCACCGTCACTCTCCGTACGGCACAGGCCCTGACGCCAGAGCCTGACACACCGCCCCGCACCGCGGCCCCGGCCACCCTCGTCACAGCGCCGCCGCCAGCACCTCCTCCGCGTCCCGCGCGCTCCCGGCGAGCCCGGCCCGCGCCCACGCCCGCTTCAGATGCAGATGCACGTCGGCCTCCCAGGTGAAGCCCATGCCGCCGTGCACCTGGAGGCAGTCCCGCGCCCCCCGCACCGCGGCCTCGTCGGCGAGCAGCCGGGCCGCCGCGACCTCGACGGGATCCCGGGTGACGGCCGCGGCGTACACGGCGGCCCGCGCCACCTCCACCCGCACGAGCAGGTCCGCGCACAGGTGCTTGACGGCCTGGAACGCGCCGATCGGCTGCCCGAACTGCTCGCGCTGCCGGGCGTGCCCGACCGCCATCTCCAGGGTGCGCCCCGCCGAGCCGAGCTGCTCGGCCGCGTACAGGAGCGTCGCCTCCTGCGGTACGGGCGCCTCGTCGGGGAGGCGGTGCAGGGGGGTGAGCGGGTCCACGGAGTCCGTCGCCAGGGCCCCGGCCACGTCCCCGCGTACGACGTCCGCCGCGTCGGCCCAGGGCAGCAGTGCCCCGTACGGGCAGGTCACGACGGTCTCGCCGGTCGCGGCGCCCGGCACCTCGCCGGCCGCGAGGAACGTGGCGACGAGGGGGCCCGGCACGAGCGCCCGGCCCAGTTCCTCGAACACCACGACGGCCTCGGGCAGTCCGAGCCCGACGCCGCCCGCGTCCTCGGGCAGGCACAGGCCGAAGAGTCCGGCCCCCGCGAGCTCCGTCCACAGGTCCCGGTCGAGCTCGCCCGGCCGGTCCACGGCGGCGCGCAGCGCGTCCCGCCCGAACCGCCCGTCGAGCAGCTCGCGGATGCCCGTACGCAACGCCCGTTGTTCTTCGGTCAGTTGGAAGTGCACGCCTACCGGCCCCCCTTGGGCAGTCCGAGGATGCGCTCGGCCACGATGTTGCGCTGGATCTGCGAGGTGCCGGCGGCGATCGTGTACGACAGCGAGGACAGCCGGTCGAAGGTCCACTCCTGACCGGCGTCGAGAGCGGCGGGCCCGAGCACGTCGGCGGCGACGTCGAAGAGCTTCTGGCGCGCGTGCGAGTACCGCAGCTTGAAGACGGAGCCGCCGACCCCGGGCACCCCGCCGGTGGCCTGCGCCTCGCTCACGTTCCACTGGGTGAGCCGCCACAGGGCGCTGAACTCGGCGTTCAGCAGGGCCAGTTCGCGGCGCAGGACGGCGTCGTCCCAGCGCCCCGACTTACGGGCGTGCGCGGCCAGCTCACCGAGGACGCGACGGCAGGCGACGACCTCGCCGACGAACGCGGTGCCGCGCTCGAAGGACAGGGTCACCATGGTGACGCGCCAGCCGTCGTTCTCCTCGCCGACCCGGTTGCCGACCGGGATCCGTACGTCGTCGAGGAACATCTCGGCGAACTCGGTGGACCCGGCGAGCGTGCGCAGCGGCCGCACCGTGATGCCCGGGGCGTCCATCGGCATCGCGAGCCAGGTGATGCCGCGGTGCTTGGGGGCGTCGGGGTCGGTGCGCACGAGCAGCTCGCACCAGTCGGCGACCTCGGCGTGCGAGGTCCATATCTTGGAGCCGCTGACGACGTAGTGGTCGCCCTCGCGGCGGGCGCGGGTGCGCAGGGCGGCCAGGTCGGAGCCGGCGTCGGGCTCGCTGAAGCCCTGGCACCAGACCTCGTCGCCGCGCAGCACGGGCTGCAGCCAGCGCTCCTTCTGCGCGGCGGTGCCCTCGGCGGCGATGGTCGGCCCGGCGTGCAGCAGGCCGACGAAGTTGGCGCCGACGTACGGGGCGCCCGCCTTCTCGGTCTCCTCCAGGAAGATCAGCCGGGTGGTCGGGGAGGCGCCCCAGTGCACGTCCCCGTACCCGGCGTCGTGCAGGCGCCGCTGCCAGCCGGTGTCATAGACGCGCCGGCCCGGCCAGTCGGTGGCCGCCGGCTTGGGCGGCAGGGCGGGCAGCGCCGCGCTCAGCCATTCCCGCAGCCGGGCCCGGAAGTCCTCTTCCTCTTCGGTGTAGGTGAGATCCACGGACCGCCCCCGTCACTTGTCGAGGTCGAGGTCGAGCATGCGGATGGCGTTGCCGCGCATCAGCTTGTAGATCGTCTCGTCGTCGAGGCCCTTCACGTGGTCGAGGGCGACCTCCTTGGTGTTCGGGAAGGTCGAGTCGACGTGCGGGTAGTCGGTCTCAAAGGTCGCGTTGTCCCGGCCGACGACGTCGAGCGAGGCGACGCCGTGCTTGTCGCGGAAGAAGCAGCAGAACATCTGCCGGTAGTAGTACGTGGACGGCGGCTCGGGGATCAGGTCGCGCACTCCGCCCCAGGCGCGGTGCTCCTCCCACACGTCGTCGGCGCGCTCCAGGGCGTACGGGATCCAGCCCATCTGGCCCTCGCTGTAGGCGAGCTTGAGCCGCGGGTACTTCACGAGCACCCCGCTGAACAGGAAGTCCATCATCGAGGCCATCGCGTTGTTGAAGCTGAGGCTGGCCTGGACGGCGGGCGGGGCGTCGGGGGACGCGGCGGGCATCTGGGACGAGGACCCGATGTGCATGTTCACGACGGTGCCGGTCTCCTGGCACACGGCGAAGAACGGGTCCCAGTACCCGGAGTGGATGGACGGCAGGCCGAGGTAGGTCGGGATCTCGGAGAAGGTGACGGCGCGCACGCCGCGGGCCGCGTTGCGGCGGATCTCGGCGACGGCGAGGTCGATGTCCCACAGCGGGATGATGCACAGCGGGATGAGCCGGCCGCCGCTGTCGCCGCACCACTCCTCGACCATCCAGTCGTTGTAGGCGCGCACGCAGGCGAGCGCGACCTCCTTGTCCTTGGCCTCGGCGAAGGTCTGCCCGCAGAAGCGCGGGAAGGTCGGGAAGCAGAGGCTGGCCTCGACGTGGTTGAGGTCCATGTCGGCGAGCCGCGCCTTCGGATCCCAGCAGCCGCGCCGCATCTCGGCCCGGGTGATGCCCTCCAGGGTCATGTCGTCGCGGTCGAAGCCGACGGCGGCGATGTTGCGCTTGTACGGGAACTTCAGGTCCTCGTAGATCCACCAGTCGGTGGGCGGGCCGTCGGGGTCCATCGTGATCTGGTACTTGCCGGCGACGTACGCGAGCTCACCGATGCCCGCGGTGAGCGCCTTCGGTCCGCGGTCCCGGTACTTCGCCGGCAGCCAGGTCTCGAAGAGGTGGGCCGGTTCGATCACATGGTCGTCGACACTGACGATGCGCGGCAGTTCCGTCATGGAAAACCCCTCAGCTCCGGTGGCCCGCTGGCCCGATATCTGATGACCCGTCAGATGGAAGGCTAGCCCCGCACCCCTGGACCGACAAGAAGCGCGGGCTTACGCTCTGCCCCGTATCTGACTCCCCGTCAGCTTGAGTCCGGCGGGGCCAGTCGCCCCGGTTGCCTCTCTCTCGCTCTCGCTCTCGTTCTCGTTCTCGTTCTCGTTCTCGTTCTCGTTCTCGTTCTCGTTCGCAGGGGGTCACGCACATGACGGACACCGCACACGCCCTGGGGGCCGCCCGCACCCTGTGGGAGCTGGTCGAGCGCCGCGCCGCCCTCACCCCAGACCGGCCCGTCCTGATCCAGGGCGACCGCACCCTGACGTTCGGGCAGCTCAGGGACCGTGCCGAGCGCGTCGCGGCCGGCCTGTACGAGCGCGGGGTGCGCCCCGGCAGCGTCGTCGCCTGGCAGCTGCCCACCCGCATCGAGACGGCCCTGCTCTCCTTCGCCCTGGCCCGCCTCGGCGCCGTCCAGAGCCCCGTCATCCCCTTCTACCGGGACCGCGAGGTCGGCTTCGCGCTGCGCGAGTCGGGCGCCGAGTTCTTCGCGACCCCGGGCGTGTGGCGCGGCTTCGACCACACCGCGATGGCACACCGGCTCGGTGCGCGCGGCGTCTTCGAGGCCTACGCGGACCTGCCCGAGGCCGACCCCTCGGTCCTGCCGCCGCCGCCCGCCGACGGCACGACGGTCCGCTGGATCTACTGGACCTCCGGCACGACCTCCGACCCCAAGGGCGTCCTGCACACCGACCGCTCCCTCATCGCGGGCGGCTCCTGCCTCGCCCACGCCCTGCACCTCACCGAGTCCGACGTGGGCTCCATGGCGTTCCCGTACGCGCACATAGCGGGCCCGGACTACACGGTGATGCTGCTCCTGTACGGCTTCCCGGCCGTCATGTTCGAGCAGTTCGCGCTGCCCGACGCGCTGGAGGAGTACCGCCGCCACGGAGTGACCGTCGCCGGCGGCTCGACGGCCTTCTACTCCATGTTCCTGACGGAGCAGCGCAAGGCGCCGACCGAAAAACTGATCCCGACCCTTCGCCTCCTGGCGGGCGGCGGAGCACCGAAACCCCCCGAGATCTACCACTCCGTGGTCCGCGAGATGGACGTCCAGCTCACGCACGGGTACGGCATGACCGAGGTCCCGATGATCACGATGGGCGCCCCGGACGACACGGCCGACAACCTGGCCACCACCGAGGGCCGCCCGCCCTCGGGCATGTCCATCCGGATCGTCGACGCAGACGGCAAAGAGGTGCCCGCCGGGGTCGACGGCGAGGTCCGCCTGCGCGGCGAGGCCGTCTGCCAGGGCTATCTGAACCCGGCCCAGAGCGCGGAGGCCTTCGACGCCGACGGCTACCTCGTCACCGGCGACCTCGGCCACGTCCTGCCCACCGGCCACCTCGTCCTCACGGGCCGCGCGAAGGACATCATCATCCGCAAGGGCGAGAACATCTCCGCGAAGGAGATCGAGGACCTCCTCCACGCCCACCCCGCGGTCCAGGACGCGGCCGTCATCGGCCTCCCCGACCCCGAACGCGGCGAACGCGTCTGCGCCGTCCTCGAACTCCGCCCCAGCGCCCCCGAACCAACCCTCCCCGACCTGACCGCCTACCTACGCGCCGAGGGCCTCTCCACCTTCAAACTCCCCGAACAACTAGAAATCCTCCCGACCCTCCCCCGCAACGAAACCCTCCGCAAAACCCTCAAGTACAAACTCCGAGAACAGTTCACGTCCTAGACCCTGGCTCGCGAACCAACACGCCCCTGGGACACGCGAAGCGTGTCTTCAGGGGCGCGGGGCTGTATCCGATCAGCGACTCCGTCGCGGGGCGCGAACCAACACGCCCCTGGGGCGCACGAAGTGTGCCTTCAGGGGCGCGGGGAACTGCGCGAGCAACCACGACGACACGTGTACCCGACCACGAAGCGGCGGAGCTACGGCGGCGCCGGGGACCCGGTTACTCGGGGACCGTGAAGTAGCGGGCGAAACCACCCACCGCCTCGTCCTCCGAGATCCGCCCGTCCCCGTCGGCATCGAGCGCCGCGACCGCCGCGGAAGCCACCCCCGCCTCGACCCCGAGCACCTTCAACACCCGCTCCGCGTCCCCACGGTCCAGATCCCCGGCCCCACCGGCGACGGCGATCGCCCCGCGCAGAAACGGCCGGGCGATCTCGGCGAACCGCCCGGGGTTGTCCCGCAGCCGCTTCACGGCCCCGGTGACGAACTCCTCCCGGGTCACCCGCTGGTCCCCGTCCACATCGGCGATTCCGGCCATGCCCTGCCAGAACGCCTCCGCCCCGGCGAACAGCGCCTGCCCCCGCTCGGAGCGCGCCGGCACCCCGAACTCGGCGAGCAGCGCCTTCGCCGCGACGGTGAAGTCCTCGCGGTCGATGTAACCGTTCCCGTCCTGGTCGAAGCCGGCGAACCGGGTAGCGATCCTCCGCTCGTCCATGCTCATGGGCCGCCTCTCGCATCGGTGGGGTGGGGTTCTCCGCATCGGAGCGTACGACGAAGAGCCGCACCGGGACGCCGAAGTGCGGGGGTTGTGTCAAGACAGGGAAGAATCCGGGACGTAAGACCGACAGGGCGGTCCGGAGCAGGGCCGATTTCCGGCCAGGACCTCAGGCCGAGAGCGGCTGGGCCCCATCGTCCGTGGCGGAGGCCACATCCGGGTACACGTCGAAGAGCCGGCGCACACCGAGCGCCCCGAGAACACGGTTCACATGCGAACCGTCCACCGCCCCCTGCGCGGGCAGGATCAGCCGCAGCCGCCCCCGGCAGGAGCGGATCAGCCGCCGGGCGGCGATCAGCACGCCGACCCCGCTGGAGTCACAGAACAGCACGTCGGAGAGGTCCAGGACCAGACTGCGCCGGCCGTCGGCCACGGCATCGTGCACCCGCTGACGCAGCGCCGGGGACGTCACCAGGTCCATCTCGCCGGACACCGACACGACGGCCCAGTCGCCTCGCACTCCCTCATTCACCCTGAGCGACACACGCCACGCCTTCCTGCTCCTACGTTCTTCCTGCGCGGCTGCCCTGCCCCACGCGGGCCGAAACTCCCCCGGGCAACCCCACCGACACCCTTGCAGGCCTATCACATATGAGCTGCTTGGACCCCAGCCGCCCACAACCCGCCCGATTCGGTCACACTTCGCCGGAGGCCCGGGCTCTTTATCACCGCCTGCCGTAGGACAGCGCACAATGCGGTAAAGGCGCATGCTCAGGCGGTGTGCCGGACTACCTTTGGGTAGCAGGCAGGCAGTACAGGTGCCCGTACAGGACCGGTACACGGCACAGAACGGCACGGCACGACGGGCAGTCGGTGAGGGGGCCTCATGCCCAAGGACACTCCGTCCCGCTGGGACCGGAGGATGCAGCAGCGGCTCGCGCACGGCGAGGCCGCGGCGCTCGGCGAGCTCTACGACCGCTTCGCATCCCTGGTGCACGGCCTCGCCCACCGCGTCCTGGACGACGAGGACGCCGCCGACCAGATCACCCGCGAGGTCTTCACCCGCGTCTGGGAGAACCCGGAGGCGTACGACCCGCGGCAGGGCCCGCTGCGCTCGTTCGTGGCGACGCTCGCCCACCGCCAGGCCGTGCAGCGGCTGCGCCAGACCGAGTCGGCCGCGCTGGTGCGCAGCGGCTGCGGCACCACCGAGGACCTGGAGCGCAAGGTGCGCCGCGCCTCCGCGGCCGCCCGCGCGGACTACATCGTGACCTCGATGCCCGCCCCGCTCAGGGCCGCGCTCGAACTGGCGTACTTCCAGCGGCGTGACTACCGCCAGACCGCCGCCGACCTCGGCGTCACCGAGGACGAGGCGCGCCGCCGGCTCCGGCTCGGCCTGCAGCTGCTCTCCACGGCCCACGACAGCGGCATCCCGCCGGGCGGCTACGGGAGGCCCGCGTGAGCGGCGCCGGCGGCCCGGACCGCTTCGACTCCTACGACCCGCGCGACGACGAGCCCGAGGGCCGGTCCGGCGCGGGCGGGGCCCGGGGCGGTGCCGCCCGCATACCGACGCCGCGCTCCTCCGTCGAGGACACCGGGCGCCCGCTGCCCGACCTGCCCGCACCGGAGCCGCTCGTGCTCGAGCACCGGGTCCTCAAGTCGCTGCTCGGCGCCTGGGCCCTCGCCGCCTGCTCGCCCGAGGAGGCGGCCGCCGTCGAGGACCATCTCGGCGGCTGCGGGGCCTGCGCCGAGGAGGCGCTGCGCCTGCGGGACGCGGTCGGGCTGCTGCACGCCGACGAGTCCCTCGACCTGGACCCGCTGCTGCGGGCCCGCGTCCTGGAGGGCTGCCTCGCCCGGCGCCCGGCCCGCATCCCGGTCCCGTCCTGGGCGACGCCGTTCGACGCGGAGACCGCCCGTCTCGACGCGCTCCTGAAGGACTTCGGCGACGGGGAGTGGCACGCGCCGGTGCGGCTGCGCTGGTACGAGGGGGACGAGCAGCTCAGCCGCAAGACGACCGTCGCGGGTGTCATAGCGCATCTGATCAGCGTCGACGGCCTGGTCGCCCGCGCCCTCGGCCTCGACGACCCGCTCGGCCCGCCCGCCCCGCCGCAGGCGCTCGGCCCCGCCGCGCGCACGGAGGCGCTCTGGCAGGCCTCGCACTTCCCGCCGACACGGGCGGTACGGGCGCCGTGGCGGGAGCAGGCGCACGAGCTGATCCGCACCGTGTCGTTCGCCGGGTCGGACGCGGAGGGCGGTGGCGGCTCGGGGCAACTCCCCATCTCGTACGGTGACTTCACGCTGTCGCTGCGGGACGCGATGGCGGACCGGGCGTTCGAGTGCTGGGTGCACGCGGGGGACATCGCGGACGCGGTCGACTACCCGTACGAGGCGCCGGCGCCGAAGCATCTGCACCGGATGATCGATCTGGCGGCGCGGATGCTGCCGGATGCTCTTGCCGAGCGGGGGCGGGACCGGGACCGGGAGGCCTCGGGGCGGGTGTTGCGGCTGGAGGTCGAGGGGGCCGGGGGTGGTCAGTGGCTCATCCCGCTCGACGCCTCCGGTATCGAGGGGGCGGACGAGGTGGCGCATGTCGCCCTGGACGGGGTGGAGTTCTGTCGCCTCGCCGCGGGACGGGTGCCTCCGGCCGAGGCGGCGGCCGGCTCCGTCGGCGACCGCACGGCCATCATGTCCGTCCTGTCGGCAACGGCGGGCCTGAGCCGCATGTAGGTGCGGGCCCCGCCCACTGTGGCTGCCCCTTGCGCGGGCCGCGCGACCACCGGCCGGTGGGGGCTGGCCGCGCAGTTCCCCGCGCCCCTGGAGATGCGCACTTCGTGCGCGATCTCCAGGGGGACGTCGGCGCATCGGGGAAATGCGACCCGAAGGGTCTGCATTTCAGGGGCGCGGGGAACTGCGCGCTCAGCCCCCACCGGGGCGGCAGTCGCGCGACGGCCGTACGGGGCGACCACCTGGGGCGCGACCAGCCCCCACACACCCGCAGGCCCGCGACGAGACCTACGCGAAGACCACCGTGCGGCGCCCGTCCAGCAGAACGCGCCGCTCCGCATGCCACTTCACAGCCCGCGCCAGCGCCTGGCACTCCACATCGCGCCCGACCGCGACGAGCTGATCCGGCGTGACCTCGTGCCCGACCCGCTCGACCTCCTGCTCGATGATCGGCCCCTCGTCGAGATCGGCGGTGACGTAGTGCGCGGTCGCCCCGATGAGCTTCACACCCCGCGCATGCGCCTGGTGGTACGGCTTCGCGCCCTTGAAGCTCGGCAGGAACGAGTGGTGGATGTTGATGATCCGCCCGCTGAGCTGCTTGCACAGGTCGTCCGAGAGGACCTGCATGTACCGGGCGAGCACGACCAGCTCGACGCCCTCGGAGCGGACGAGCTCCAGCAGCTGCGCCTCGGCCGCCGCCTTGGTGTCCTTCGTCACGGGGATGTGATGGAAGGGGATGTCGTAGGAGGCGACGAGTTCGGCGAAGTCGGTGTGGTTGGAGACGACCGCCGCGATCTCGACGGGCAGCGCCCCGATCCGCGCCCGGAACAGCAGGTCGTTCAGGCAGTGCCCGAACTTGCTGACCATGAGCACGACCTTCATCCGGTCGGAGGCCCGGTGGATCTGCCAGTCCATCTGGAACGAGTCGCCGATCGCGGCGAAGCTGGCCCGCAGCTTCTCCACGGTGACCGGCGCGTCCGCGCTGAAGTGGACCCGCATGAAGAACAGTCCCGTGTCGTGGTCACCGAACTGCTGGCTGTCCTCGATGTTGCAGCCGGTCATGAAGAGATAGCTCGACACGGCGTGCACGATGCCCTGCTTGTCGGGGCACGAAAGAGTGAGGACGTACTGCTCGGAGCCGGAAACAGGTGCGGACTGCGCATTCATAGAGGCAAGGTTCGCACAAGGCCGGGCGACGGTGAGACGCCATCCCGAGGAACGGACCACGGGGCCGGCCCCCGGCGACCGCTCCGAGCCGCCTGGAGCCTCTCTAAGCCGCCCGCGTCATGATCCGCAGCACCTCGAGCGTGCGGGGAACCGCGTCGGGATCGTCCCCGTCGCTCACGGCGAGCCGAAGGTGCGCCTCCCGGGACGCGGCCACCGCCTCGGCCCACTCCGGGTGATCGAGATACGCGGAGACGGGAGCGTCCGGCCCGACCTGGTGCATGATCCGCAGCACCCGCAGCACCGCCGCGTCGACGAGCACGGCCTCCTGCGCGTCACGGAAGATCGTCCCCACGTACTTCTCGGCGGACCAGTTGTCGAGCCAGGTGTCCTCGACGAGGCGGTACACGGCATCGGTGACGTCCCCGTACCCGTCCACACCGGCGAGCCAGACCTCCCGCTGGAAGACCGGGTCCGAGAGCATGTGCAGCGCGGAGCGCACATTGCTGCGCCAGCGCCACCACGGCATGTCGTTGAGTGGCATGCCGCCCATTTTCGTGGAGCGACGGCCGCGGCGGGAAGAGTTCTCCGAGCTTTGCACGGTCATCGATCGTACGTCCCGGGCCGCGGCGGCCCGATCGGCCCCCGCAATTCACCTCCGCGTCACCGACCGTTGACCGCAGGTCACCGGCCGGTTAGGCATGCGGCGGAATCGTGCAGGAACATGACCGGCCGGCGACACACCTCCATCAAGCGCACCTTCACCGCTCTCTCCGCCGTCGTCACGGGCGGCGCCCTGGTCGCCGGTTGCGGCCTGATCCCTGGAGCCACGGGGGGCTCCGGGGATCGGACCGTGACGGTGATGACCTGGGCACCCGAGAAGACCGACGCGACGAACATGCCCGGAATGCCCGCCATGGCCCGCGCCTACGCCCGCTGGACCAACGCGCACGGCGGCCTCGGCGGACGCAAGCTCCGGGTCCTGACCTGCAACGACCACGACGACAGCGTGGGCGCCGCGAAGTGCGCCCGCAAGGCCGCCGACGCGGGCGCCGTCGCCGTCGTCGGCTCGTACAGCCAGCACGGGCGGGCGTTCCTGTCCCCGCTGGAGTCCGCGGGGATCCCGTACATCGGCGGGTACGGGACGACGGACGCCGAGTTCACCAGCCCGCTGTCCTACCCCGTCAACGGCGGCCAGGCCGCCCTGCTCGCCGGGAACGGGCGGCAGCTCGCCGAGCGCTGCGCGCGCACCGTCCTCGTACGCCCCGACACGATCGCGGGCGACGAACTGGTGCCGCTCCTGAACGCGGGGCTCGCCGAGCGCGACCGGAGCGCGGTCGCCGACCTGCGCGCGCCCGAGGACGCCACCGACTACGGCGGCAAGGCCCGCGAGGCCCTGACCACGGCGAGCTCCGCCGGGCTCGGCCGCGAGGGCTGCGTCGCGGCGGTCCTCGGCGAGCGCACCAACACGTTCTTCGACTCCTTCCGCCGGCTGCGCGCGAGCTATCCGGCGGTGCGCACGGCGACGGTCCTCGGCAGCATCGACCAGTCCACGATCAACCGCACCGGCGGCGCGAGCAGCCCGTACGAGGGCGCCTACGTGACCGGCTGGTACCCGGCGGCGGACGACGCGCGCTGGGACCCGATGAAGCGCGTGATCAAGGAGCAGGCCTTCGACGACAACCGGATCGACCCGGCGGACGCGGGCGTGCAGACCACCTGGATCGCGTACGAGGTGCTGCGGCAGGCCGTCGGATCGCTCGGGGACGGCGAGGTGACGGCGCGGGCGGTCAGCTCGGCGCTCGACGACGGCCTTCAGGTGAACACGGGCGGACTGACCCCGCCGCTGCGCTGGGGCTACGACCACATGTCCGACGCGGGTGACTTCCCGCGCCTGGTCAACGCGCGGGTCACCTTCCAGCGGGTGGAGAGGGGCCGCCTGGTGGCGACCCGGAAGACGGCGGTGGACCTGACGCAGACCCTCGCGAAGGCCTCCTGACCCACCGCGCAGAGTGACGCCCGGCCCGCCGCCGTCCCGTCAGCGTCAGAGCTGGACGGCGGTGCGGCGGGTCAGCTGGTACTGGTCCGCGATCTCGTTCCAGAGCTTCGCGGCCTGGTTCTTCTGCGTGGAGGCCGTCCCGCTGGCCCGGTCGCCGGCGCGGCGCTGCGGGGTCGGCCGGGCGTGGCCCTTCTGGCAGCCCTTCTTGCCGGCGACCTGGTCGCCCCACGCCGCGTAGTGGCTGTCCGCCGAGGCGGACGCCTTCCAGGCGCTGGTCAGAGCGGCCTTGAGCTCCGCGTTCTTCGGCAGCTTGTCGATGGCCAGGCCGTTCAGCCGGGTCACCAGGCCGTTGCGCTGACCGGCCGCGTCGCGCAGGTCCTTGGAGGACTGGGGCAGGGCCTTGCACGCGCCGATGTTGGCGACGGCGCGCACCACGGAGTCGCGGCTGTTGTTGGAGTCGGCGAGCAGCTTGTCGAGCGCGACGGCCTGCTCCTTGGCCGGGTCCACGCTCGGCGAGGGCTCGGCCGGGGCCGACGAGGCGTCGGAGACGGTCTTGGTCTGATCGGTCTTGTCGTCGTCCGTGTCCCCGCCGCCGATGAGGGCGCCCGCGCCGATGCCGACGACGAGCAGGCCGACACCGATGGCCGCGACCATCGGCAGCTTGGACCCGGTGCGGGCCTTGCGGCGGGACGGCTCGGGCTCGTACGTGTCCTGGTACTGCGGGACGCCGGGCTGCTGCGGCGGGCCCTGCTGGTGGGCGTGCGGGTCGAAGCGCGGCATCTGCTGGGTGGCCCCGGCCGCGCCCTCCGGCTCCGTACGGAAGAGGGCGTCGAACTCGGCGGGCGGCTGGCGGTCGCCGGGAGCGCCCGGGCGGACGCCGTAGGCCTGCTCCTGGGAGCCGGCGGGGACGGGCGGTATGTACTGGGTGGCCTCGCTGTCGGAGGGGCCGCCGGGCACCGCGTCGGGCAGGGCGCCCGGCATCGGCTGCCGGTTCACGGCGCGGCCGAGGAACTGGGTGGCGTCGGCGGCGGGCTGCTCGGGCGGCAGCGGGGCGGCGGCCGGGGGCTGCTGCGCGGCGACGGGCGCGATGTACTGCGTGGCGTCACCGTCGTAGGCGGCGCCGGCCGGGGCGGCGGGCGGCAGCGGGCCCGCGCCGGGCATCTGCTGCGGCGGCAGCTGCGGGGCCTGCGACTGCTGGGGCAGCGGCTGGGGCTGAGGCTGGGGCTGGGGCTGGGGCTGGGGCTGGGGCTGGGGCTGCTGGTGCGCCTGCGGCTGCTGCGGTATCTGGGACTGCTGCGGCTGCTGCGTCCCGTACGGCTGCTGCTGCGGCTGCTGCGCTCCGTACGCCTGCTGCGGCATGTGAGGCGGCTGCGGCTGCTGCGGCACGTGCGGAGGCTGCTGAGCCTGTGCCTGCGGGGCCTGAGCGTGTGGGACCTGAGGCTGCTGGGCGGGCGGCATCCCGGCGCCACCGTGCTGCTGCGCCTCGGGCCTGCCCCACTCGTAGGACGGCATCGGACCCGCGTCCTGCGCCTGCTGCGACTGCGGCCCCCAGGGCTGGCCCCAGGGCGCGGCACCGGCGGGACCGGCGGGTGCGACCGGAGGCGTCGGGTCGCCGTAGGTGCCCGGCATCAGGGGCTCGGAGCCGTCGGCGGGCAGCACGACACCCTCGTGCGCCTGTCGGGCCTGCGGAAGGTGCGGGCCCTCGCCCTGTCCGCCCTGGCCGTTCTGGCCGCTGTGCTGCGTCACCGGGACTCCTACGTATGGGGGAAGTCGGAATCGTCGGCTCACGCTACCGGGTCCTCGCACGCCCGTGCTACGCACCTCAAATCCCGAGAACCTCCCCCGTGACGGGAGTAACAAAACAGGCCCCGGTGACGCTGGTATGAGAATCAGGCCGCCTGCAACTCCACGCGCGCCCCGAACTCCCGTACCACCGGCTCCTCCCGGTACGGATCGAGCCGCGCCCGGAGGTCCTCCAGGTACTCCGCGCCGCGGTTGGAGCGCAGGGTGCCGAGGAGTTCGACGGCCCGAAGTCCCGTGTGGCAGGCCTGTTCCACCTCGCGCTGCTGCACCTGAGCCGTCGCCAGAAGCACGAGCCCGATCGCCCGGCGCCTGGCCTTCGACGCGGGATGCCCGCCCAACGCCTCGCGCGCACACCGCTCCGCGTCCCGCCCCTGCCCCAAGTCCCGGTGGCAGTGGGCGAGTTCGTCGGCGAGATAGGCGGGCCCGAAGTGCCCGATCCACGCCGGGTCGTCACCGGAACCGCTCTGCCCCTCGGCCTGTTCCATCGCGGCGAGTGCCCGCGCGATGGATCCGTGCGCGGACCGCTCGTCGCCGAGCAGGGCGTGACCGCGCGCTTCGGCGGCGTGGAACATCGCCTCCGCGCGCGGTGTGACCCGCCCGCGCGCCCCCTCCTGAGCCGCGCGGGCGAGCTGGGAGATCTCCCGCGGATTGCCGAGCTGCGCGGCCAGATGACTCATCGACGCGGCGAGCACGTACCCGCCGTAGCCGCGGTCTCCGGCCGCCTGCGCGAGCCGCAGGGACTGGATGTAGTAGCGCTGGGCGAGCCCCGGCTGCCCGGTGTCGACGGCCATGTACCCGGCCAGCTCCGTCAACCGGGCGACGGACGCGAACAGTTCACGCCCCACCGCCTCCCGGTACGAGCCCGCGAGCAGCCCGCTCACCACACTGTTCAGGTAGTGCACCACCACGGGACGCACGTGCCCGCTGCCGTACTGGTGGTCCAGATCGGTCAGCGCCTGCGTCATCGCGCGCACGGCGCCCACGTCCGACATCCCGACCCGCGGCCCCGCGGACCGTGCGACCTGTGAGTCCGGGACCGAGATCAGCCAGTCCCTGCTGGGTTCGACGAGCGCGGACGGGGCGACGGCCGAGCCCGACAGGAAGTCCCGCCGCCCCACGTCGCTGCGCCACAGCTCACACACCTGCTCGATGGCGCCGAGCACCGTCGGCGAGAACTGCAGACCGACACCGGAGGCCAGGTTCTTCCCGTTGGCCATGCCGATCTCGTCGATGGTGACCGTGCGGCCGAGTTTGCGGCCCAGGGCCTCGGCGATGATGCCGGGCGCCCGGCCGCGCGGCTGCTGCCCGCGCAGCCACCGGGCCACCGACGTCTTGTCGTAGCGCAGGTCGAGTCCGTGCTCGGACCCGCACATGTTGACCCGGCGGGCCAGGCCGGCGTTGGAACAGCCCGCCTCCTGGATGAGCGCCTGCAGCCGTTCGTTGGGCTGTCGCGCGACGAGAGGCCGTGCGGCCATGACGTAACCCCCTGCTGTGCCCGTCCGGGTGGCCGGCTGTGCGGATCACGGCCGGTCGTGGAATGACTGCCCTGTACGAAAGGGGAAGATGCGCGACATTTACGTATCGATCGGGAGGAACCGGCCCGGAAATGACAGGCGACGGTCCGGCCCGTCCCCCGATGACTACCCCTCCCCCGCTGCCGTCCCGCCCGCGCGCCCCCGACCGTGCACCCATGCGCCCCACGTGCGGGAACGATGCTCCGGAGCCACCCGTACGTGCCCCCGTAACCCCAGCTGACGGCGGGAGTTGAGAACGTCGTGGAAGAGACCATCGCAGGCACCTCGGACGTCACCTCACCTGTCACCCCCACCGGGCAGATCCCGCCCCAGCGGGGTGAATCCCTCCTGGACACGGCCGTGCGCTACGCCGAAGAACGGCACTGGGACGTGTTCCCCGGCACCTGGCTGGAGTTCGAGCAGGGCGTGCAGCGCTGCTCCTGCGACGACGCCGCGTGCCCGGCGCCCGGCGCGCACGCCGCGCGGCCCGACTGGGCGACCCAGGCGACCGGGAGCGCGACCGGCGCACGCCGCCTGTGGTCCAAACACCCGAAGGCGTCGATCCTTCTTCCCACCGGCCGCACCTTCGACGCCATCGACGTCCCCGAGACCGCCGGATTCCTCGCGCTCGCCCGCATGGAACGCATGGAGCTCACCCTCGGCCCCGTGACCTGCACGCCCGACCGCCGCATGCAGTTCTTCGTCCTGCCCGGCGCCACCGCCAAGGTCCCCGACCTCGTACGGAAGTTGGGCTGGCCGCCCGCCTCCCTCGACCTCGCCACCCTCGGCGAGGGCCAGTACGTGGCCGCGCCGCCGACCCGGTTCGGCAGCCAGGGCGCCGTGCAGTGGGCCTGCCGGCCGACCGCCGCGAACCGGTGGCTGCCCGACGCCGAGGAACTCGTCTCCCCGCTCGCCTACGCGTGCGGGCGCGAAGGGCGCCGCCCGTAGCGACGGGCCCGTGCCACCTCCCTGTGCCCCGCCCTTGGCCGACGTATCGTGCCCAGACGTCAAGGCCGTCCCGCACCCGGACGCAGCCGCAGACGCCGGAGCACGACGACGCCGATGAAGGGCGGGCACAGTTGACCGACGCAGCCGTGGACGCGGCCGTACGCGTCCACGACCTCTGGAAGTCCTTCGGCCGGCAGACCGCCGTCGCCGGAATCGAACTCACGCTGCCCGCAGGCCGGTTCATCGGCCTCGTCGGCCCCAACGGGGCAGGCAAGACCACCACCCTCTCCATGGTCACCGGACTGCTCCGGCCCGACCGCGGCACCGTGCACGTCGCCGGGCACGACGTCTGGGCCGACCCCGCCGAGGTCAAGGCCCGCATCGGAGTGCTGCCCGAGGGACTGCGCCTCTTCGAGCGGCTCTCGGGGCGCGAACTCCTCGCGTACACCGGGCGGCTGCGGGGACTGCCCGGCGCCGAGGTCGACCGGCGGGCCGCCGGACTCCTCGACGTCCTCGACCTCACCGGAGCCCAGCACAAACTCGTCGTCGACTACTCGACCGGCATGCGCAAGAAGATCGGCCTCGCCGCCGCCCTGCTCCACAACCCCGAAGTCCTCTTCCTCGACGAACCCTTCGAAGGCGTCGACCCCGTGTCCGCCCAGACGATCCGCGGCGTCCTCGAACGCTTCACCCGCTCCGGGGCGACGGTCGTCTTCTCGTCCCACGTCATGGAACTGGTGGAGTCACTGTGCGACTGGGTCGCCGTGATGGCGGCCGGCCGGATCCGGGCGCAAGGGCCGCTCGCCGACGTGAAGGGCGACGCCGGGTCCCTGCAGGAAGCCTTCCTGGAGCTGGTCGGGGCCACCGGGAGCCCGTCCGGAGCGTCCCTGGACTGGCTCGGCGGGGGCGGGGCCGCACTGTGACCAGGGTTCTCGTCGGACTCAAATGGGCGCTGCTGCGCAACGGACTGCGACAGTCGGCGGGACGACGCGTGGCCTACGCCGTGTCCGCGCTGGTCTCGGTCCTGTTCGGCGCACTCGTGGTCCTCGGCCTCGTCCTCCTCCACGGGAACCGGCACGCCGGAACCGTCGGCATCATCCTGCTCGCGCTGCTCGCACTGGGCTGGGCCGTCTTCCCCCTGTTCTTCCCGAGCGGCGACGAGACCCTCGACCCGACCCGGCTCGTGATGCTGCCGCTGCGCCCGGACCCCCTCGTCCGCGGCCTGCTCGTCGCCTCCCTCGTCGGGATCGGCCCCCTGTTCACCCTGTGCCTGACGGCCGGAGCGGCGTACGCGGTCGGGCACGGGGCGGCCTCCACCGCGGTCGCCCTGCTCGCCGTACCGCTCGCCGTCCTCGTGTGCGTCGCCCTGGCCCGCGCCGTCGCCGCCGCCAACACCCGCCTGCTGACCAGCCGCAAGGGCCGCGACCTCGCCGTGCTCAGCGGCCTCGTCATCGCGCTCGGCGCCCAACTCGTCAACTTCGGCGCCCAGCGCCTCGGCCGCGCCGGCGGGCTCGGCGCACTCGACCCGGCGGCGGACGTCCTGCGCTGGGTACCCCCGGCGTCCGCGCTCGGCGCGGTCGAGGCGGCGGGCCGCGGCGCGTACGGCACCGCGACCGCGCAGCTCGCCCTCAGCGCCGCCGCCCTGGCCGCCCTGCTCCTCGTGTGGCGGCGCGCGCTGACCCGCCTGATGACGGCGCCGGACGGCTCGACCCTCCAGGCCGCGGAGCCCACCCGCCGCGCGGGCACCCGCCGCCTGTTCCCCGACAGCCGCACCGGCACCGTCATGGAACGCAGCCTGCGCTACGTGTGGCGCGACCCGAAGACCAAAGCCGCCTGGATCACGTCCCTGGCCATCGGCCTGATCGTCCCCGTGTTCAACGCCCTCCAGGGCACCGGCTCCGCCTACTTCGCGTGCTTCGCCTCGGGCATGCTCGGCATCCAGATGTACAACCAGTTCGGCCAGGACACGTCCGCGTTCTGGATGGTCGCCGCCACGATCGCCTCACCGCGCGACGCCTACGCGGAACTGCGCGCCCGCGCCCTCGCCCTGCTCGTGATCACCCTGCCCTACGCGACCCTGGTCACCGTCCTCACCAGCGCCCTGCTGGGCGCCTGGCACGAGCTCCCCGAAGTCCTCGGCCTCTCCTTCGCCCTCCTCGGAGCGATGCTGGCCACCGGGGCGTGGACCTCGGCCCGCTTCCCGTACTCGATCCCGCAGGAGGGCTACAAGAACGTCGCCCCCGGCCAGGCGGGCCTCGCCTGGATATCGATCTTCGGCGGCATGGTCGCGGCGGCCGTCCTGTGTGCCCCGGTCCTGGCCCTCACGATCGCCCTGCACGCGACGGACCACACCGACTGGTCCTGGCTGCTGCTCCCCGTGGGCGCGGCCTACGGCACCGCCGCGACCCTCCTCGGCCTGCGCCTGGCGGCCCCGCGCACGGCGGACCGCCTCCCGGAGATCCTGACGGCGGTCAGCAAGGGCTGACCGCCGAGGGCTCTGAAAGCCCCCGGAAACGCAGGCGACCCGCGAGCCTGGTTCCTCCCGTACGAGACGGTCGGAAGCCGGCCGGACGTACCGGCGGCTCGCGGGTCGGGTGACTGCTTGGGAATGGGGCCGGCTGCGCGCGTGCACACGCGCGGGTCCGGCGCCGAATTCGAGATGCGACGTCGGGCCGCTAGCCCGCAGTCACCTCAGACGTCCGGCGTACATACATGCTCCGAACCACCTCCTTTCAGCCTGTGCAGCACAGCCTAGGAACCTGCCCCGCGACCTTCAACCGGTTTAACGGGACAGGGGAGAACCCGGCCTCGAACCCGCCTCCGACCGGAGTGCGTAGCCATAGCCATCGCCTCGCTGGAGGAGGCTCAGGCAGCGGTACGAGACGTTGATCCGACCCTGCGGCGTAGCGAGACTGTGCTGGCCGCGGGCGCGTACCGAGATGCGGCCGGTGTGCACTCCCGCCCATGTGCCACCGGGGATGGTGGCGCGCACCAGGTCTCCGGTCACGTAGCCGAAGTGACGCTTGCGCCGGTCCCGCCTGAGGCGGGGGAATCCGAAGCGGTCCGGGGTCGTGCGGGCGTAGGAGCCCCGGCCGGTGGCGGTGATCACGAGAATCTGGCGCGGAACGAGGACGGTTCTGTCGTCCGTGTCGGTGCCCAGTGGGCCCACGGCGAGTGCGTCGAGGGTGTGCGACTTGTCCAGGCCGAGGAGCGCCCTGTTGGCGTGCGTCTGCGCTCCGGTCCAGGTGTGCACCGGTCGGCCCAGGGCGGTGAGCGCCAGGAGGAGCGACCTGCCAATCGAGTTCATCGCGGCGGCGTCCCGCAGTGTGGGCTTCGTCCGGGCTGTGAGCCTCGCGAGCCGCTCGGGGTCGTGAGCGAGGAACCGGCGCAGGGGCTGAGCGCCTTTGGCCTCGTTGCAGGGGACGCAGGCGAGGACGAGGTTGGTGATCCGGTCGGAACCGCCGCGGCTTCGGGGGTGGACGTGCTCGATATTGAGCGGCACGTCCGTGACGTCGCAGTACGCGCAGGCACGGCCCCACTTCTGACGCAGGTGGGTTCGGATGTCCGTCCCCGCGAGAACGCCCTGCTGGTACTCGGCTCCGCGCAGCCGGCGTCCCACGCTGATCGCGTGCGTGTCGAAGGCCGCGCTTTCGACATGGATCTCGGTGACGGGGGCGTAGCGGCAGAAGCGGCGGGTCAGGGACACGACAGTGTCGACGCGGTGCTGGAGGGAGGGCGGGAGCCAGCCGGCGGGCCGGGTGCGGTGGTCCGACCTGGGGGCGCGGTATCGGCAGTTGGCCGACCGGCGTCGGCGGCGGAAGCCTGCACGTTGCCGCATGCAGAGGCTGATGCGCTCGCTCCGGTGGCGGAGCTCGACGCCTGTCAGGCCTCGGCGGACCACTTGTGTCCCGCCGTCGCTCGCGCGCTCGTGCTTCTCCACGGTGAGGGCCATCCCGGTGCCTTGGGAGCCGGGGTCGATGCGCAGCTGTACGCCGTCGACTTGGGACCGGGAGACCGTTCGGTCCCGCAGACGGATCGTGAACGGGGCCTGTCGCACGATGACGGCCCGCCCCTTGCCCAGGAGTTCTCGGGCGCGTGCGGGGTGGCAAGGCATGAGTGGTTGCCCGTGCCTGTCGAGTACGAAGACCCGGCCGGTGCTCGGTTTCCATGAGCCGGGCGGGGTTTCGGGGGCGTCACCGCCTCCGTTCTCTACCGGGTCATCCGCCGCCGTGGTGACAGGTGGTCCGGTGTGACGCCGGCGGGGTTCGCTGCCGCTCCCGTCGGTCTCCCCTCGCCCATGTTCCCGGCCGGTGTCCCGGGCTGCGCCCGGGTGTCCGTGAGCCGTTTCGTCCCTGCTCCCAGGGTTGTCTGCTCCCACGGATTCCAGAGCCCGGCGCTGAGGAAGCACGCCGGGGTGGGTCTGCTCGCCTGCCGTGAACGGAGTCATCGTCGGGCAACTCCTTCTTGCCGATGACTGGGGCTGGCCACCCTTCGGTCTGTCCGACCGGGGAACAGGTGGCCTCCCTTCTTGTGTATGCCGGGAACGCTATGGCTCCCCGGGCGACCGCACGGAGGATCCCCGGCCGCGGCCACGAAGGCGGGAACTCCGGCCGGTTCCACTGATCTCTTCGCATCGAACGTGCTAGGCGCCACCCAGCGGGCCGAGCTGCTCGAAGAGGACCAGGAAGTTGACGGAACATGGTGTGGGGTGCGTCACGTTCAAGTTGAATGAGGTGGAGGGGGTGCCAGGTGAGTGCATCACGGCGTAGTGGGGCCACCGACGCGCTCGGGCCGGAGGACGAGCCCGAGCGGGACGGGGGCGATCTTCTGGCCGCGTTGTTGGACGGGATGGACGCGGCACTGTGCGCGTTCGACGCGGACGGCGTGGTCACGCACTGGAACCGGGAGGCCGAGCGGATTCTGGGCTGGTCCGCGGCGGAGGCCGTGGGGCGGGCCGGGTTCGCGGGCTGGGCGGTGCGCAGTGCCGACGCGGCGGAGGTGCAGGAGCGGCTGCTGTCCGCGATGCATGCCCCGGGGCGGCAGGTGCACGAGTTCGCGCTGGTCACCAAGAGCGGCGGACGGGTGCTCGTCCGGACGCAGTCGGCGGCGGTGCGCGGGCCGGGCGGCGAGCCCGCCGGGGTGTACTGCGCGTTCAGCGAGGTGCACGCGCAGATCGATCTGGAGCGGTCGATCGCGCTGAGCGAGGCACTGTTCGAGGACGCCACGGCGTGGGGTGTGGTCCTGGTCGACGCGGATCTGCGGCCGGCGCTGGTGAACGCGCACGCGGCGAAGGCGTTCGGTTCGGGGCGGACCGCGGTGCTGGGGCGGCCGCTGGGCGATCTGGTGTCGCAGGGTGTGGAGGAGTTGGAGAGCGCGCTGGCGCATGTGCTGGCGGAGGGTGCGCCGCCCGCGCCGGCCGAGGTGTGGGTGACGGTGCGCTCGGAGCGGGGTGAGCCGGAGCGGCGCTGCTGGCGCAGTGGTTTCGTACGGCTGTCGTCGCCGCTGGCGGAGGAGCCGGTGCCGCTCGGGGTGGCGTGGTTGTTCGAGGACGTGACTCAGGCGCGGCGGGCGGAGCAGGAGGCGGCGGCGCTGCGGTTCCGGACGCAGCAGTTGCACCGGGCGGCGCGGGCGGCGGCGGAGTGCGAGGACCCGGCGGAGGCGGCGACGACGCATCTGGACTTCGCGCTGGCCGGGTTCGCGGATCACGCGCTGATCGATCTGGTGGCGAGTGCGGAGGGCGAGGAGCCGGTGCGGCTGGTGCGGGCGGCGGCGACGCCTGCGGGGGCGCCGGGGCCGAGTCTGCTGGTGACGCGTGGGGCGCTGCCGGTGCGGTACGCGGCGGGGCATCCGGCGTTGCAGTGCGCGGAGCGGGCCGGTTCGGTGCGGGCCGGGGCGCCGGAGGGGGACGGCGGGGCGGAGTGGGCGGCGGCGCGGCAGTGGCCGGGGGACAGCCGGTTCGCGCTGTGCGCGGTGCTGCGCAGCCGGGGGCGGACGCTGGGCGTGGTGACGTTCCTGCGCGGGTCGGGGCGGGCCCGGTTCGAGCGGGGTGACGCGGTGTACGCGGAGAGTGTGGCGGTGCGGATCGCGGCGGCGGTGGATCTGGCGGCGGCGACCCGGCCGTCGTAGAAGGCTGCGCTTCCGCGGGTCAGTGCTGGTAGAAGATGCGGTCCTTGTACTGCTCGAAGACCTTGGCGTTCCAGTCGTGGCCGCCGTCCACGTTGCCGGAGCGGAGCAGTGGGGGCTGGATACCGCGGTCGGCGAGGGACTCGGCGCAGGTGGCGAGCATCGACTGCATGAGGGCGCTGGTGGTGACGGTGGAGGCGGAGGCGAAGGGGGCGTCCACGCCGTCGTGGGTGAGTTCGGCGTCGCCGACGGCGATCTTGGAGTCGAGGACGATGTCGCAGTGGTCGCGCAGGTACGTGCCGGAGGCGTGCCGGGACCTGGGGGCGTCGGGTCCGGTGGCGTAGGCGAGGGATGTGACGCCGATGACCTTGAGGCCGAGGGCGCGGGCGTTCATGGCCATCTCGACGGGCAGGGCGTTGCGCCCGGAGAGGGAGATGATCACGAGGGCGTCGCCGGCCCGGGCGGGGCTGGAGTCGAGGACGGCGGCGGCGAGTCCGTCGACTCGTTCGAGGGCGGAGCCGAGGGTGGCGGGCATGACGTCGACGCCGACGGCTCCGGGGACGGCGAGCAGGTTCATGAGGGCGAGGCTGCCGGCGCGGTAGACGACGTCCTGGGCGGCGAGCGAGGAGTGTCCGGCGCCGAACGCGAAGAGGCGGCCGCCGGCGACGACGGTGTCGGCGAGGAGGGTGCCGGCGGCGGCGACGGAGTCGGCTTCCTCGTCGCGGATGCGGCGCAGCAGGCCGATCGCGGTGTCGAGGTACTGCGCGGCCAGCTTGCTCTCGCTCATCGGCGTAACCCCTCGGTGGTGACGCGGCGTGTCCGCGCCCGTCGCGGATCGCGTCTGTCGCGGATCACCGTGCGGTCTGGACCAGTGCCGTGTCAATACGGCGCCGGTGGTGTCGGCGGGGCGGAACAAAGGCGCGGCTGTGGCTGTTTCGTACGGGCCCGTGGCGGTTCGGGGTGCTGTTTCCCCGGCGCGGCACGGTTGTCGGCGGTATGCGTCAGAATTGACGGCAGGGCCAGCGCACGCGCTGCGCAGCACGCCAGCGGAGCGGCTGCGGAGCTAGAGAGCTACACGAGGGGCACGTATGTCCGGACTGATCGACACGACGGAGATGTACCTCCGCACCATCCTCGAGCTGGAGGAGGAAGGTGTGGTCCCCATGCGCGCCCGGATCGCCGAGCGTCTGGACCAGAGCGGGCCGACGGTCAGCCAGACGGTGGCGCGCATGGAGCGGGACGGTCTGGTGGCCGTGGCCGCGGACCGGCACCTGGAGCTGACGGACGAGGGCCGGCGGCTGGCCACGCGCGTGATGCGCAAGCACCGGCTCGCGGAGTGTCTCCTGGTCGATGTGATCGGCCTCGAGTGGGAGCAGGTGCACGCGGAGGCCTGCCGCTGGGAGCACGTGATGAGCGAGGCCGTGGAGCGTCGCGTCCTGGAGCTGCTGCGGCACCCGACGGAGTCGCCGTACGGGAATCCGATCCCGGGGCTGGAGGAGCTGGGCGAGAAGGACGGGGCGGACCCGTTCCTGGACGAGGGCATGGTCTCGCTGGCGGACCTGGAGACGGGTGCGGACGGCAAGACGGTGGTGGTGCGGCGGATCGGTGAGCCGATCCAGACGGACGCGCAGCTGATGTACACGCTGCGGCGTGCGGGGGTGCAGCCCGGTTCGGTGGTCAGCGTGACGCAGTCGCCGGGCGGGGTGCTCGTGGGCAGCAGCGGCGAGGCGGCGGAGCTGGAGGCGGACATCGCCTCGCACGTGTTCGTGGCCAAGCGCTGAGCTTTTCCGGGGGCGCCCGAGTGGCGGGACCGCTTGCGTGCCGCGTGCGCCGGGCGCGCGCGGCGCACTGAAAGCAAGATTCAGTGTGCGGAATCGCAGCGCTCGGGCGTTTTGCGTGCCACGCTGTCGCGTGAGCACAGGGCCTGAGTGCCTGGGGACCGGAGGGGGCCAGCATGGACCGGCCGTTCGGCGTGCGACAGGTCCGCGGTGCGGGGGGCGGGGTGTCGGCAGAGGGCCCCGGCGCCTTGCGGCGCCGGGGCCTGTCCTCCCCTGTTCCGACCCGGAGCCCCGAGCTCCCAGGGTCGTCCCCCTCGGACCGTTTTCCCCGAGCGGTCCGCCTCCCGCTGAAGAGATCCCCTCGGCGACGCAGGTCATTCCTTGAGCGTTGTCACTCAAAAGAGGGGTGTGACGGGAACAGCGCCCGCTTTCGAATGTGAGTTCGATAACGTACGCGGATCAGCCACTGCAGGCGTGACCACGAGGGGGTGCCGGGGCCTATGGCGCGACGCATCGACGTGACCGGAGCGGGCGGGGTCCGGCTGGCCGCCTGGGAGTTCGCCGACCCGCCCAAGACGGGCGAGGCCGGCCAGGCTCCCGGAGTGCTGTTACTGCACGGCCTGATGGGCCGGGCGTCCCATTGGGCCGGCACGGCGCGCTGGCTCTCCGAACGGCGCCGCGCCGTCGCGCTCGACCAGCGCGGGCACGGCCAGAGCGACAAACCCGAGCAGGGGCCCTTCGACCGCGAGGCCTACGTGCTCGACGCGGAGGCGGCGCTCGAAGGACTCGGGCTCGGCCCGGCGGTGCTCGTGGGGCACGCCATGGGGGCACTGACGGCCTGGCAGCTCGCCGCGCGCCGGCCCGACCTGGTCAGCGGCCTCGTCGTCTGCGACATGCGGGCCTCGGCGCTCGGCGCGGCGTCCCAGCGGGAGTGGGAGGACTGGTTCCGGGCCTGGCCGCTGCCGTTCGCGACGCTCGGTGACGTACGGAAGTGGTTCGGCGAGGACGACCCCTGGGTGGAGCGGCCCAATCCGGCGCGCGGGGAGTTCTACGCGGAGGTCATGACGCAGGCCGAGGACGGGTGGCGGCCGGTGTTCTCGCGGCGGCAGATGCTCGCGGCCCGGTCGACGTGGGTGCGGGACGCGCACTGGGAGGAGCTGGCGGGGGTTCAGTGCCCCGCGCTCGTCGTGCGGGGGCTCGACGGGGAGTTGGGGCGGGCCGAGGCGCAGGAGATGGTGCGGGTCCTTCCCAGGGGGGTGTATGCGGAGGTCCCCGAGGCGGGTCATCTCGTCCACTACGACCAGCCCCTGGGGTGGCGGGAGGTCGTGGAACCGTTCCTCGACGGGGTCCTGGCCGGACGCTGAATCGCCGTTCTGGCGTCGGCGCCGTGGGCGAGTGCGGGTGCGTCGTGGCTGGTCGCGCAGTTCCCCGCGCCCCTGGAAGGCATGCGGCTTCGCCGCGCCTTCCCCAGATGAAAGGCGCCCCGCACCTTGATCGGGGAAATGCGCCCGAAGGGCATGCATTTCAGGGGCGCGGGGCTGTGTCGATTTGCGGCTCCGCCGCGGGGCGCGACCAGCCCCCACCGGGCCGCAGTCGCGCGACGACCGAACCCACCCGGACCTGAGGCGCGGAACCCACCCCGCACAAAATCAAGGGCTGAGCCGTTCCACATGCCAACCCCCCGGCACCCGCACATAGCGGAGCCGATCATGGAGGCGGTTCTCGCGGCCCTGCCAGAACTCGATCTCCTCCGGGGCGACCCGGAACCCGCCCCAGTGCGGCGGCACGGGAACATCCGACCCCACCGGATAGCGCCGCACCAATTCCCCGTACGCCGCGTCCAGTTCGGCCCGCGACCCGATCACGGAGGACTGCGCGCTGGCCCAGGCCCCGAGCTGCGACCCGTGCGGCCGGGAGTGGAAATACGCCGCCGTCTCCTCGGCAGAGGTCCGCACCGCCGTGCCGGAGACATGGATCTGACGGCCCATCGGGTGCCAGGGGAAGAGGATCGCGACCTGCGGGTTGACGTCCAGGTCCTGGGCCTTGCGGGAGCCGTAGTTGGTGTAGAAGACGAAGCCCTCGTGGTCGTAGGACTTGAGGAGCACCGTGCGGGAGGCCGGGCGGCCGCTCGCGTCGGCGGTGGAGACCACCATGGCGTTGGGCTCGGCGAGCGGCGAGCCGGGCTCGGCCGCCTGCCGGAACCAGCGGGCGAACTGGTCCATGGGGTGCGGGGCGAGGTCGGGCTCGAGCAGACCGCCGTCGTGCGTGCGGTACTGCTCCCGCATGAAGGCGGGGTCCGGGTCGAGGTCGTCGTGCGCGCTCACGGCGTCATCCTGCCGTACCCGCGCCCGTACCCCGAAGGTGAGCCATGGCACTGAGTGCCACCAACTCTCGCCAAGCGTGGCACCGGGAGTTATGGTCCAGAGACCCGAGGGTTGGGTGACCGCCTGCCGAACGGGGCATCACGGGTGTGACCGACCCGGACCGCGAGCCGCACGCCCCCTGGCCGTGGATCCGATCGCGCGCCCCAGTCCCCGTCCACGCATCACGCATCTAGAGGAGCCGCCTGATGTCCGACTTCGACCCCAGCTTCGTCCCTGGTCTCGAAGGAGTCGTCGCGTTCGAGACCGAGATCGCCGAGCCGGACAAGGAGGGCGGCGCCCTGCGGTACCGGGGCGTCGACATCGAGGATCTGGTCGGCCACGTGTCGTTCGGGAACGTGTGGGGGCTGCTGGTCGACGGCGCCTTCAACCCCGGGCTCCCGCCGGCCGAGCCCTTCCCGATCCCCGTCCACTCGGGTGACATCCGCGTCGACGTGCAGTCCGCGCTGTCGATGCTGGCGCCCGTGTGGGGCCTGAAGCCGCTGCTGGACATCGACGAGCAGCGAGCCCGCGACGACCTGGCCCGCGCCGCCGTCATGGCCCTCTCCTACGTCGCCCAGTCGGCCCGCGGCCAGGCGCGGCCGATGGTGCCGCAGAGCGAGATCGACAAGGCCGAGTCGATCGTCGAGCGGTTCATGATCCGCTGGCGCGGCGAGCCCGACCCCAAGCACGTCGCCGCGGTCGACGCGTACTGGACCTCGGCCGCCGAGCACGGCATGAACGCCTCGACGTTCACCGCCCGCGTCATCGCCTCCACCGGCGCCGACGTGGCCGCCGCCCTGTCCGGCGCGGTCGGCGCCATGTCCGGCCCGCTGCACGGCGGCGCCCCCTCCCGCGTCCTCGGCATGATCGAGGAGATCGAGCGGACCGGCGACGCCGAGGCGTACGTCCGCCGGGCCCTCGACCAGGGCGAGCGCCTGATGGGCTTCGGACACCGCGTCTACCGGGCCGAGGACCCGCGCGCCCGCGTGCTGCGGCGCACCGCCCGCGAGCTGGGCGCCCCGCGCTTCGAGGTGGCCGAGGCGCTGGAGAAGGCGGCCCTGGCCGAGCTGCACGCGCGCCGCCCCGACCGGGTGCTCGCGACGAACGTGGAGTTCTGGGCGGCGATCGTGCTCGACTTCGCCGAGGTGCCCGCGCCCATGTTCACGTCGATGTTCACGTGCGCCCGCACGGCCGGCTGGAGCGCGCACATCCTGGAGCAGAAGCGCACGGGCCGTCTGGTCCGCCCGTCGGCCCGCTACATCGGCCCGGGCACCCGCCCGCCGCAGGACATCGAGGGGTACGAGGACATCGCCCGCTAGAGCGTGCGTGCCGGGCGCCGCGGGGCAGGCGGGACTTTCGGCACACGCCCCAGGCCCCACCGGCGGCCCGGTCCGCGAAACGCGCCGCCTGTCGCTCCCCGGAGCGGGCGCGCCCCGGGGCTAGCCTGACTGTGCGCGGCAGGGATCACCCGGGCGAGTGCGACCGCCCGGCGTGGGATCGCCCCTTGCCGCGCGGCCACGTGAACCGACGGCCCGCCCCCGGACTTCCGGGGGCGGGCCGTCGGCATTGCTACGCCCGCTTGTCCTCGGCCTCTCGGCGGGCGGAAAGGATGTCACGGGCCTGGTCGGAGGCGCGGACCAGGCTCTCGGACACGTAGTCGAGGAACCGCGCGATGTTCTCCAGGCGGACCCCGGCCCGGCTGTCGGGACCGAGGATGCCGGTGCCCTGGCGGGCCGTCGTGGCGATCTCGGCGGTGGACCGGGCGCTGGCCATCATGGACTGGTACCAGACGTCGTCGTCGATGGAGTAGCGGTCGCGCCGCCGCTCGTCGCGATCGCGCCGCACGAGGTCCTGGCCGACCAGGAACGTGACGGCCTTGGAGACCGACGCCGGACTGACCTGGAGCCGCTGGACGAGTTCGGCCGCGGTGAGACTGCCGGACTCGCTGACGACCAGGCAGGCCATGACCCGGGCCATCATGCGGGGCGTGCCGGACGCCATGAAGACCGTCGTCAGGGTCTCCTCGTAGGCGCGTACGGCCTCGGCCCGCTGCCCGTCACCGGCCGGCCCGGCCTGGCCCGCGGCGCCGGCCGCCTTGCGGCGGTGGGCGCGGTGCCCGGTGGCGCGCTGGGCCAGGTCCGCGCGGTAGCCGGTGGGGCCGCCGTTGCGCATGACCTCGCGGGTGATCGTGGAGGTCGGGCGCTCCAGGCGCCGGGCGATCTCCGCGTAGGCGAGGCCGTCGCCCAGCCCCTGTGCGATCTGCTGACGCTCCTGCTGGGTGAGCCTGCCGCCCGGCATCGCGGCCTCCTTCGTGGTCCTGGGTGCTGTGCTCGGCGCTGTCCTCGGACGCCACCTTAGCGTTCACCCTCATTCCATTGCAACGCCACACCCTGCAACGCGTTGCGTTCCCCGCAGAACCATTGCAATGAAATCTGGCCTTCTATCTGCGATTACCGGTTTCTGACGCAACAAGCTTGTTGCCAATCTAGTGAATGCAACGTAGCGTTTTCAATGTCAGAAACACACGGAACGCCCACCGCAGGAGTGAGTCACATGCAGAAGTTCGACACCCCGAACCTCGTCCACACCACCCTCGTCGTCCCCGCCGGCCGCTTCCAGCTCATCGGCGCGGACCGCACCGACACCGTCGTCGAGGTCCGCCCGGCCAACCCGTCCAGGAGCCGCGACGTGAAGGCCGCCGAGGAGATCGAGGTCGGCTACGCGGACGGCGCCCTGCGCATCGCCGCCCGCGACCCGAAGAACCGCCTCTTCGGCCCGTCCGGCGCCGTCGAGATCACCGTCCGGCTCCCGGCCGGCTCGCCGGTCACCGTCGACAGCGCCGACGCGGACGTCCGGGGCGTCGGCCGGCTCGGCGAGCTCGCGATCGAGGCCGCCCGCGCCACCGTCAAGGCCGACGAGGCCGGCGCCGCCCGGGTCACCGTCGCCGCCGGCGACATCACCCTCGGCCGCCTCACCGGCTCCGCCCGCATCCGTACGCAGAAGGGCCACATCACCGTCACCGAGGCCGCCCGCGGCGACCTCGACCTGAAGACCGAGATGGGCGACATCACCGTCGACACCGCCCGCGGCAGCAACGCCACCCTCGACGCCGGCACCTCCTACGGCCGCGTCGCCAACTCCCTCGCCCACGACGGCGGCACCCCCGACGTCACCATCCGCGCCACCACCTCGTACGGCGACATCACCGCCCGCGCCCTCTGATCTCCCTCACCCCACCAAGGAGCGAACCGCCATGACCGACCTGGCCATCTCGGCGACCGGACTGCGCAAGGCCTACGGAGACAAGACCGTGCTCGACGGCGTCGACCTGGCCGTCCCGCAAGGATCGGTCTTCGCCCTGCTCGGCCCCAACGGCGCCGGCAAGACCACCACCGTCAAGATCCTCTCCACCCTCGTCTCCGCGGACCCGGGCAGCGGCCCGATCCGCGTCGGCGGCCACGACCTCGCCACCCACCCGCAGGCGGTACGCGCCGCGATCGGCGTCACCGGCCAGTTCTCCGCCGTCGACGGGCTCATCACCGGCGAGGAGAACATGCTCCTCATGGCCGACCTGCAGCACCTCTCCAAGAGCGAGGGCCGCCGGGTCACCGCCGAACTCCTCGAACGCTTCGACCTCGTGGACGCCGCGAAGAAGCCCGCGTCCACCTACTCCGGCGGCATGAAGCGCCGCCTCGACATCGCCATGACCCTCGTCGGCGACCCGCGCATCATCTTCCTCGACGAGCCCACCACCGGCCTCGACCCGCGTTCCCGCCACACCATGTGGGGCATCATCCGCGAGCTCGTGAGCGGCGGCGTCACCGTCCTGCTCACCACCCAGTACCTGGACGAAGCCGACGAACTCGCCGACCGCATCGCGGTGCTGCACGACGGCACGATCGCCGCCGAGGGCACCGCCGACCAGCTCAAGCGCCTCGTCCCCGGCGGCCACGTCCGGCTCCGCTTCACCGACCCGGCCGCCTACCGCAGCGCGGCCGGCGCCCTGAACGGCGCCGTGGCCGACGACGAGGCGTTCTCCCTCCAGGTCCCCAGCGACGGCAGCCAGCGCGCCCTGCGCTCCGTCCTCGACCGGCTCGACGAGGCCGGTGTCGAGGCCGACGAACTGACCGTGCACACCCCCGACCTCGACGACGTCTTCTTCGCCCTCACCGGCGGCGGCGCCGGCGTCCCCGCCCAGCCCGAGCCCCACACCAAGACCCTGACCCAGGAGGCCTGACATGAGCTCGCTGACCCTCGCCGTACGCGACTCCTCGACGATGCTGCGCCGCAACCTCCTGCACGCCAGGCGCTACCCGTCGCTCACCCTGAACCTGCTGCTGACGCCGATCATGCTGCTCCTGCTGTTCGTCTACATCTTCGGCGACACCATGAGCGGCGGAGCCGGCCGCGACGCCTACATCGCCTACATCGTCCCCGGCATCCTGCTGATGACCATCGGCTCCACCACGATCGGCACCGCGGTCTCCGTCTCCAACGACATGACCGAGGGCATCATCGCCCGCTTCCGCACCATGGCCATCCACCGCGGCTCGGTCCTGATCGGGCACGTCATCGGCAGCGTCCTGCAGTCGGTGGCCAGCGTGGTCCTGGTCGGCGCCGTGGGCGTCGCCATCGGCTTCCGGTCCACGGACGCCACGGTCCTGGAGTGGTGCGCCGCCTTCGGCCTGCTCGTCCTGTTCTCGCTCGCGCTCACCTGGATCGCGGTCGGCATGGGGCTCGTCAGCCCGAACGCGGAGGCCGCGAGCAACAACGCGATGCCGCTGATCCTGCTCCCGCTGCTGTCCAGCGCCTTCGTGCCGCTCGACTCGATGCCCGGCTGGTTCCGGCCGATCGCCGAGTACCAGCCCTTCACCCCGGCCATCGAGACGCTGCGCGGACTGCTCCAGGGCACGGAGATCGGGCACAACGGCTGGCTCGCCGTCGGCTGGTGCCTCGGCCTCGCGGTCCTCGGCTACTTCTGGTCGGCCGCCAAGTTCCAGGGCGAGCCCCAGCAGTGACCCGCGAGCGTGGGCCCGCCGGGTGGGCGGGCGGCGCGGACCGTGTCCGGCGCGGCGGGCGGAGCGTTAGAGATGCATGATCACACCTCGACGCGCTCTCACCGCCGCCCTCCTCGCCGTCGGAGCCGGCGCCCTCGCCGCCCCGGCGGCGCAGGCCGCACCGCTCGGCGGCGTGGAGCCCATCTCCCCTATCGCCACCCTCGACCAGGTCTCCACCCTGGGCGTCCCGGCCGAGCACAAGGCCGAACTGCCCACCGCCCGGGAGCAGCTGAGCGGCCTGAGCCACCTGAACGACCTCAACCAGCTCCACCAGGCCACCGACCTCGTGGCCCCGGTCACCGGCCTGCTCCCCGCGGTCGGCTGACCACCGCAGGAAACCGCACCACAGGCACGACAGAGGGGCAGCCGCACCACAGCGGCTGCCCCTCAGGTGTGTCCGTACGCGGAACGTCAGTGGTTCGCGACGCCGTTGCCCGACAGGACCGGGATGTCGTCGACGATGTGCGAGAGAGCCTCGTCGCCCTTGGCCTGCGTCGAGTTCTCGGTGCACTGCTGGTTCTGCGGCGAGGACAGGACGTTGATGTCCTGGACGGCGACCGGCACCAGGAGGCCGACGACCGAGCCGACGTTGGCCTTGGCGGGAAGACCGATGCAGGGCTTGTTCAGCGAACCCTGGACCAGGCCGAGCTGCGGGCTCATGTCGCCCTCGGTCTCGGAGTTGCCGAAGGACTGCTCGGCGCCGTTGCCGGACAGCGACGTCGTGCCCGTGTCGTCACCGATGGCCATGGCCTGCGGGGCGGCCACCGCTGCCAGGCCGGCGACGGACGCCGCGATCGTGGCGGATGCCCACAGCTTCTTCATGTGCTTTCCCTTCAGAACGGTGAACCCTGATTGCGGGGTCCGGGCTGAACAACTGGGCAGCGGCACGGGAGTTGCGCCCGGGAACCCGTTCGGCCTATCACCGTTCGAACAGACCGCGGCCCGCTCGCAGACCAGTGCCAGGTCGGCGCGGGTTCAGGCACAGTCCAGGGTGTCGCCGTGCACGATCGTCTGGACCTTCATGTCCGGCGGGTCCAGCGGCTGCGTCTGCGAACCCTCGGGCGTCAGCGGACGGTCCTCCCGCATGTCCGCGAACAGGGCGGCGGCGCGCTTGTCGTCCCACCGCAGCGTGGATCCGGCGCCCTCGATCACCGGGTTGAACCCGGCGATGGGCACGGTCCCGAACTCCGTACGGGACAGCGGCACCCGGCGCAGATCGCGGGCCAGGGACAGCAGCTGGTCCGGGCCGAAGCCCTGGTCGACGCGGGCGTCGGAGCCGAGGACCGTGGAGACGAGGTCCATCGCGCGGCCCGGGTCCGCGAGGGCGTCGCGCAGGCCCGCTCCGCGCAGGGCGTTGACGAGGAAGCGGTGCTGGCGCTGGATGCGGCCCAGGTCCGCGGCGTTGTCGACGTGGCGCGAGCGCACGTACTGGAGCGCGGGCCCGCCGGCCAGGCGGTGACGGCCGGGGGCGAGGTCGAGCTTGGTGGCGGAGTCGGTCAACTGCCGGGAGGTGCAGACGTCCACGCCGCCGACCGCGTCGACGCTGTCCATGAAGCGCCGGAAATCGATCTGCAGGAAATGGTCGATGCGCACGCCGGTCATCGATTCGATGGTCCGCACGGCGAGCGAGGGACCGCCCTCGTGATAGGCCGCGTTGAGTTTCGCGGGATGGGTGCGCGCGGAGTCGGCGTCGGGAATGTCCGCGTAGGAGTCGCGGGGCAGGCTGACGACGCTGATCCGGTCGTGGTCCCGGGAGACGTGGACGAGCATCATCACGTCGCTGCAGCCACAGGCCACACCGCCCGCGTGGAACTGCTCCTTCTCGGCGCGGGAGATGGTGTCCCGGCCGTCGGTGCCCATGAGCAGGACGGTCGTGCCGGGGCCCGCCGCGGGCCGGTTCTTCAGTGTGCCGAACACATCGACACGGGCGGGCAGGGCCGCCGCCACGGGGCCGGCCGCGGCCCCGGAGAAGGTCAGCAGGCCCAGGGCGAGCGCCCCGAGCACGAGTCCGCCGCGCCGGCCGCGCCGGCTTTCGTTCCGCTTCATTGCCGCTCCGCCGGAGAAAAGGGGATGGAATGAGGGACGAGGGTAGGCGTATTCGTATTTCCGCCCGCGAATGTCACGCCGCCCGGCGAAAAGGCAACCCTTTTGCCTCAGGCGGCGATTGAGAAAGGCCGCCGGGGAGGTAAGGGGACGGGGACGGGAAAGACCACCGGAGAGCGAGAGGCGATGAAATGGGAGAGTCGCACGAACGCTGGAGGTACCGGGCGCTGATTCCGCCCAGCCGTACGCCGTCGGACGCGGCCGAGAGCGAGCCGGTCTTCGCACGGCTCATGGCGGAGTGGCGCGAGCGCGGCAGGACACTGCCGAGCTGTTACGACGAGGAGTGGCGCCGGATCGCCGGCCGGGACTGCTGGCCGGACTCCTCGCCCTGAGACGTCCGGGACCGTCCGGGGCCGGAAACGGCGTCGGGCCGCCGGAAGACCGGCGGCCCGACCTGATCGGGGTGTGATCAGTGGTTGCCCGCACCGTTGCCGGACAGGACCGGGATGTCGTCCAGGATGTGCGAGAGAGCCTCGTCGCCCTTGGCCTGCGTCGAGTTCTCGGTGCACTGCTGGTTCTGCGGGGAGGACAGGACGTTGACGTCCTGGACCGAGATCGGCACGACGCCCAGGATCGAGCCGGCGTTGACCTTGGCGGGCAGGCCGATGCAGGGCTTGTTCAGCGACCCCTGGATGAGCGCCATCTGCGGGCTCATGTTGCCGTAGGTGGCGGAGTTGCCGTAGGCCTGCGAGGCGCCGTTGCCGGACAGCGACGTGGTGCCGCCGTCGTTGCCGATGGCCAGGGCCGACGGGGCGGCCGCGGCCGACATACCGATGACCGACGCGGTGAGGGCCGCAGCGGCGGCCGCCTTCTTCATCATGGTGAGGGGTTCCCCTTCATTCGCTTTTGCTGGGAGGCACCCGGGTCAACTCCGCAGCGGGCGATCGGTTGCGCACATTCGGGCATTCGGGTGAATCCGAAGAACCTCTCGGCACCCCGGGCCGTTGTCCCGGTCGCAGCAACCGGTGCCTGTTGAAAAGGAACAGCAAATGCTCAAGAAGGTTATGGCCACCGCCGCCGTCGCGGTCTCCGTCGTCGGCGTCTCGGCCGCGGGCGCTACCCAGGCCCTCGCCATCGGCGACGACACGGGCACGACGTCGCTGTCGGGCAACGGCGCCTCGCAGTCCTTCGGCAACTCCGTGACCGAGGGCGACATGAGCCCGCAGCTCGGCCTGGTCCAGGGTTCGCTGAACAAGCCCTGCATCGGCCTGCCGGTCAAGGGCAACGTCGGCTCGATCGTGGGCGTCGTGCCGATCGCGGTCCAGGACATCAACGTCCTGTCGAACCCGCAGAACCAGCAGTGCACGGAGAACTCGACGCAGGCCAAGGGCGACGAGCCGCTGTCGCACATCCTCAGCGACATCCCGGTCCTCTCCGGCAACGGTGCGGGCAACGGCTGATCTGCCTGACCCCCGCAACGCGGCCCGGGCCGCCCGTCTCCACGACGGGCGGCCCGGGCTTTCGCGTGTCCGGCGTGCGGGGGGCGCCGTACGGCCGGCAGCCGCAGTCGCCCGCCCAACGGCTGGTGGGCCGTCGGCTGGAGGCGGGCGGCTGCGGCCGGTCCCCTGGAGCCGGTCTCAGTGGACCACCGGCACGGCCGCACGACAGGACCGGTTCACTCGTTCGCGCGAGCCGTCACCCCAAGGAGGTCCACGGCGTACGGATGCGCGGTGTACGGCTGCGACCAGCCACGACGGACCCGTACGGCGTACTCCCGCCCCGTCCGGCCGTATCGCGCGGATCCCGGATGGCGCCACGGGGGCACTCATGACTAAGTGTCAGGAATGCAGTGAGTGCACCACGAGGAGCAGCCATGGCCCGACCACGCCGAGGGGCATACCGCGGAAGACTGCCGCTGATCGCGGCGGGGGCGCTGGCCTCCCTGGTGTTCGCGGCCGGTGCGCTGGCCGCGCCGGGGGCGACCGCAGCGCCCCGGGACGATCCGTCCCCGTCGGCCACGGCGACCCCGAGCGGCTCTCCGGACCCGGCCGACCCGACGACCGCCCCGACCACCGCCCCGACGGCCGATCCGACCGCCGCCCCCGCCGCGAAGTACCCCGCGTTCGGCGCGTATCTGGACTACGGGCCGGACGGGGTGGCCCGCATGGAGCGGCTGTCGCAGTGGCTCGGCGGGGCCGAGCTGCGGGTCGGGCACACGTATCTGCCCGGTGACCGGTGGAACAACATCGAGGGCGCGCCCACCTTCCTCGACGACTGGGCGAAGTGGCGCAAGGAGCGCGACGACCGGATCTTCGTGCTCAACGTGCCGATGCTGGAGCGCAACGAGGACCGGGTGCCGGACGCGCAGGTGCGGTCGCTGCTGCGGCGGGGCGCGGCGGGCGACTTCGACGCGCACTTCAAGGCGCTGGCCGAGCGGCTGGTCGAGCTGAAGATCCCGGACACCGTGCTCGTGCTCGGCTGGGAGATGAACGGCATCACGTACACGCACCGCTGCGGGCCCGACCCCGAGGCGTGGAAGGCGTACTGGAAGCGGATCGTGGGCGTGATGCGCTCGGTGCCGGGGCAGAAGTTCCGCTTCGACTTCACGCCGAGCCGGGGCCGGGACGCGGTGCCGTGGACGCGGTGCTATCCGGGTGACGACACCGTCGACATCATCGGGATGGACTCCTACGACCAGCCGCGCGGCATGGCCTTCGACGAGCAGGTATCCGAGCCGTACGGGCTCCAGGCGCAGGTCGACTTCGCGAAGGAGCACGGCAAGACCGTCTCGTACCCGGAGTGGGGGCTGTTCCGCAACGGGGACAACGCGGAGTACATGCGGCGGATGCTGGCCTGGATGGACGCGCACAAGCCGGTCTACAACACGTTGACCGACTACTGCCCGCACGGGGTGTGGCAGTGCTCGGACAATCCGCGGGCGTCCGAGGTGTACCGGGCCACGCTGTCCGGGCGCGACACCGTGGGCAACCCCACCGCGCCGGAGACACCGCAGCCCCCGGTCACGCCGACGCTGCCGCCGAACTGCACGCCGCTGCACCTCGGCGACTGGGTCGAGTACTGGATCGGCGGCACGCTGTGTCTGCGGCTCGACTGGTGGGAGCGGCTCCCCGACCGGGGTTAGTCCCCCGACTGTTCCGGCTTCCCGACCGGGGTTAGTCCCCCGACTGTTCCGGCTTCCCGGCCCGCCGCTGCCGCCAGGCGCGGCGGGCCGCGCCGGCCTGGGAGCGGGCGCGGTCCTCGGCGAGCAGGACGGCGAGCTGCGGGGCGCCGGCGCGGCGGGCGAGCAGCAGCCGCTGGTTGACGGACGGTTCGGGCCGCCAGTGCAGCTTGTAGGGCTCGGTGCCGCGCAGCAGGCTCAGGACACCGGGCGGGGTGCCGTCCTGGAGGTGCTCGGTGCAGGAGCGCAGCAGCATCGTGGCGACGTCGATCTTGCGTGCGCGCAGGCCGGGGTGGGCGCCGTAGAGGTAGCCGCCGGCCAGGCGCGGGGAGCGCAGGGTCAGGTCGGCGGCGACGACCTCGCCGTCGAGGGTGAACTCGGTGACGTGCGCGTCCCCGTTCTGCGCCATGAGGGTCACGGAGCGGACGAGGTGGTCGGCGAAGCGGGGCCGCAGGTGCTCGGTGGTCACCTTGCGCTGCTGCCACTGGAGCCGGTGCAGGTCGAGGAGGCGGCGGACCGATCCGGCGACCTCGTGCGGGGCGACGACGCGGCGCTCGACCCCGGCCGCGTCGAGCTTGCGGAGCTTGGCGCGGGCGCGCTGGGCGCGGGGCCGGGGCAGCCGGCCGACCAGGTCGTCCATCGGCAGTACGGGCAGGTCGAGGCAGGGCGAGTCGTCGAGGCGGCGGCGGAGGCCGGGCCAGCGCTCGTAGAGGGCCTCGGCGGCGGCGCCGGGGCGCACCTCGCGCAGGTCGATCGTGCTGGTCGCGGCGAGTTTCCACAGGGCGGCGGCCAGGTCGTCGAGGGCCTCGGGGCAGCTCGCGTCGGCGAGCACGTCGCCGTAGTCGGAGAGGGCGGCGCCGATCGCGGTCAGGACGGGGGCCGGGCGCAGCCTGCGCTGGAGCGGGGCGGCGGCGACGAGGCGGCCGTCGCGGCGGACGAGGACGACGCGCAGGGCGCCCCGGTGGCCGTAGGAGAGCCACCAGGAGTGGAGCCAGGCGTGGGTCTGGAAGGGGGTGGCGGCCGGGGAGGCGCGGTGCAGGCGGGTCCATTCCTCGCGCAGGGCGCCGAACGCCTCGCCGCTCGTGCAGAGCGTGACCTCGGGCGACGGGGCCGCCATCAGGCGCCGCCCCGCACCGCCGCGCCGGCCGCGGGTGCCGGGGCCGGGACCGTGGCGGCCGGGGGCTGCTCCTGTTCGCGGCGCGGGCGCAGCAGCAGGGCGAGGCCGCCGAGGAGGCCGCCGGCGCAGGTGCCGACGAGGGCGGTCAGGGCGGCGGACGGGGTGGAGGGTTCGGTGGGCTTCACGGCGCGGGTGAAGCGCAGGAGTTCGACGTGGGTGTCGTCCTTGGTGTGGGAGGCCTCGGTGGTGAGGGCGCGGGCGACCGCGTTGGCCATCTCCATCGCCTTGGCGGGGTCGGCGGAGGTCGCGGAGATGGACACCATGGGGGCGTCGGGCGAGGTCTCGGCGCGCACGCTGTCGCGCAGGGTCGCGACCGGCACGCCCGCGGCGACCTGGGCGTCGCTGAGCACGGCGACCTGGGTGGCGACCTTCCCGTAGGCCTGGGCGAAGCCGACGGCGGACATCGGGTCGGCCTTCTCGGTGGGCACCGCGATGACGTAGCCGGTCGCCGTGTACTGGGGGGTGGCGGCCAGGCCGTACCCGCCGCCGGCGAGGGCGCCGAGGAGGATCCCGGCGGGCAGCGGCCACCAGCGCGGCACGGAGCGGGTGCGGCGGGCGGCGCGGTGGAACGGGGTGCGCGCGGTGTCGGTCATCGGGTGTTCACTCCTGGGGTGGGGGCGGCGCCCAGAGCGGCCTCGTAGACCCCGAGGTGGCGGGCGGCGCTGCGGGCGATGCTGTAGTGGAGGGCGGCCCGGGCGGGTGTGCGGGGGGCCGGTGGGCGGGTGCGGGCCGCCTCGGTCTCCCGGGCGAACGAGGCCGCCTCGCAGGGGACACGGACGGTGTCGCCCGGCTGCCGGGCGCCGGGCAGGTCGTCGAGGGCCGGGCAGCGGACGTGGACGACGGGCAGGCCCGAGGCCTGGGCCTCGACGACGGCCAGGCCGAAGGCCTCGTCGGTGGACGGGGACGCGAGCAGGTCCATGGCGGAGAACAGGGCGGGCAGGTCGGGGCCCGCCGCGGCGGTGCGCGCGGTGTGCGGGCGTTCGCCGGTGAACACGACGCGGTCGCGGACGCCCGCCGCGCGGGCCGCCGCTTCGAGGGCGGCCTCCTCCGGCCCGGTGCCGACGAGCAACAGGCGGACGTCGTACGGGAGTTGTACGAGCGTCTCGATGAGTACGTCGAAGCGTTTGCCGGGGACGAGGCGGCCGACGCCGCCGATGACGAAGGCGTCCGGCGGGAGGCCGTAGCGGGCGCGGGTCGTGGCGCGGGCTTCCGCGTCGAAGGCGAAGCGGTCCACGTCGACGCCGTTCGGGACGACGTGCACGCGGTGCGGGGCGACGCCCCAGCGGTGCAGCCGGCCCGCGACCGCCGGGGACACGGCGATGGTGGCGCGGCCGAGCCGCTCCCCCGCCAGGTAGAGCGCGCGCACCCCGCCGGTGAGGGGGCGGCCCTCGATCTGGGTGTCGCCGAGGGAGTGTTCGGTGGCGACGATGCCGGGGACCCCGGCGAGCCGGGCGGCGATGCGGCCGTAGAGGCAGGCCCGGTAGAGGTGGGTGTGGACGATGTCGTAGCGGCCGGTGCGCACGAGGCGGGTGAGGCGGGGCAGGGCGCCGAGGTCGCGGTTGCCGGCCATGCCGAGGTCGGCGACGCGGACGCCGTCGTGGCGCAGCCCTTCGGCGACCTGGCCGGGGTTGGTGAGGGTGACGACGTCGTGGGTGCCGGGCAGATGGCGCAGCAGGAGCCGCAGTTGCTGCTCGGCGCCGCCCGCGCCGAGTCCGGTGATGATGTGCAGGGCCCTCATCGGCCGGCCTCCCCGTGCAGGGCCTCGCCGGTGGGCCAGGGGCGGCGGCGGATGGGGTGGACGCAGCGCTTGAGTTCGAGCCGCCAGGGCGTGTCGCGTTCGCCGACGAAGACGCGAGGGAGGGCGAACTGGCCGGTGAGCGGGCCGGGCGAGATCGCGCAGGCGTAGCGGTAGCCGACGGTGCGGACCGCGGCGGCGGTGGCCCGGTCGACGCTGCCGTACGGGTAGCAGAAGCCGTGCACGCGGCGGCCGGTGAGTTCTTCGAGGAGGGCGCGGCTCTCCTCGATCTCGGCGCGGCGCCGCTCGGGGTCGACGCGGGTGAGGTCGACGTGGGTCAGGCCGTGCGAGCCGATCTCCATGCCGGCGGCGGCGACGGCCCGGATGCCCTGCGCGGAGAGCAGGGGTTTGCGGGGCCCGTCGGCGTCCCAGGCGTTGTCGCCGCCGAGCCGGCCGGGCAGGACGAAGACGGTGGCGGCGCAGTCGTAGTGGCGCAGCAGGGGCAGGGCGTTCTCGGCGAAGTCGCCGTAGCCGTCGTCGAAGGTGAGGCCGACGAGACCGCGTCCGGTGCCGCGGCGGCGGGCGTCGAGGAGCTGGCCGACGGAGACGCCGCGCAGGCCGCGGGAGCGCAGCCAGCGCAGTTGCTGCTTGAGGCGGGCGGGGGTGACGGTGACGTTGTAGGGGTCGTCGGAGCAGTCGTCCACCGAGTGGTACATCACCACCCAGGGCGAGCGTCCCGGCAGCAGGTCGCGCGGCCGGGACCGCGCCGGTTGCCGGAGCACGGTGTCAGCGGGCATGGCGGAGCTTTCTGGTCGCGGTGCGGACGGCGGGCGCGAAGGCCCTCACGTGCAGGGCCCACAGGAGGAGGCAGAAGACGGCGCAGCTCACGAGGGAGCCGGCGGCGAGGGAGGCGACGGGGGCGGTGAGGCGGTCCGCGCTCAGCAGCCCGGCCCCGGTGGCGGCGACGGCGGCGAGCACCGTCTTACCGAGCTCGCGCAGCACGAGGGGCAGCCGTACGGGGATGCTGCGGCGGTCCATCGCGGTGAGCAGCAGGGCGGCGGTGAAGGTGATGCCGAGGGCGTTGGCCGCGGCGATGCCGCCGACGCCCCAGGCGCCGACGGCCCAGGTGCCGGCGCCGGCGGTGAGGACCATGCCGGCGGCCATCGCGGCGACCGGGTACCAGGTGGCGCGGCCCGCGGAGAAGTAGGAGCGGACGAGGGCGCCGACCAGGCAGTGGCCGAGCAGGCCGAGCGAGTAGACGCGCATGATGGCCGCGGTCGTGGCAGTGTCCTCGGCCGTGAACGCGCCGCGCTGGAAGAGGACTTCGACGATCTGCGGGGCGCACGCGAAGACGACGGCGGTGCCGAGCAGCACGACGCAGGCGGCGAGCGCGAGGTCCCGCTCGACGCGGTCGCGGGCCCGTTCGGTGTCGCCGCGCGCGAGGGCCTTCGCGACGACGGGGAAGGTGACGGTGCACAGCATCAGCGAGAGCACCATCGGCAACTGGGCGATCTTCTGGGCGTAGTTGAGGTGCGAGATGGCGCCCGAGGGCAGTTCGGAGGCGAGGAAGCGTTCGATGAAGACCTGCGCCTGGCGGCACAGCGCGAACAGGAGCACGGTCGCGACCAGTGCCAGGTCCATGGGCCGGGCCCCGGATTCCTTGGCGGGGCGCTCGCCCGCGCCGGTCGTCGCCACGGCGAGGCGGCGGCGCAGGGCGGGTGCCTGGACGAGGACCATCAGGCAGCCGCCGACCGCGACACCGGCCGCGGCGGCCCGGACGCCCCAGCGGTCGGCGAGGACGAACAGGGTGGCGATGATCCCGGTGTTGTACGCGACGTAGATCGCGGCGGGCGCGAGATAGCTGCTGTGGGCGCGCAGCGCGGCGCTGCAGTACCCGGTGAGCCCGAAGGTGAGGGCGCAGGTCGCGGTGAGCCGGGTGCAGTCGACGGCGAGCCGGGGGTCGGGCAGGCCGGGCGCGAGCAGCGCCACGATCTGCGGGGCGGCGGCGACGAGCAGCACGGACGCGGCGACGAAGGCGAGCGCGAGCCGGGGCAACGAGCCCGCCACCAGGGCCCGTACGGGGTCGGGGGCGCCCGGCGCGGTGCGGGCGCGGGCGGCGATCGCGGCGCTGAAGGCGGGCACCAGCATGAAGGCGAGGCCGTCCTCGATGAGGAGGGTCGAGGCGACCTCGGGGACGGTCCAGGCGACGAGGAACGCGTCGGTCTCGCTGCCGGCGCCGAAGAGGTGGGCGAGGGCCTGGTCGCGGCCGAGCCCGAGGATCGATCCGGCGGCGGAGAGCACGGCGGTCAGGAGGGCGGCGCGGGCCAGGAACGAGTTCGAGGCGCGGTGCCCGTCGGGGGTGTCGCGGCCCGGCTGGGCCGGGACCTTCGCGAGGGTGTCCTCGCCGGCCGGGGTCATCGGCTCCACGGGCTTCATGCGCGGGCCGCCGTCCCGCGGTCGGCGAGCGCCCACCAGGCGGCCAGGCCGAACACGACGGCGGTCAGCACCGTCGAGGGGCCGCCGATGTCCGCGTACGCGAAGTCGATGAGCTGCCAGACGAGAAGCCCGCAGGCGACGAGGGCGCAGTCGAGGCGCCCCAGGCGGGCGGCGGGCAGGCGGCGCAGGCCGAGGGCGAGGAGCGCGGTCCAGCCGCCGACGATCGCGCACAGGCCGAGCAGGCCCTGCTCGCTGAGGACCAGCAGGTACATGTTGTGCGGGGAGAGCAGCGGCTGGCGGCGGTAGGACTGGCCGGCGCCCGCGACGTCGCTGCCGGAGGACAGGGCGAGGGAGGCGTGGCTGTCGCGGTACGCGGGGAAGTTCTTGAGCCCGACGCCGGTGGCGGGGTGCTCCTGCCACATGTCGATCGCGGCGGCCCACATCGTGTACCGGTCGGTGACGGACTGGTCGGGCGCGGCGGTGACCTGGGTGATGCTGCTGAGCCGTTCCTGGAGCATGTCCGTGCCGACGCCGAGGCCGCCGACGAGGACGACGCCGAGCGCGGCGGCGGCGGTGAACAGGCGGGCGGCGCGGCGCAGTCCGGTGACCGCGACCTGCGCGGTGACGACGACGGCGGTGGCGATCCAGGCGCCGCGGCTGAAGGACAGGGCGAGCGGCACGACGAGCAGGGCCGCGCAGCCGAGCGCGCCGAGCCGTGCGCGCGAGGCACGGCCGCCCGGGCCGTCGGGGACCCGGCCCAGCGCGAGGGCGACCGAGCAGATCAGGCCGTACGCGACGACGGTCGACATGCCCATCACGTCGGTGGCGCCGAAGGTGCCGACGGCCCGCACGTCCTCGCCGGCGTACGAGGCGCCGGTCCCGGTGAGGTACTGGTGCACGCCGATGCCGCCCTGCCACAGGGCGAGGGCGACCAGGCCCCACGCGACGCGCCGGAAGTCGTCGCGGTCGCGGATCGCGAGCAGCACGGCGGCGGGGACGAGGACGAGGATCTGGTAGTAACGCGCGACCCCCACCAGGGCGTTGTCCGTCGAGCCCGCGCCGAGGGCGGCGATCGCGACGCCGACGACGGGCAGGGCGAGCACGAGCAGGGCGGTACGGGTGAGGGGGCGCTGCCGGGTGCGCACGGCCCGTACGGCGCAGAAGAGGACGAGGAGCCCGGAGACGGCGTCGGCGGGGGTGCCGCCGCTGCCCTCCTGGGCGCCGCTCGTGTCGAGCGGCAGGCCCAGCATGGCGATCAGGAGCAGCACCGGCAGGACGGGCCCGGCCCGGCGCACCGCCGCGAGGAGGGCGCGGACCGGGTCGGGCCGGGGCGCGGTGAGGGCGGCGGGCAGGACTGTCACCGGGTCAGCTCCCTGTGGGGCGGACGAACTCGGCGGCCGTGCGCAGCAGGATGGTGATGTCCCGCCACAGCGACCACTGGTCGATGTAGGCGTTGTCGAACCGGCAGCGGTCCTCGATGGAGGTGTCGCCGCGCAGCCCGTTGATCTGGGCGAGTCCGGTGATGCCGGTCGGCACGCGGTGGCGGTCGCCGTAGCCGGGGTGGGTCTCGCCGAACTTCATGACGAAGTAGGGGCGTTCGGGCCGGGGGCCGACCAGGCTCATGTCGCCGCGGAAGACGTTCCACAGCTGGAGCAGCTCGTCGATGGAGGTGCGGCGCAGGAAGCGGCAGAAGCGCGACATGCGGCGGTCGTCGGCGACACTCCAGCGGGTCGCGGACTCCAGCGCGTCGGCGGGCCGGATGGTGCGGAACTTCAGCAGGGTGAAGGGCCGCCCGTCCTTGCCGATCCGCTCCTGCCGGAACACGACGCCGGGCCCCTCGCACAGGCGCAGCCACAGCGCGCAGCTCAGCAGCAGGGGCGACAGGAGGACGAGGAGCACGGCGGAGACGCTCACGTCGAGGGCGCGCTTGCCGGGGTGCACGGGCAGGGAGGGCCCGGCGAGGGGACGGCACCGGAAGCCGGCGAGGCCGTCCTCGCTCCGGCCGCGCAGCGGCACGTACGGGGTGGGGTCGGGGTCCAGTTCCCAGATCTCGCAGCGCAGTTCGGACAGGCAGTGCAGCCGGGCGCGGTGTTCGGGGGCGCCGGAGCCGCCGAGGACGAGGGCGCGCCGTACGCCGTTCTGGATGACGGCGCGGCGCACGTCGCCGGGGGTGGTGAGCACGGGCAGTTCGGGCAGGTCGCCGTCCTCGCGCTCGGCGCCGTCGGCCGGGTCGCCGACCACGCCGACGGGCCGTACGCCGCTGCGGGGGTGGCGCTGGAGGGCGGCGGCGACGCGGCGGGCCTGCGCCTCGGGCCCCACGAGGAGGGTGCTGACGGGGCGGCGTACGAGGGCGAGGCGGCGGCGCCGGTGCACGAGGGCCCGCCCGGCGAGGGCGAGGGCGACCTGGGCGGCGCAGCCGGTGGCGAGGGCGGTGAGCCCGAGCGGGGTCCGCCCCGGCAGGGTGGCGAGCCCGGCGGCGAGGACGCACCAGGCGAGGACGCCGCGCCCGGCGACGGCGGGCAGGTCGTCGAGCATGTACGGCTCGGGTCTGTACCGGTACAGGCCCGCCCCGGCGTGCAGCACGAGGACGAGGAGCACGAACGCGGCCAGGACCAGCGGCCCGCGCTGCGCCTCGGTGAGGGCGAGCGTCGCGAGCAGGGCCGCGATCTCGTCGGAGGCCACCAGGACCGCGCGGGAGGGCCGGTCGCGGGGGCGGCCGCCGTCCCGGGCGAGCGCGGCGGCGCCGCCGGCGGCGCGCGGGGCGACGACGGTGCCCGAGAAGCCTCCCGGCGGGGCGGCCGAGGGGGCGGCGGTGCGTTCCGGGGTCACGTCGCGATCGGCTCTCTCTGCTCGGTGGCCTCCCGCCGGGGGCCTGTCCGGAGTTCCCCGTCGTCCGCGCGGAGCGCGGGCGCAGCGGCGGTCGGTGCGTGCGATCGGTGTGCGGGCGAACGGGTCATGTGGCGGAGCCGCCTGTCCCGGCCTCCCGTGCGTCGAGCGGGCGTGCCGGACGTCGGGGCGCGGACGGGGAGCTCCGGACCGGCTCCAGGAGGTCGCGGTAGACGTCGGCCACGGCCGCCGCGGTGTGCCGGACGTCGTGGTGCTCGCGGACGTGGCGGTGGGCGCTCGCGCCGAGGGCGGCGAGCTTCCCGGGGTCGGCGAGCAGCCGGGCCAGGGCGCGGGCCAGGGCCTCGGGCCGCCCCGGCGGGACCAGGCAGCCGGCGGCCCGGCCCGGCGGCAGGCTCTCGCGGGCCCCGTCGACGTCGGTGAGCAGTACGGGGCTTGCGCAGGCCATGGCCTCGAGCGGGGCGAGCGCCATGCCTTCCCAGCGGGAGGGCAGGACGACGAGGTCCGCGGCCCGGTACCAGGCGGCGGGGTCGGCGACGGCGCCGGTGAAGGTGACGCCGGGCGGGGCGGCGGCGCGCAGCCGGGCGGCGTCGGGCCCGTCGCCGACGAGGACGAGGCGGGCCCCGGGCACCTGCCGGCCCACCTCGTGCCAGGCCTTGACCAGGACGTCCTGGCCCTTCTGCCGGCACAGCCGTCCCACGCAGACGACGAGCGGCCCGTCGCCCTCGGGGAGGCCCTCGGGCGGGGGTTCGGTGCCGGTGCCGGGGTGGAAGAGGCCGAGGTCGACGCCGTTGGGCACGAGGCTGACGGGCCCGCGCACCCCGCGCCGGCGCCCGTGGTCGCGTTCGGCCCGGCTGACGCAGATCAGCCGGGTGGTCCAACGGGCCCCGAACCGCTCCCAGTTCAGGGCGAGCCGCGCCGCGGGACCGCCGACGGCCTCGAAGGACCAGGCGTGCGGCTGGAAGACGGTGGGGACACGGCCGCGCACGGCGAGCCGGGTGACCAGGCCCGCCTTGGCGCTGTGCGCGTGGATCAGATCGGGTGCCGTACGGGTGACCAACTCGCCCAGGCGGCGGACCTCGTCGCGCACGCCGCGGGCCGGGGAGCGCACGGCCGCCCAGTCGAGGACCTCGCATCCCGCGGCGTCGAGGAGCGCGGGCAGGGCTCCGGCGGGCGGGCAGGCGACCGCCACCCGCATTCCCGCGGCCCGTTGCAGACGTACGAGATCGGCGACCACACGGGCCACGCCGCCGTCGACCGGCTGCGTCACGTGGAGGACACGCGGCGGCAGGGATGCGGGCGTCACATGCATCGCCTCTTCCTTGTCCGCGGACGATCAGGAAATGACTGAAAGACCGACACCGCGACACCGGGTGAGCAATCAGAAATTCATACTTGTCCGTCTACCCGGTGCCGCATTCCACCCTTTAGGGGTCGCCAACAGTAACGTCAGGAAAGCGACTTTCACTTGATACACGAGGTGTGTTGGAGTTGTGAAATTCCCGCTCCGCGAGCGTCGGATTCACGTGCGGGTGTTCAAGCGACGCACGGTCATTCACCCGTTCGGAGCCGCAACTCTTGCCGCGCCCGTCCGTTGCACCACGCGTCAGGCGCCAGCCCTGACCGAGCAGAACGATCAAGGAGCAGTTTCATGTCGCGTACCGCGAAGGCAGTCGTCTTCTCCGCAGTGGCCGCCGCCGCGATGGCCGGCAGCGCCGGTGTCGCCTCCGCCGACGCCGGGGCGCACGGTGCCGCCGTCGGTTCCCCCGGCGTGCTCTCCGGCAACCTCGTGCAGGTCCCGGTCCACGTGCCGGTCAACGTCTGCGGCAACACCGTCGACGTCATCGGTCTGCTGAACCCGACCTTCGGCAACACCTGCGTCAACAACTGACGCCGCAGCACGACTCTTCCGCAGCCGCCCCCTTCCCTCACCGGGAGGGGGCGGCTGTTTGCGTTCCGGGTCGTTTCCGAGGCCCCGTTACCCGTTTGGCGGCGGGGCGCTTGCGGCGCGCCGCGCGGGATTCCACGGTGAAGTCTGCATCACCGAAAACCCTCGGAAGGTTCCCTCATGTCCGCTTTTCCCGTACGGCCGCTCGCCGGCTCCCTCCTCTGCGCCACTCTCCTGATAGGCGCGGCGGCCCCCGCCATCGCCGCGGGCTCCGCCCATGAGCCGACCAGCCGCACGGACGTGTCGTCCGCCCCGGTCCCGGGCGCCGACGGCCTGCTCGCTCAGACCAAGACCCTGCACGACGTCGGTGGCGTCCTGACTCCGGTCACCGACCTCCTCGACGCCGTCCTCAAGGCCGACGGCGGCAAGCTGTCCCCCGAGGACGTGACCAAGCACGCCGACGCGGTGAAGTCCGCGATCGACGCGGCGAAGGCCGCGGCCCCCGCGGTGCCGAACGCCCCGGCCGCCGGTGCCCCACGCGCCGCCCAGGCCCCGCTCGACGTGAAGGGCGACGCCCTCACCGCGCTCCAGTCCGCCGTGGACGCCCTGCTGAAGGCGGCCGCCGCGGGTGACGCCGCGACCGTCGCCACCCAGGCCCCGGTCGTCCTCACCAACCTCGTCAACGTGGTCGCGGCCACGCTGCTGAGCGGCGGTCTGCCGGCGCCGAACCTGCCGGGCCTGCCCGCGCTGCCGCAGCTGCCGACGTCGAGCCTGCCGTCGACGTCCACGCTGCCCTCGACGTCCACGCTCCCGTCGACGTCGACCCTGCCGACGTCCTCGCTGCCCGCGGCGCCCGCGCTGCCCTCGACTCCGCTCACGTAGCGGCGGTCGGCCCCGGAGGGCCCGCCGGACGGTTCATCCGTCCGGCGGGCCCTTCGTCGTGCGTTTCCGCAGCCGGGGCCGCTCGTTGGACAGGCCGCACTCCCCCCACCCCCGTGACGAAAGTGACGATGATGAAGGTTCTGAAGGCCGCCGCCGTGGTCGCCGGCTCCCTGACGCTGGCCGGCGCCGCCGCCCCCGCCTTTGCCGCCGACGCCGCCCCCGCGATGCCGCCCATGAGCCTGAACGGCGCGCTGAACGAGATCACCAGTCAGCCCACGCTCGACGTCGAGCCGGTGAACACCAACCTGCTGGACCCCAAGCGCCAGGACAACGCGATCGGCACCGTCACGACCGCCGCCCAGGCCCTCAACTCCGGCGGCGGCCTCCTCGGCGGCGTCCCGGTCGGCAAGTAGCCGCCCGAGCCGTCCCCTTTACGGCGGTGTGTCCTTACCAGGTTTCGGACGATCCCGCCCCATACGATCCAAATCCTCTCCCTGTCACGAAAGGTTCTCCCATGAGCACTTCGAAGAAGGCCGCCTTCGTTCTCGCCGCCGCCGGTATCGCCGCGGGTGCCGCGTCGGGTGCCGCGTTCGCCGACGCGGGCGCCGAGGGCGTCGCCGCCCACTCCCCGGGCGTCCTGTCGGGCAACCTGGTCCAGGTCCCCGTCCACGTCCCGGTCAACGTCTGCGGCAACACGGTCAACGGCATCGCGGGCCTCAACCCGGCGTTCGGCAACACCTGCGTCAACAACTGAGGCTGACGTCACGCCGCGAAGGCCGGCTCCGGGAACGCTCCCGGCGCCGGCCTTCGGCATTTCCCGTTCCGCATTCCGCCCCCCTTTCCTCGAACTCTCCTGTGCGTACTCGTGTTTGACGTCTTATCGAAAGAGTGGGAGACGTTCGGCCGATGGGGTGATGTGCGCCCGGGAAACCCGAATGCGCTGGCTAGGCTTCTGCGGTGACTTCGACGTCGAGTATTGAGACCACTTTCCGGCCCGGCGATCTGGGCACCCTGGCCGTCATCGCCTGGAGCGGTGAACACGACGACGGGCAGGGCGACATGCCCTTCCTGCTGGCGTACTCGCTGGGCGACTCCCCCGCCGGTCCGGCCGGCTCGGAGGCCGCCGTGCGCGCGCTGCTCGGCAACAACGGACTGAGCATCGGCACCACGGTCCACGACGCCACCCGGCACCCGAGCTTCCCCGTGTCGCTGCTCGTCGAGGCGGGCCAGGCCGTCGTCACCATGCCGTGGCTGAACGCCCAGTGCCCCGTGCCGCCGGAGTGGCTCGCGGCCGCCGAGGCCCGCGACGGCGCCTACTTCCTGTTCACCGCGCGCCCCTGGTCCGCCGTACCCGGACAGCCCGTGGACGAGGAGGAGTTGCGGCGGTTCGCCGGCGCCGAGGAGACCCTCACCGCCGCCGCGCACTGCCTGCTGCCGATCCGCCGGCTGCGGTGAGCACCGGACTGCACCGGTCGACCGCGCGGATCGGCCCCCAGGCGGGCCATCGCGCACCGGCCGCCGCCGACGCCCCCGCGGGCCGCGCCGCGAGCAGGCCGCTCGCCGTGCTGCTCGCCCTCACCGGCGTCGCGGGCCTGCTCGCGTCCTGGGTCATCACCCTCGACGAGTTCGAGCTGCTGAAGGACCCGGACTTCACCCCGGGCTGCAGCCTCAACCCGGTGATCGCCTGCGGCAGCGTCATGAAGAGCGCGCAGGCGTCGGTCTTCGGCTTCCCGAACCCGATGCTCGGGCTCGTCACGTACGGGATCGTCGTCTGCGCCGGCCTGAGCCTGCTCACCGGTGCGCGGATGCCCCGCTGGTACTGGCTGACCTTCAACGCGGGCTGTGCGTTCGGCGTCGGGTTCGTGAGCTGGCTGCAGTTCCAGTCGCTCTACCGGATCAACGCGCTGTGTCTGTGGTGCTGCCTCGCCTGGGTCGCCACCATCCTCATGTTCTGGGCGGTGACCTCGTTCACCGTGCGGGGCGGCTTCCTGCCGGCCCCGCGCGGCGCACGGGTCCTCGCCGAGGAGTTCGGCTGGGTCATGCCCGTGCTGCACCTGGGCGCGATCGGGATGCTGATCCTGACGCGCTGGTGGAGCTTCTGGACGGGCTGAGTCCGCTCGGCCGGACAGCCGGGGGGCTCACAGGGGGGATTCTCAAGGAGGTCGGAAAGACATGAGCTTCACCCGCTTGACCGTGCGCGGAACACTGGCCGTGTTCGCGGGCTGCGTCGCCGCCGCCGCGGGCGGTGCGGCCCCGGCCGCGGCCGCGAGCGCGCCCTCGGTGCCCGTCGAGGTGCCGCTGGCCGGTGTCGAGGACGCGCTGCACGTGGACGCCCCGCACCTGAGCACCGCCGCTCCGCTGCCCATCCCCGGCGCGCCCGAGGGCCCGACGTACGACGAGCAGCACCTGCTCCCCCAGGGCCTGCTGCCGCGCGTACCGCTCGGCACCGAACTGCCCGCCACCGCCGCCGAACTGCCCGTGCCGCAGCTCCTGCCGACGGACACCGTGAAGGAGGTCGGGCTGCACACCGAGGCGTCCCCGGTGCACGCCGAGTCGCCCGGCGCCTCGGTGAACCCGCCGCTGACCGGGCCGCGCGCCGAGCGCCTCGGACTGCCGGACCTGTCCGCCCCGCAGCTGGGTCTCGGCGTCCCGGACCTGCGGGCCCAGCCGGGCGCGGACCTCGGCCTCGGCTAGGCGCACGTGCCATCGGTGGGCCGGGCGCCGCTCGCCGGCCGGCCCACCCGCCCGTTCCGTACGGCGAGCCCTGGACCCGTAGAAGAGAGGCGGCCGTGAATCCCGCTGCGCCCCTGACCACTGTGCCCGTGACCGATGCGCCCCCGACCGAGACCGTCACGGCGCCACCCGCGCCCGCACCCGAGGGTGCCGGGGCCGGGCCGCGCCGGCGGCTGCTCACCCGCCGCAGTGCCGGGCTGATCCTGCTGGGCGGCGGCGCGACGGCCGCGGGGCTCTGGCAGATGGGCCGGGCGGGCACGGAGTCCGACGGGGCCGCGCGGGCGGCCGACGCGTTCGACGAGAGCTACCGGGGGCGCCGCATCCAGGGGGCCACCGGTCCGGGCGGCGCCTTCGAGGTGCGGGTCGACGGGCGGCCCCTGCATCTGATGCGGCGCGCCGACGGCTCGTACCTGAGCATGGTCGACCACTACACCTCGCACCCGACGGCCCGGGACGCGGCGCGCGGCGCCGTCGACGAGCTGGACGGCCAGGCTCTGCGGGCGCACCCCATGTCCCCCGAAGCGAAGGTGTGAGGGCCCGTGGCGTACACACGGCAGAACCAGCGGTCCCTGACGAGGGCGCAGAAGCGCCGCTTCGTGGACGCGGTCCTGACGCTCAAACGCAGGGGCCGCTACGACGACTTCGTGGCGATGCACATCGACTTCTACCAGGGCGACGGTGACGGCGGGCTGCGGGTCGCGCACATGACGCCGTCGTTCTTCCCCTGGCACCGCAAGTTCCTGCTGGAGTTCGAGCGGGCGCTGCAGCGGATCGACCCGGGGGTCGCGGTGCCGTACTGGGACTGGACGGCGGACCGTTCGCCGGCCTCGTCGCTGTGGGGCGAGGACTTCCTCGGGGGGAACGGGCGGCGCTCCGACCGGCGGGTGACGACCGGCCCGTTCGCGCGGAGCACCGGGCACTGGACGGTCCGGGAGGCGGTGACCGAAGGCGACTTCCTGATGCGGGACTTCGGGCGCCCGCAGGCACCGGTGTCGCTGCCGAGCGCGGCGCAGCTGGCGTCCGCGATGGACGAGACCCGCTACGACGCCGATCCGTGGAACTCGGTGGCGTCGACCGGCTTCCGCAACAAGCTGGAGGGCTGGCCGGTGCGGCGCGGCTCCGGCACCTGGTTCAACCACAACCTGGTGCACCGCTGGGTGGGCGGGCACATGCTGGGCGCCGGCTCGGTCAACGACCCGGTGTTCTGGCTGCACCACTCGTTCGTGGACCTGTGCTGGTCGCGCTGGCGCAAGAAGCACCCGGACGCCGATCCGTATCTGCCGCGGCGGGCGCTGCCGATCACCGACCGGCAGCACGACCGGGTGCTTTCGGCGGACGACGTGATGCCGCCGTGGGACACCCCGGTGCGGGACATGCTCGACCACGGGGCGCTGTACCGCTATGCGTGACGGGGAGACATGACAGAGCCCCCGGCTCCACCGTGCCGGGGGCTCTCGTCCGCTGGACGCGGGCGGGGTGCGTCAGCCGCCGTAGCCGGCGTCCTCGTAGCCCGAGTCGCCGTAGCCGCCGCCGTGGCCGCCGTCGTCCATGCCGCCACCGCTGTTGTTGACGCAGGTGTTGCCGAACGCCGGGTTCAGCAGACCGATGACGTTCACCGTGTTGCCGCAGGCGTTGATCGGGACGTGGACGGGGACCTGGACCAGGTTGCCCGACAGAACGCCCGGGGAACCGACGGCAGCGCCCTGGGCGCCGGCGTCGGCCGCGGCCAGTCCGGCGCCGCTGAGCACCACAGCACCCGTGCCGAGAGCGACAGCGGCTGCCTTCGCGATGCGAGACATCACGTACTCCTTCTGCTTGCCCGTGCGGCCGCGTGGTCGCAGCCGTCGCCTCTTCAACGGCGGAGCACCGGCCTCGTAACGGCTGATACTTGGATACTTCCGGAAAAGGGTAGGAATCATGACCCTTCTGGAGTCACCTTGTGCGCCTCCGGTGGGAGAAATGCACGATAACTCCACGAACGCCCCGTCGTTCCTGAAGTAATGACGCGACGTCAGGCATCGGGCGACGAGGAGAGCGAACGCGCATGAAGGTGATCTGTGTCGGCGGAGGGCCCGCGTCCCTGTATCTGGCCGTGCTCCTGAAGCGCCAGGACCCGGGCCACGAGATCCGGGTGTACGAGAAGAACCCGGCCGGTGCCACCTATGGCTGGGGCGTCACCTACTGGCCCGAGATGCTCGACACCCTCATGACGCACGACGAGCCGTCCGCGCGGGGCGTCGACCGGCACTCGCTGCGCTGGCGCGACGGCGTCGCGCACGTCCGCGACCGGGTCACCGTGCACGAGGGCGACGAGGGCCGCGCGATCGGCCGGCACCGGCTGCTCGCCCTGCTGTCCGACCGGGCGGCGGAGCTGGGCGTCGAGGTGACGTACGGGCGCACGGTCGCGCCCGACGACGCGCTGCTGCGCGACGCCGATCTCGTCGTGGCCGGCGACGGCGCCCGCAGCGCGCTGCGCACCCACCACGCCGAGCGGTTCGGCACCCGCGTCACCACCGGCACCAACCGCTTCGTCTGGCTCGGCACCACCAAGGTGTTCCGCTCCTTCACCTTCGCGTTCACCGAGACCGAGCACGGCTGGGTGTGGGCCTACGCGTACGGGTTCGACGGCGAGCACAGCACCTGCATCGTCGAGTGCGCGCCCGCCACCTGGGCCGGGCTCGGGCTCGACACGATGGAGCGGGAGGAGGCGCTGCGGCTCCTGGAGAAACTGTTCTCCGGGCCGCTCGACGGACACCGGCTGATCGGCCGCACCGACGCCGACGGCCCCTCCCAGTGGCAGTGCTTCCCCACGGTCACCAACGAGACCTGGTCGCACGGCAACCTCGTGCTCTTGGGCGACGCCGCCCACACCACCCACTACTCGATCGGCGCGGGCACCACCCTCGCCATGCAGGACGCCATCGCGCTCGCCGCCGAACTGCGCGCGGGGCGCCCGCTCGGCCCGGCCCTCGCCGCGTACGAGCGCACCCGCAGGCGGGAGCTGCTGCCGCTGCAGAGCGCGGCCCGCTACAGCGCCGGCTGGTACGAGAACCTCACCCGGTACATCGACCTGGAGCCGCACCAGATGTTCGCCCTGCTCGGGCAGCGTCACTCGCCGCTCCTGCCCTATGTCCCGCCGCAGCTGTACTACCGGCTCGACCGGGCGATCGACCGCGCGCAGCCGCTGCGGGAGCTGAAGCGGCGGCTCGGGCACGGACTCGCGCGGATGCTGCAGAGCCGCTGAGCAGATTGCAGCGGCATAACGCACGGTGCCCCGAGCCCGCGGGCTTCGTTGAACAGTCCATGGAGCAGCAGACCGTGGAGCATCAGCACAAGAGCGAGCCCTCCGAGACGCCGATCTACGAGACCGTCGTGCGCCTGTGGAGCTCCCGCGGCAAGACCCTGCCGCGGCAGGCCGCGCCCGTCCGGCCGTCCCGGGGCTGGGTGCGGGTCGAGCCGTCGGCCGGCGGCCCGGCGGCCCGCGGGTACTGAGCCGCGACGCGCCCCCGTACGGCGCAATCAGTGGGGTACGGCGACCGCCGTTGGTCAGATATACGGGTCATATCCCCCACCTACAGGGAGAAACGATGCGTCTTCGCGCATTCGCCGCAGCCGCGGCACTGGCCGGCGTCGCCGTGCTGGGTTCCGCGTCCATGGCCTCCGCGCACGACGGTCCTGACGGCGCCACCGCCGTCGGCGTCGCCAAGGACAGCCCGGGCGTTCTGTCCGGCAACGTGGTGCAGGTCCCGATCGACCTCGACGCGAACGTCTGCGGCAACTCGATCAGCGTGATCGGCCTGCTCAACCCCGCCGCCGGCAACGTCTGTGTGAACGACTGACGCCACGGTCGCACGTGTGCGCCCGCCCCTACCGGTAGGGGCGGGCGCACCCGCGTGCTCAGCCGAGCGCCTCGTCGACGATGCGGGTCCACTGGGCGACGACCCGCTCGCGCCGCGCCCCGTCGTCCTTGAGCAGGGTCGCGAGGCCGAGGCCCCGGGCCATGTCGAGCAGGCCCTGCACGGTCTCCCGCACCCCGGGCCGTGCCTCGTCGGCGCCGAGCAGCTCCACCGCCATGCGGTGCGCCTCGCGGCCGACCCGGCCCTCCAGTTCGGCGACCCGGTCGCCCAGCTGCGGCTCGTTCGACGCGGCCACCCACAGGTGCAGGGCCGCGCGGAACAGCGGGCCCGTGTACAGGTCGACCAGCGCGGCGACGGCCTCGGCGCGGCCCGCCGGGGTGATCGCGCGCAGCGCCGTCGAGCGCTCCTCCGCCACGTACTCGACGGCCGCCGTGAACAGGTCCTCGCGGGTCGGGAAGTGGTGCTGGGCCGCGCCGCGGGAGACCCCGGCGTGCTCGGCGACGACGGAGACGGTCGACCCGGACCAGCCGCGCTCGGCGAGGCAGGCCACGGCGGACTCCAGGAGCCGCTGGCGGGTGGCCCGCGAGCGGTCCTGCTTCGGCGGCGTCGCAGCGCGTGAGCCGGCTGCGCGCGGGGTCACCACACCCATGCGGGGTCCCGTCGTTCGAGGAAGGCCGTCATCCCCTCCCGGGCCTGTTCGGAGGCGAAAAGGCGGGCGGACAGGTCCTGCAGGGTCCGCGTGTCCCGGTCGAAGGCTTCCAGGACCTTAACCGTGAGCAGCGCTTTCGTCTCGGCCAGGGCCTGTGGTTCGGCCCGGCGCAGTCCGTCGAGGACGGGGGCGAGCGCCGTGTCGGCGTCCTCGCCGGACGCCGTGACGAGCCCGATCCGGGCGGCCTCCGCCGCGTCGAACTTCTCGCCGGTCAGGTAGTAGCGGGCGACCGCGCGCGGGTCGAGGCGGGGCAGCAGCGGCAGGGAGATCACGGCGGGGGCGACCCCGATGCGGACCTCGGTGAACGCGAAGGTCGACGCGGTGGCGGCCACGGAGATGTCGCAGGCGCCGAGCAGGCCGAGGCCGCCCGCGCGGACGTGCCCGGTGACGCGGGCGACGACGGGCTTGGGCAGCTCGACGATGCCGCGCAGCAGTCCGACGAGGGCGTCCGGGTGCGGCGGGTCGCGCAGGTCGGCGCCCGCGCTGAAGGTGTTGCCGGTGTGGGTGAGGACGACGGCGCGTACGTCGGGGTCCTTGGCGGTGTCGGCGAGGCGCGCGGTGAGTGCGGCGACCAAGGTGTGGGACAGGGCGTTGCGGTTGCCCGGTGAGTCGAGGGTGAGGGTGGTGACGCCGCGGTCGTGGGCGGCGCGGATCAGGGGCTGTTCGGGCATGGCGGGGTCAGCTCTCCCTCAGCAGGCGGCGCAGGATCTTTCCGGAGGCCGCGCGGGGCACGGCGTCGGTGAAGGCGACGCGGCGGATCTTCTTGTACGGGGCGACGTGCCCGGCGACGAAGGCGAGCACGTCGTCCTCGGTGAGGGACGGGTCGGCGCGGACGACGAACGCCTTCGGGATCTCGTTGCCGTCCGCGTCCGTGGCGCCGACGACGGCCGCGTCGGCGATGCCGTCGTGGGTGAGCAGCAGGGCCTCCAGTTCGGCGGGGGCGACCTGGAAGCCCTTGTACTTGATGAGCTCCTTCACCCGGTCGACGACGAACAGCCAGCCGTCCTCGTCGACCCGGCCGACGTCCCCGGTGTGCACCCAGCCGTCGGCGTCGATCATGTCGGCGGTGGCGTCGGGCCGTCCGAGGTAGCCCTTCATGACCTGCGGGCCCCGGATGAGGATCTCCCCGGACTCGCCGGGCGGGAGGTCCTTGTCGGGGTCGTCGAGGGACACGATCCGCATCTCGGTGGAGGCGATCAGCTTGCCGACGGTGCCCGGGGGCGGGTTCTTCGCGGCGAGCGGCACGACGTGGGTACCGGGCGACAGCTCCGTCATGCCGTAGGCCTGGCCGACGGGCGGCAGGCCGAGGCGGCGGGAGCAGGCGGCGGCGAGGTCGGCGTCCAGCGGGGCGGCGGCGCTGATCAGGTACTTCAGGGAGGAGAGGTCGTAGCCCTCGACGGCCGGGTGCTTGGCGAGGGCCAGCACGATCGGCGGGGCCACGTACAGGGCGGTGATGCGGTGCTTCTCGATCGCGGCGAGAAAGGTGTCCAGCTCGAAGCGGGGCAGGACGACGACGGTGGCGCCCTGCCGCAGCGGGGCGTTCATCAGGGCCGTCAGGCCGTAGATGTGGAAGAAGGGGAGGACGGCGAGGACGCGGTCCTCGGGTCCGGCCGGGACGAGGGGGGCGAGCTGGGCCAGGTTCGTGGCGATGTTGCGGTGGGTGAGCATGACGCCCTTGGGGACGCCGGTGGTGCCGGAGGAGTACGGGAGCGCGGCCACGTCCTCGGCCGGGTCGACCGGCACGTGCGGTTCGGGGGCGTCGGTGCCGAGCAGGTCGAGCAGGGAGCGCAGGCCGGAGTCGCCCGCGGGGTCGCAGACGAAGATCTCCTGGATCCCGCCGGCCAGTTCGGCGGCGGCGCGGGCCGGTGCGGCGAGCGGGGTCACGGAGACGATCCAGCGGGCGCCCGAGTCCTTCAGCTGCTTCGCGAACTCCTCCGGGGTGGCCAGCGGATGCACCGTGGTGACGGCGGCCCCGGCGCGGGTCGCGGCGTAGAAGGCGACCGGGTAGGCGATCGTGTTGGGGCTGTGCAGGGCGAGGACGTCGCCGGGGCGGACGCCCGCCTCGGCGAGGCCCGCCGCGATCCTGCGGTGGTACTGGTCGACCTGCGCGTAGGTCAGGGTCGTGCCCGCCACCCCGTCGACGAGGGCGGGGGCGTCACCGCGCGCGGCGGCGCCCCCGAGCACGGCGTCGTGGATCGGTTCGTCGACGTGCTCGACGTCCGCGTAGTCACTGAAGAACACCATGCCAACTCCTCGTGAGGGGGAACCGGTCGGGATCAGTACGACTTGGGCAGGCCCAGGGTCTGGTGGGACACGTAGTTGAGGATCATCTCGCGGCTGACCGGTGCGATCCGGGCCACGCGGGAGCCGGTGATGAGGGAGGCGAGGCCGAACTCGCGGGTCAGGCCGTTGCCGCCGAGGGTGTGCACGGACTGGTCGACGGCGCGCACGCAGGCCTCGGCGGCGGCGTACTTGGCCATGTTGGCGGCCTCTCCGGCTCCGATGTCGTCGCCCGCGTCGTACAGGTGCGCCGCCTTCTGCATCATCAGGCGGGCCAGCTCCAGCTCGATGTGGACCTGGGCGAGCGGGTGGGCGATCGCCTGGTGGGAGCCGATGGGTTCCTTCCACACGGTGCGGTCACGGGCGTACTCGACGGCGCGGCCCACCGCGTAGCGGCCCATGCCGATCGCGAACGCGGCCGTCATGACGCGCTCCGGGTTGAGCCCGGCGAACAGCTGGAGCAGCCCCGCGTCCTCGTCACCCACGAGAGCGTCGGCGGGCAGCCGCACCTCGTCAAGGGTCAGTTCGAACTGCTTCTCCGGAGCCTGCAGTTCCATGTCGATCTGGCGGCGCCCGAAGCCGGGGGTCTCGCGCGGCACGATGAAGAGGCAGGGCTTGAGCTTGCCGGTGCGGGCGTCGGAGGTGCGGCCCACGATGAGGGTGGCGTCGGCGATGTCGACGCCGGACACGAACACCTTGCGGCCGTTGAGGACCCAGGTGCCGTCGTCGTCCTTGCGGGCGGTCGTGGTGATGCGGTGCGAGTTCGATCCGGCGTCGGGCTCCGTGATGCCGAACGCCATGGTGCGGCTGCCGTCGGCGAGGCCGGGCAGCCAGGCCCGCTTCTGCTCCTCGGTGCCGAAGCGGGAGATCACGGTGCCGCAGATCGCGGGCGACACGACCATCATCAGGAGCGGGGAGCCGGCGGCGCCCAACTCCTCCAGGACGATGGACAGTTCGTAGATGCCGCCGCCTCCGCCGCCGTACGCCTCGGGCAGGTTCACGCCGAGGTAGCCGAGCTTGGCGGCCTCGGCCCACAGCTCCTCGGGGTGGCCGTCGGCTCCGGTGACGCGGGTCATGTAGTCGCGGCCGTACCGCTTGCCGAGTGCGGCGACGGCGGCGCGCAGGTCCTGGTGCTCCTGGCTTTCGAGGATCGTGCTCATCAGGGCGTTTCCTCCACTACGAGGGCCACTTCGGCCAACAGGGATCCCACCTCGACCTGGCGGCCGACGGCGGTGTGCAGGGCGGTGAGCGTGCCGGTGGCGGGGGCGCAGATGCGGTGCTCCATCTTCATCGCCTCCAGCCAGATCAGGGGCTGCCCCTCGGTGACGGCGCCGCCCTCGGCGAGGCCCGCAGCGATCCTGACCACGGTGCCGGGCATCGGGGCGAGCAGGGAGCCGGGGGCGCGCTGCTCACGCGGGTCGGTGAAGCGGGGCAGGGCGGTGAGGGCGGTGCCGTTCACGTACACGCGGTCGCCGTACGCGGCGACCGCGAACCGGCGCCGGACGCCGCCCGCCTCCAGGACGACGAGTCCGGGCGAGGCGGAGACGACCTGGACGCCGTCGGCCTCGAAGCCGCCCGCGCGGGTGTGCCGGTAGCGGACCTCGTGCACGGTGCCGGCGGGTTCGGTGCGGTAGGCGCGGGTCTGGGGCTGCGAGGGGACGTTGCGGAAGCCGCCGAAGCGGGAGCGGGCACGGGTCGCGGCGGCCAGGGCGGCGGCGAGCGGCGCGTACGGGTCCTCTTCGGGGGCGGTCAGCTCGTCGAGGTGCCGCTCGTAGAAGCCGGTGTCCATGCGGGCGGCGGTGAACTCGGCGTGCCGCAGGGACCGTACGAGCAGGTCGCGGTTGGTGACGGGGCCGTGCACCTCGGCCCGCTCCAGGGCGCCGGCCAGGGCGCGGACGGCGGCGGCGCGGGTGGGGGCGTGGGCGACGACCTTGGCGAGCATGGCGTCGTAGTGCACGCCGATCGTGTCGCCGTCGGTGTACCCGGTGTCGAGGCGGACGACGCCGGGCACTGCGAGGCGGTGCAGGGTGCCGGTCTGCGGGGCGAAGGCGGCGGCCGGGTCCTCGGCGTAGAGGCGGGCTTCGACGGCGTGGCCGCGCGGGGCCGGGGGCTCGGGGTCCAGGGCCTCGCCCTCGGCGATCCGCAGTTGCAGGGCGACGAGGTCAAGACCGAACACGGCCTCGGTGACGGGGTGTTCGACCTGGAGCCGGGTGTTCATCTCCAGGAAGTGGGCGGCCCCGTCGGCGACGAGGAACTCGACGGTTCCGGCGCCGACGTAGTCGACGGCCCGCACGGCGCGCTCGGCCAACACCTCCACCTCTTCGAGGAGTTCGGGACTCAGCCCGGGCGCGGGCGCCTCCTCGATCACCTTCTGGTGGCGGCGCTGGAGGGAGCAGTCGCGGGTGCCGAGCGTCCACACGGTGCCGTGCGTGTCGGCGAGGACCTGCACCTCGACGTGGCGCCCGCCCTCGACGTACGGCTCGACGAACACCTCGCCGTCACCGAACGCGGACAGGGCCTCGGCGCGGGCGGCCTCCAACTCGGCTGCCAGTTCGGACAGTTCGCGTACGACCCGCATGCCACGGCCGCCGCCGCCCGCCGCCGCCTTCACCAGCACCGGCAGATCGGCCTCGGTGACCTCGCCCAGCGGCGTGATGCCCATGAGCTGCTTGGCGCGCGTCTTGGACGCCATGGCCTCGATCGCGGCGGGCGGCGGACCGATCCAGACGAGACCGGCGTCCATGACCGCGCGGGCGAAGTCCGGGTTCTCGGAGAGGAAGCCGTACCCCGGGTGCACGGCGTCGGCGCCCGCGTCGAGCGCGGCCTTCACGACGAGCTCGGCGCGCAGATAGGTGTCGGCGGGGGTGGCGCCCGGGAGCCGTACGGCGAGGTCGGCCTCGCGGACGTGGAGGGCGTCCGCGTCCGGGTCCGAGTGCACGGCGACGGTACGGATGCCCAGGTCACGGCAGGTACGGAAGACGCGGCAGGCGATCTCGCCGCGGTTGGCCACAAGAACACTGGTGATCACGGAGGTCACATCCTGAAGACGCCGAAGCCGCCGCGGGCGCCCTCGTACGGTGCGGTGTGGATCGCGGACAGGCAGATGCCGAGGACGGTGCGGGTGTCGCGCGGGTCGATGACGCCGTCGTCGTAGAGCCGCCCGGACAGGAACATCGGCAGGGACTCGGACTCGATCTGCTGCTCGACCATGGCGCGCAGCGCGGCGTCCGCGTCGTCGTCGTACGGCTGCCCCTTCGCGGCGGCGGACTGCCGGGCCACGATCGACAGGACGCCGGCGAGCTGCTGCGGGCCCATGACGGCGGACTTGGCGCTGGGCCAGGCGAACAGGAAGCGGGGGTCGTAGGCGCGCCCGCACATCCCGTAGTGCCCGGCGCCGTAGGAGGCGCCCATGAGGACGGACAGGTGCGGGACGCGGGAGTTGGAGACCGCGTTGATCATCATCGCGCCGTGCTTGATGATGCCGCCCTGCTCGTACTCCTTGCCGACCATGTAGCCGGTGGTGTTGTGGAGGAACAGGAGCGGGATGTCGCGCTGGTTGGCGAGCTGGATGAACTGGGCGGCCTTCTGCGACTCCTCGCTGAAGAGCACGCCCTGCGCGTTGGCGAGGATGCCGACCGGGTAGCCGTGCAGGCGGGCCCAGCCGGTGACGAGGCTGGGCCCGTACAGCGGCTTGAACTCGTCGAAGTCGGAGGCGTCGACGATCCGGGCGATGACCTCGCGCGGATCGAAGGGCACCTTCAGGTCCTCGGGGACGATCCCGAGCAGCTCCTCGGGGTCGTACTTGGGCGGCTCGACGTCCACAGGCTGGGGATCGGGGTGCGCCTTGCGGTGGTTGAGGCGGGCGACGACGCGGCGGGCCTGGCGGATCGCGTCCTGCTCGTCGAGCGCGAAGTAGTCGGCGAGGCCCGAGGTGCGGGCGTGCATCTCGGCACCACCCAGCGACTCGTCGTCGCTCTCCTCGCCGGTCGCCATCTTCACGAGCGGCGGTCCGCCGAGGAAGACCTTCGCCTTCTCCTTGACCATGATCACGTGGTCGGACATACCGGGGACGTACGCGCCGCCCGCCGTGGAGTTGCCGAAGACGACGGCGACGGTGGGGATGCCGGCGGCGGACAGCCGGGTGATGTCCCGGAAGATGGCGCCGCCGGGGATGAAGATCTCCTTCTGCGAGGGCAGATCGGCGCCGCCGGACTCGACGAGGGAGATGCAGGGCAGCTGGTTGGCGTACGCGATCTCGTTGGCGCGCAGGGCCTTCTTCAGGGACCAGGGGTTGCTGGCGCCGCCGCGCACGGTCGGGTCGTTCGCCGTGATCAGGCACTCGACGCCCTCGACGACGCCGATGCCGGTGACGAGGGAGGCGCCGACCGTGTAGTCGCTGCCCCAGGCGGCGAGCGGCGACAGTTCCAGGAACGGGGTGTCGGGGTCGAGGAGCAGCTCGATGCGCTCGCGGGCGAGGAGCTTGCCGCGCTTCCGGTGCCGGGCGACGTACTTGTCGCCGCCGCCCCGGACGGCCTTGCCGTGCTCGGCGTCGAGCGCGGCGAGCTTGTCGAGCAGGGCGGTGCGGTGGGCGGCGTAGTCGTCGGACCGGGTGTCCAGGGCGCTGGCCAAGGCGGTCACAGGAGGGCCTCCGGGAGGTCGAGGTGGCGGGAGCGCAGCCATTCGCCGAGGCCCTTGGCCTGCGGGTCGAAGCGGGCCTGGGCGGCGACGCCTTCGCCGAGGAGGCCCTCGACGGTGAAGTTCAGGGCGCGCAGGTTCGGCAGCAGGTGCCGGGTGACGGTCAACTCGGCGGTCTCCGGGAGGAGTTCCTGGAGCCGTTCGACGGTGAGGGTGTGAGCGAGCCAGGGCCAGGCCGCCTCGGTGACGGCCCAGACGCCGATGTTGGCGTCGCCGCCCTTGTCGCCGCTGCGGGCGCCGGCGATCCGGCCGAGGGGGGCGCGGCGGGTGGGGCCCGGGGCCGGCGGCTCGGGCAGGGCGGGCGGGGCGACCGGGGCGAGGGGCAGGGTCGGGCCCTCGTGCGCGGACACGTCGCGGCGGGTGCCGTCGGGCAGGACGGCGACGTGCGGGACGTCGGCCCGGTCGACGTACGCGGCCTCGAACACGCCGTACGGGGCGCCCCGGCCGGGCGGCGCGGTGACGTGGAACCCGGGGTAGGAGCCGAGGGCGAGTTCGACGGCGGCGGCGCTGAGGGCGCGGCCGACGGCGTCCTGGTCCTGGTCGCGCACCACGAGCCGGAGCAGGGCGCTCGCGGTCTCCTCGGTGGGGGCGTCGGGGTGGTCGGTGCGGGCCAGCTCCCAACGGACGTGTTCCGGGCGGGACTTCGCGGCGTCGAAGGCGGCGTCTATCTGGGCCCGGACGAGCTCGGCCTTGCGGTCGATGTCGAGTCCGGTGAGGACGAAGACGACCTCGTTGCGGAAGCCGCCGAGCCGGTTGAGGCCGGTCTTGAGGGTCGGGGGCGGGGCCTCGCCGCGCACGCCGTGGATCCGGACCCGGTCGGGGCCCTGCTGTTCAAGGCGGACGGTGTCGAGGCGGACGGTGACGTCGGGGCCCGCGTACCGGGCGCCGCCGGTCTCGTAGAGGAGCTGGGCGGTGACCGTGCCGACGTCGACGAGTCCGCCGGTGCCGGGATGCTTGGTGAGGACGGCGGACCCGTCCTCGTGGATCTCGGCGAGCGGAAAGCCGGGGCGGAGGAAGAGGTCGGCGGCGTGCTCGGTGAACTGGGAGTAGTTCCCGCCGGTGGCCTGCGTCCCGCACTCCAGGACGTGCCCGGCGACGACGGCTCCCGCGTGCCGGTCGTACACGTCCGGCGCCCAGCCGAAGTGCCAGGCGGCGGGCCCGGCGACGAGCGCGGCGTCGGTGACGCGGCCGGTGACGACGATCTCGGCGCCGGCCTCCAGGCAGGCGGCGATCCCGGCGCCGCCGAGGTAGGCGTTGGCGGTGAGGGCGCCGGGGAAACGTCCGGTGGCGAGGAGGTCGTCGCCCTCGACGTGGGCGACCTGTACGGGGATCCCGAGCCGCGCGCCCAACTCCCGGATCTGCTCGGCGAGTCCGGCGGGGTTCAGCCCGCCGGCGTTGGTGACGATCCGGGTCCCGCGCTCCCGGGCGAGCCCGAGGCACTCCTCCAGCTGGCGCAGGAAGGTGCGGGCGTATCCGCGCGCGGGGTCCTTGAGGCGGTCGCGGCCGAGGATCAGCATGGTCAGCTCGGCGAGGTAGTCGCCGGTGAGCACGTCGAGCGGGGCCTCGCCGCCGGTCAACATCTCCTTCATGGCGTCGAAGCGGTCGCCGTAGAAGCCGGAGGCGTTGCCGATGCGCAGGGGGTTCACCGGGCGCTCCCCTGGGCCGGGCGCCCCTTCCCGGGCGGACCGGCGAAGGCCTGGGCGATGTCGAGCCAGCGGTCGGCGTCGGGGCCCTCGGCGTGCACGCCGAGGTCGGCGCGGTGGGCGCGCTGGGTGACGAGCAGGCAGAAGTCCAGCGCGGAGCCGGTGACGCGCTGGGCGGCGTCCTCGGGCCCGTACGTCCACGGGGTCCCGCTCGGCAGGGTCAGCTCAACCCGGAACTCCGCGTCCGGCACGGGCAGTCCGTGCGCCCCGAACGCGAAGGGGAGGGCGCGGACGCCGATGCGGGCGATGTGGCGCAGGCGGTCGGTGGGGGTGCGGGTGACGCCGAGCGCGTCGGCGACGTCCTGGCCGTGCGCCCAGGTCTCCATGAGCCGGCCCGTGGCCATCGACGCGGCGGACATCGGCGGCCCGTACCAGGGGAACTTGGCCCTGCTCCCGGCCGCGTCCCGGAGCGCCTTCTGGAGCCGCGCCCGCCCGTCCCGCCACCCGGCGAGCAGCTCGGCGGGCGGCTGCGCCGCCCCGGCCTCGGCCCCCTCGTCGACGAACGTGTCGGGCGCGGCGAGCGCCTTCTCCACCAGCCCGGCGAACGCGTCCGGGTCCTCGACGGCGAGCAGCGCGGAGTGGTCGGTCCAGGCGAGATGGGCGATCTGATGGGCGACGGTCCACCGCGGCGCGGGGGTCGCCCGCGCCCACCGCTCCTCGTCGAGCCCGGCGACGAGCCGGTCCAGCTCCTCGCTCTCGTCCCGCAGGTCATCGATCACGGACGGCTCTTCGGACACGGTGCGCTCCCTCGGGCAGGGTGGTCTGCGATGTGTGCGGGGCGGTGCGTGGGGCTGCTCGGAGCATGGCAGCGCGGACAGAAACAATCAAGCGTGCTTGCATGGAAAAATGCGAGTGACATCCCGCGGTCGGGCTTACGGGGCAGGGGCGTTGTCAGTGCCCCTCACTACGATGGGGACAACTGATCGCACTCCCGAAGGCGGCTCGGCGATGACCATGGACATACGGCGCCCCGGCGTCCAGGCCGGGTGGCAATAGGCGCGCCTGGCCGGCGCGCTCCTGTTGCACCGCCCACAGGGCGGTGACGCCGTGACTCCGCTCCGGCGGCGGGTACGCCTGCCGCGGCACGGGTCGACGGCGCTCCAGCGGAGAATCGGGAGGCCCTTTGTCCAGCACCAGTTCCCTGTCCAGCACGAGTTCCTCGCCCGGCACCAGCCCCTCGTCCGGCGGCGGCGCGAACGCCGGTGCCCCCACCCACAGCGGCTGCGACCACCGCGTCTACAAGGTGGTCGTCATCTCCCTGATCGCCGTGGTCGCCGGGCTCACGACCGCCATCGGCTGCGCGGCGCTCGGACAGCGCGCTCTCGACGCCGCCCAGTCGGGCGGCGGCGCGCTCGCCTTCGTCTTCGGCGCGGGCATGCTGATCGTGGGGTACGCGGGGCGTGGTCACCAGCCGTAGCCCCGCCCCGGGCTCAGTCCCGCGGCACCGGCACCTTCTTCGCGCCGGTCACCTGGGTGCGGACCGCGCCCATGCTGGCCGCGATCACCAGGGCGATGGCGAGGGCCTCCAGCCAGGTCAGGGCCTGACTGAGGATCAGGAAGCCCGCCAGGGCCGCGATGGCCGGTTCGAGGCTCATCATCACGGCGAAGGTGGAGGCGGGCAGGCGGCGCAGCGCCATCAGTTCGAGGGTGTACGGGAGGACCGAGGACAGGATGGCGACCGCCGAGCCCAGGGCCACGGTCTTCGGGTCCAGCAGGCGGGTGCCCGCGGTCGCGATGCCGAGCGGGAGGCAGAGGACCGCGGCGACCGCCATGGCCAGGGCGAGGCCGTCCGCCTGGGGGAAGCGGCGGCCGGTGCGGGCGCTGAAGACGATGTACAGGGCCCAGCACGCGCCCGCCGCGACGGCGAACACGACGCCGACGGGATCGAGGCCACCCAGGCCGTCACCCGCGCCGCCGAGCAGGAAGACGCCGCACAGGGCGAGTCCGGCCCACAGGAAGTTGATCGCCCGGCGCGAGGCCAGCACGGAGAGGGTGAGCGGGCCGAGCACCTCGAAGGTGACGGCCAGGCCCAGCGGAATACGGGACGCGGACTGGTAGAAGAGCAGGTTCATGCCGCACATGGCGACGCCGAACGCGAGGACCGTGCCCCAGTCCGCGCGCGAGTGCCCGCGCAGGCGCGGCCGGCACACCACCAGCAGCACGATCGCCGCCACGATCAGGCGCAGCGTGACCACGCCGACCGCGCCGGCGCGCGGCATCAGTGTCACCGCGAGCGCGCCGCCGAACTGGACGGACACACAGCCGGCCAGGACGAGGCCCACCGGGCCGAGGGCCGCGGCGCGCCGCGAGCCGGAGGGCGCCCCGTCCGTCGCGGTGCCGTCGGCCGCGAGGGCCGTTCGCGGCCGACTGTCCGTGCGCGAGCCGTTCACAAGGCCTCGTGCCTCCCCACTGACTACCTACTACCGAGCGAGTTCAATATTGTGGACTTTACCGTCCAGGAGAATGCACTGCATCCTCATTCCCGTCCTCCACGCTAGAGCCGCCGGGCATGGCGCGTGAAATGCCTCGTGTGCTCCCGTTATGCTCCACGAGCATGAGCCGGGACCACACCGTCGAACTGCGGCACCTGCGCTGCTTCCTCGCCGTCGCCGAAGAGGCCAACGTCACGCGCGCCGCCGCCCGCCTCGGCCTCACCCAGCCCGCCGTCTCCCGCACCCTCGCCGGACTGGAGACATCGCTCGGCGTGCGGCTCGTGGACCGGTCGACGCATCACCTCGCGCTGACCCCGGAGGGGCACGCGTTCCGCGAGAAGGCGATCGCCGCCGTCGCCGCGTTCGAGGACGCGCTCGCCGCCGCCCGCACCCCCTCGCGCCCGCTCCGCCTCGGGCACGCCTGGTCCGCCGCCGGCGCCTACACGACCCCGCTGCTGCGCCGCTGGCGGCAGGAGCACCCGGACGTGCCGCTGGAGCTGCTGCGCATCGACGACCGGACGGCCGGGCTCACCCGCGGCGCCGTCGACGTCGCCCTGCTGCGCGGCCCCGTCGAGACGCCCGGCCTGGTGACCGAGCTGCTGCACGAGGAGGCGCGCGTCGCGGCCGTGCCCTCCGACAGCCCGCTCGCCCGGCGCCCCGCGCTCCGGCTCGCCGACCTCCGCGACCAGGTCATCGCCCTGAACACGGTGTCCGGCACGACCGCTCTCGAACTGTGGCCGCCCGCCGTGCGCCCCACCGCCGCGCTGACCGTCGCCAACACCGACGACTGGCTCGCCGAGATCGCCTCCGACCAGGCCGTCGGCGTCACCTCGACCGCGACCGTACGGATGCATCCGCATCCCGGCGTCGTCTACGTCCCGCTCACCGACGCCCCGCCGCTCCCGGTCCATCTGGCCCGCCGCCCCGGCCCCGGCCACCCGTCCGCCCCCGACCTCCTCGCCCTGGCCCACGAGGTCACGCGGGACGGGGCCGAGGGGGCCTAGGCCGGGTCCAGGTGGTCGGCCAGCACCTCCGCGAGGTGCCGGCCGCGCACACCGCCGAGCTGTTCCAGTTGGGTGCGGCAGGAGTAGCCGTCGGCGAGGACGACCGTGCCGGGCGCCGCCGCGCGCACCGCCGGGAGCAGGGACTCCTCCGCGCAGGCCGCCGAGACGTCGTAGTGGCCGTCCTCGAAGCCGAAGTTCCCGGCGAGGCCGCAGCAGCCGCCGCTCAGCTCGCCGGTCAGGCCCGCCTTCTCGCGCAGCCGTTGGTCGGCCGCGTCGCCGAGCACCGCGTGCTGGTGGCAGTGGGTCTGGCCGGTGACGGGGCGGTCGACGCGGGGCGGCGTCCAGTCGGGGGCGAGGCGTTCGAGGGCCTCGGCGAAGGTGAGCACGCGGTCCGCGAGCAGCCGGGCCCGCGGGTCGTCGGGGAGCAGTTCGGGCAGGTCGGAGCGGAGGGCCGCGGCGCAGGACGGCTCCAGGACGATCACCGGGAGGCCCGCGTCGAGCGCCGGGCGCAGCGTGTCGAGGGTGCGGCGGAGCACGGCCTTCGCCCGGTCCAGCTGGCCGGTCGACACGTACGTGAGGCCGCAGCACACGCGGCCTTTCGCGCGGGGCGCCGGCAGCGGGGTGATCCCGGCCGCCGTCAGGACCCGTACCGCCGCGTGCCCGGCCTGCGGGGTCAGGTGCTCCGTGAACGTGTCCGGCCACAGCACCGCCCGGCGCTCCGTCCCGGCCGGGGGCCGCCCCGGGCGCCAGTCCGCGCTGAAGGTCCGCGGGGCGAGGCGCGGGATGTCCCGCCGGGCCGCGATCCCGCCCAGCTTCTTCACCAGAGACGCCCATACGCATACGGAGGAGAGGGAGTTGACGAGTCCTGCCGTGCGGGTGCGTTCCACCAGGCGCAGCCAGCGCGGCAGCCATCCGAGGGCGTAGTGCGCGGCGGGGCGGCGGCGGCCCGCGTAGTGGTGGTGCAGGAACTCCGCCTTGTACGTGGCCATGTCGACGCCGACCGGGCAGTCGGAGCGGCAGCCCTTGCAGGACAGGCAGAGGTCGAGCGCGTCCCGCACCTCTTCCGAGCGCCAGCCGTCGGTGACGACCTCGCCCGCGAGCATCTCGTGCAGCAGCCGGGCCCGGCCCCGTGTCGAGTGCTCCTCCTCCCCGGTCGCCCGGAACGACGGACACATCACGCCACCCGAACCCACCTGCTCGGTACGGCACTTGGCGACGCCGACGCAGCGCCGGACCGCCGCCGAGAAGTCGCCGCCGTCCTGCGGATAGCCGAAGACGACGTCGACCGGCTCGCGGGGCAGCGGGGCGAAGCGCAGGTTCTCGTCGAGGCGGGCGGGGCGGACGAGGATGCCGGGGTTCAGCAGGTCCGCCGGGTCCCAGGCGCCCTTGACCTGCTCGAACAGGCCGACGAGCCGCTCCCCGTACATCTTCGGCAGCAGTTCGGCGCGGGCCTGGCCGTCGCCGTGCTCGCCGGACAGGGAGCCGCCGTGCGTGACGACGAGCGCGGCGAGGTCCTCGGAGAAGCGCCGGAAGCGGCGCACGCCGGTCTCCGACAGCAGGTCGAAGTCGATGCGGACGTGGATGCAGCCGTCGCCGAAGTGGCCGTACGGGGTGCCGCGCAGCCCGTGCTCGGCCATGAGTCCCCTGAAGTCCCGTAGGTACGCGCCGAGTCGGGCGGGCGGAACCGCGCAGTCCTCCCAGCCGGGCCAGGCCTCGCTGCCGTCCTGCATGCGGGTCGCGGTGCCGGACGCGTCCTCGCGGATCCGCCACAGCGCGCGCTGCCCGGCCGGGTCGTCGACCACAAGCGCGTCCACGACGTCGGCCGCCCGCACGATCCGCCCGGCGGCGTCCCGCGCCTCGGCCGGGGTCCCGCCCCCGGTCTCCACGAACAGCCAGGCGCCGCCCTTCGGCAGCGCGGAACGGTCCGGTACGAGGTCTGCGGCCATGCCCTCCACGGTCAGCGGCAGGTACGGGAGCAGGCCCGCCGCCGCCTCGGCTGCCGCGCTCTCGTCCGCGTACGCCAACACGGCGAGGGCTGTCGCGCGTGGCTTCTCAACGAGTTTCACGGTCGCCTCGGTGACGAGCCCGAGGGTGCCCTCGGTGCCGCAGAAGAAGCGGGCCAGGTCGGTGCCGTGCTCGGGGAGCAGCGCGTCCAGGGCGTAGCCGGAGATGCGGCGCGGCAGTCCCGCGTAGGGGGCGAATCCGGTGCGGATCGTGGCCAGTTCGCGCTGGACGAGCGCGTGCAGGGCGTCCGGCGCGCCCTTCCAGCCCTGCCCGAGCCGGTACGCCGTGCCGTCGGACGCGAGGACGTCGAGGCCCGCCACGCTGTCGGCGGTCGTGCCCCAGGCCACGGAGTGCGAGCCGCACGAGTTGTTGCCGATCATGCCGCCGACGGTGCAGCGGCTGTGGGTGGACGGGTCGGGGCCGAAGCGCAGGCCGTGCGGGGCGGCGGCGGTCTGGAGCCGGTCGAGCACGACTCCCGGCTGCACCCGGGCCGTTCGGGCCTCCGGGTCGAGGTCCACGACCTGGTTCATGTACCGGGTGAAGTCGACGAGGAGGCCGGTGCCGGTCGCCTGGCCCGCGATGGAGGTGCCGCCGCCGCGGCCCACGACCGGGACGGCTCTGCGCCGGCACACCTCCAGGGCCGCGGCCACGTCGTCGCCGTCCCTCGGGGCGACCACCCCGAGCGGCACCCGGCGGTAGTTGGACGCGTCCATCGTGTTCAGGGCCCGCGCGGTGACGGAGAAGTCGACCCCGCCGCGCACGGCCGCCCGCAGTTCCCGTTCCAGGCCGTCCAGATCGTCCATGCCCTCCAGGATGCAGCCCCCATGTGCCCTCGGCACGGCAGGACTGCGCCCACTTTTTCACCATACGGACATACACGTTCCCAAACCGATCACCAACTCTCCTATAGTGACCGGAAATTGACCCCCTCCCCCGAGGACCCGACCGATGACCGCGCCCCACCGGCCGCCCGCACGCCCGGCCGCGCTCACCCTGCTGGCCGCCCTCCTCGTCACCGGAGCGCTCGGCACGGGGGCGGTCGCCCTCGCGCCGGACTCCGTGCGCACCCCGCTCGGCTGGGGCGCCGCCGTCGCCGCGCTCGCGTTCTCCGCCCTGGCCGGATACGCCGCCCACGCCCGCCACAGCGCCGACGCGCTTCGCCGCCGCGTCACGGAACTGCGCCACGCCGCCGACCGGAGCGCCGCCGAACAGGCCCGCCTCATCGCCGAACAGGCCCGCACCGCCGCCGAACTGACCCAGGCCAGGGACACCCACGCCGCCGACGCCGCCGAACTCGCCGGGCAGCTGCGCACCGCCCGCGCCGAACGGGCCGCCGCGCTCGCCGCCTGCGCCAACGCGGCCGGACGCATGCAGGCCCTCGCCACCGGCATGCTCGCCGACCTGCGCGAGATGGAGCACCGGCACACCGACGAGGACGTCCTCGCCGACCTGCTCCACCTCGACCACCGCACCGCCCAGGCCGGCCGGCTCGCCGACTCGGTCGCCGTGCTCACCGGCGCCCGCTCGGGCCGCCGCTGGGCCCGCCCCATCGCCATGGAGTCGATCCTGCGCGGCGCGATGGGCCGCATCGGCGGCTACCAGCGCGTGCGCGTGCACGCCAACACCGCCGCAGCCGTCGCGGGCCACGCCGCCGAAGGCGTCATGCACGCCCTCGCCGAACTCCTCGACAACGCCGCCAACTTCTCGCCGCCCACCGCCGAGGTGCACGTCTACGTCGAGGAGGTGCCGGCCGGCGTCATCGTCTCCGTCGAGGACTCCGGGCTCGTGATGGGGCCGGTGCAGCTGCGCCGCGCCGAGCACGCGGTGTCCGGCGAGGCGGCCGGGGCGACGGGCCTGGGCGGCCTGTCCGGCACCCGGCTCGGGCTCGCCGTCGTGGGCCGGCTGGCCCGCAAGCACGGACTGACCGTGTCGTTCCGGCCGTCCGCGCGGGGCGGCACGGGGGTGCTGCTGCTCATCCCCCAGGAACTGCTCTCCCGGACACCCGAGCCGACGCCGACACCGACGCTTCAGCTCAAGGTCCCGTCGCCCGCCGCCGCGCCGGACGCCGCCCCCGAGCCCGTGGAACACGAGGCCCTGGCGCACGCGCCCGCCACCCAGGACGCCCTGCCCGTACGCGGCGAACGCGAGGCGGCGACGACCGGTACGGCCACGGATCCGGAACCGGCCCCGGGTGACAGCGGGCTGCCCAAGCGGGCGCGCGGCCGGACCCTCGCCGCCGCCGAGCGCGCGCAGGCCCGCGCCGCCGAGGCCGCCGCACCCGACGAGCGCACCCGGGCCACCGGGGCGGCCGGCGCCGAGCCCGGGGCCCCGGCCTCCGCCGCCGCCCGCTTCAGCAGCTTCCGCCAGGCGGTCCGCGCCACCGCGCCCCGCGCCGAAGACCCCGTAGAACACCAGCAGGAAGAAGAGGACACCCCCCGATGAGCGGGACCACCACCGGCACCGGCCTGACCTGGCTGCTCGAAGGCCTTCTCAAGCGCACCCCGGGCACCCGGCACGCCCTGGTCCTGTCGCGCGACGGCCTCAAGCTGTGCCACACCCCCGAGCTCTCCACCGACCAGGCGGACCAGCTCGCCGCGATCGCCGCCGGGATCCAGTCCCTCGCGCACGGCGCGTCCGCCGAGTTCGGCGACGGGACCGGCGGAGTGCGCTCCTCGATGACCGAGTTCCACGGCGGCACCCTGTTCATCGTCGGGGCCGGCGAGGGCGCCCACCTCGCGGCGATCGCCGACGAGGACGCCGACGCCGGCCTCGTCGGGCACACCATGTCCGAGCTCGTCGAGCAGCTCGGCGAGCACCTGCGTGCCGAGGCCCGGCAGCCGGACGCCCCGGCCGGGCTCCCGGCGTCATGAGCCGCCCCGGCCGGGACGACGCCCCCGACCGCCTCTACACCCTCACCGGGGGCCGCAGCCGGCCCGCGAGCGACGTGCCCTTCGACCTGGTGTCGCTGATCGTCGCCGAGTCGGACCCGGGGCCCGGCATGCCGTCCGAGCACGCCACGATCCTGCGGATGTGCGGCCGGCCGACCGCGGTGGTGGAGGTGGCCGCCGAGCTCGGCCTGCCGGTCAGCATCGTGCGCGTCCTGCTCTCCGACCTCCTCGTGCAGGGCCGCATCAGCGTCCGTCACCCGCGGATCGCCGCGTCCCCCCACCGCCTTCCCGATCCCGACATCCTGGAGCAGGTGCTCGTTGGACTCCGCAACCTCTGAACCGCCGCGCGCCCGCCGGGAGCCGGCGGCCGGCGCCGACAACGGCCTGAAGGTCGTGATCGTCGGCGGCTTCGGCGTCGGCAAGACCACCCTGGTCCGCTCCGTCAGCGAGATCCGTCCCCTCAACACCGAGGAGACGATGACGCAGGCCGGGCAGGGCGTCGACGACCTCGCCGACCTCGACGGCGTCCGTACGAAGACCTCGACGACCGTCGCCTTCGACTTCGGCCGCATCACGCTCGACGAGCACAACGTCCTCTACCTGTTCGGCGCCCCCGGCCAGGAACGCTTCTGGTTCCTGTGGGACCGCCTGTTCTCCGGGACGCTCGGCGCGGTCGTCCTCGTCGACTCGCGGCGCATCGAGGACTCCTGGTACGCGATCGACCGCCTGGAGCACCACGGCACGCCGTTCATCGTCGCCCACAACGACTTCGGCGGCCCCCACCACACCCTGGACCAGCTGCGCGAGGCCCTCGACCTCGACCCCGAGGTGCCGCTCGTCCGCTGCGACGCGCGCACCCGCGCCTCCAGCAAGGACGTCCTGATCACGCTCCTCGAGCACCTCAGGACGCTCTACGCCCCGCACGCCACTCAAGCCCGTCAGCCGCACGTGCCTCAGGAGACCGCCCCGTGACAAGCCCCGGCTGCCCCGCGTCCGAGCACGGCACCGCGCCCGTACCCCTGTCCGGCCCCCGCTTCGCGACCGAACCCGCCACCCTCTACCGGGAGATGCGCCGCGACCACGGCGCCGTCGCCCCCGTCGTCCTCGACGGCGACATCCCGGCCTGGCTGGTCCTCGGCTACCGCGAACTGCACCAGGTGACCGGCGACCCGACCCTGTTCAGCCGCGACTCCGACCTGTGGAACCAGTGGGACAACATCCCCGCCGACTGGCCGCTGCTGCCGATGATCGGCCGCAAGCAGCCGTCGATCCTCTACACGGTCGGCGAACGGCACCGCCGGCGCGCCGCGATGATCAGCCACGCCCTCGAAGCCATCGACCCCTTCGAACTCAAGGCGCACGCCGAGCAGTTCGCCGACGAGCTGATCGACGGCTTCTGCGGCAAGGGCGAGTGCGACATCGTCGCCGACTACGCGATGCTGCTGCCCGTCCGCGTCCTGGCCCGCATCTACGGCTTCTCCGACGCGCAGGGCCCGGGCCTGGTCACCGCGATGAACGACATGATCGACGGCCGGGAACGCGCCCTCGCCGGCCAGCAGCACCTCGCGCAGTCCATGGTCGGACTGCTCGCCGCCAAGCACACGGCGCCGGGCGAGGACGTCGCCTCGTACATGCTCCAGGACCCCTCCGGCTTCACCGACGAGGAGGTCGCCCAGGACCTCATGGTGATGATGGCGGCCGGACACCAGCCCACCGCCGACTGGATCGGCAACTCGCTGCGCCTGATGCTCACCAACGACCGGTTCGCCGCGTCCCTGTTCGGCGGGCGGCACAGCGTCGCCGAGGCGATGAACGAGGTCCTGTGGGAGGACACCCCGACGCAGAACGTCGCCGGGCGCTGGGCCACCCGCGACACCCGGCTCGGCAACCGTCACATCCGCTCCGGCGACCTGCTCCTGCTGGGGCTCGCCGCGGCCAACGCCGACCCGCAGGTCCGCACCGACGCCTCCGTCCTCACCGGCGGCAACAGCGCCCACTTCTCCTTCGGACACGGCGAGCACCGCTGCCCGTTCCCCGCGCAGGAGGTCGCCGAGGTCATCGCCCGGACCGCCATCGAGGTCGTCCTCGACCGGCTGCCCGACATCGACCTCGCGACGACGGCCGACGCGCTCACCCGGCGGCCCTCGCCGTGGCTGCGCGGCCTCACCGACCTCCCGGTCCGCTTCACGCCGACGCCGGCCCTCTGACGCCACCCACTCCCGTCCAGGACTCTTGGAGACCACCCATGACGACTTCCGCTTCCGCGTGCCCGCACGCCTCCGCCGGCCGCATCGCCCTCGACCCGTTCGTCACCGACCTGGACGGGGAGAGCGCCAAGCTGCGCGCTGCGGGGCCCCTGGTGGAGGTCGAACTGCCCGGCGGTGTACCCGTCTGGGCGGTCACGCACCACGCCGAGGCCCGCCAACTCCTCACCGACAAGCGCCTGGTGAAGGACATCGAGGTGTGGGGGGCCTGGAAGCGCGGCGAGATCCCCGCCGACTGGCCGCTGATCGGCCTCGCCAACCCGGGCCGCTCGATGCTCACCGTCGACGGCGAGGACCACCGCCGGATGCGCGCCCTGGTCGCCCAGGCGCTGACCGTGCGCCGCGTCGAGCGGATGCGCGAGCGGATCGAGGAGCTGACGGCCGGCCTGCTCGACCAGCTCCCCACCGAGGGCACCGTCGACCTGAAGGCCGAGTTCGCCTACCCGCTGCCCATGTACGTCATCAGCGACCTGATGGGCATCGACGAGGCCGACCACCCGCGCCTCAAGGTCCTGTTCGACAAGTTCTTCTCCACGCAGACCCCGCCGGAGGAGGTCGTCGCGACGCTCATGGAGCTCGCCGCGATGATGGGCGCCGTCGTCGCGGCCCGCCGTGCCGAGCCGGGCGACGACCTGACCAGCGCCCTGATCCAGGCCTCCGAGAACGGTGACCACCTCACCGACGAGGAGATCGTCTCCACCCTCCAGCTGATGGTCGCCGCCGGCCACGAGACGACGATCTCCCTCATCGTCAACGCGGTCGTGAACCTGTCCCGGCACCCTGAGCAGCTGGCCCTCGTCCTCGACGGCAAGGCCACCTGGGAGCAGGTCGTCGAGGAGACCCTGCGCCACTCCACCCCGACCTCGCACGTCCTGATCCGGTTCGCCGCCGAGGACGTCGAGGTCGGCGAGAAGACGATCCGCGAGGGCGACGCCCTGATCGTCTCCTACGGCGCCATCGGCCGCGACGAGCAGGCGCACGGCCCGACCGCCGGCGACTTCGACATCACCCGCACCTCGCCGACCCGGCACATCTCCTTCGGCCACGGCCCGCACGTGTGCCCCGGCGCGGCCCTGTCCCGCCTGGAGGCGGGCGTCGCGCTGCCCGCGCTGTACGCCCGCTTCCCCGGCCTGCGGCTCGCGGTCGAGCCGGGCGAGCTGCGCAACAAGCCGGTCGTCACGCAGAACGACCTGTTCGAGCTGCCGGTCGTGCTCGGCGGCTGACCCCGCGGCGGCGCCTTCACGGGCCGAGGCCGGGTGGCCGTCCGCCACCCGGTCCCGGCCCATCTCACCGGACGGACAACGCGCAGGTCGGCCGGAACCACCCGCTACTCTCCCTTTCGTGGCTGAGATCCAGATTCCCGCTGACATCAAGCCCGCCGACGGACGTTTCGGCGCGGGCCCCTCCAAGGTGCGGACGGAGGCGCTGGACGCCCTGGCCGCGACCGGCACCTCCCTGCTCGGTACCTCCCACCGCCAGGCCCCGGTCAAGAACCTGGTCGGCCGCGTCCGCGAGGGCGTGAAGGACCTGTTCTCCCTCCCCGAGGGCTACGAGGTGATCCTGGGCAACGGCGGCTCCACCGCGTTCTGGGACGTGGCGACGCACGGCCTGATCGAGAACAAGTCCCAGCACCTGAACTTCGGCGAGTTCTCCTCCAAGTTCGCCAAGGCCGCCAAGCTGGCCCCGTGGCTGGCCGAGCCGACCGTCATCGCCTCCGAGCCGGGCACGCACCCCGAGCCGCAGGCCGAGGCCGGCGTCGACGTGTACGGCCTCACCCACAACGAGACCTCCACCGGTGTCGCCGCCCCCATCAAGCGCGTGGCCGGTGCCGACGAGGGCGCCCTCGTCCTGGTCGACGCCACCTCCGGTGCGGGCGGCCTCCCGGTCGACATCGCCGAGACGGACGTCTACTACTTCGCCCCGCAGAAGTCCTTCGCGTCGGACGGCGGCCTGTGGCTGGCGGCGTTCTCGCCCGCCGCCATCGAGCGCGCCGAGCGCATCCACGCGTCCGGCCGCCACATCCCGGAGTTCTTCAGCCTCCCCACGGCGATCGACAACTCCCGCAAGAACCAGACGTACAACACGCCCGCGCTCGCCACGCTCTTCCTGCTCGGCGAGCAGCTGGAGTGGATGAACAGCCAGGGCGGCCTGTCGTTCACGACGGCCCGCACCAAGGACTCGTCGGACCGCCTGTACAGCTGGGCCGAGGAGTCGAAGTACGCGTCGCCGTTCGTCACCGACGCCGCGAAGCGTTCGCAGGTCATCGGCACGATCGACTTCGACGAGTCGGTCGACGCGGCGGCCGTCGCGAAGGTGCTCCGCGCCAACGGGATCGTCGACACCGAGCCCTACCGCAAGCTCGGCCGCAACCAGCTGCGCATCGCGATGTTCCCGGCGATCGACCCGTCGGACATCACGGCCCTGACGCACTGCATCGACTACGTCATCGGCCAGCTCTGACCCCAGAGGGTCCAGCTCTCCTGCGGGGGGCTGCACACCGGCTCCGGCCGGTGCGCAGCCCCCCGTGCCGCTTTTATCGGGGCGCGAACTCAGCCCCGCTTCGACTTGCGGGTCAGGCGCCCTATGCCGACCGCCACGATCAGGAGCACCGCCGCGCCCACCGCACCGGCCTTGCCCGTGATGCCGGTGTCGCTGCTGCCACCGCTCTCGTCCGAGCCCGTCCCGGGAGTCCCCGTACCGTCGCCCGATCCGGCGCCCTCCACCTCGACCGGCCGTACCGAACTGCCCTTGCCCTCGCTGCCGTACAGCAGCGTGCGGCCGTCCGGCGTGTACGTCACCGACTCGCCCTGCGGCTGCATCGGGACGCTCAACTGCCCCTGCCGCTTCGGCCTGCCGTCGTTCCACGCGTACGAGACGCCGCCGAAGTACCCGCGCACCGCCAGCTGCTTCCCGTCCGGGGAGAACGCCGCGTCCGTGGCCCACAGGTCGATGTCGGCGATGCGGCGGAAGGTGTTCGTACCCGCCGTGCTCAGCCGCGCCGGGCCCTCGTACAGCCCGCCCCCGTCCTCGCCCTTCTCCACGATGTAGACCCGGCCGGTCTTCGGATGGACCATCAGCGACTCGGCGTTGCGCGGCCCGTCCGCGTACTTCACGACGTACTGCGTGGCCCGCACGGTCTGGTCGCGCAGCTCCTTCGGCTCGGGCAGCTTGTAGATCCAGACGTGGTCCCAGGTGCCGCCCAGGTTGTCGCCGATGTCACCGACGTAGAGGTCGCCGTCGGGGCCGATCGAGATCGCCTCGACGTCCCGCGGGGAACCGATCCCGGTGAGGGTGAGCGTGGCCAGGGTGCGGCCCGTCCGCCCGTCGATCGCGTACAGGTACGCGCCGTCGTCGCTGTCGTTGTGCGTCCAGTACACGCCGGGGTGGGCCCGGGAGGCGGCGAGCCCGCTGGACTCCGTGATCCGCGGGTCCCTGATCGTGAACCCGTCCGAGCCGGGCGAACGCCCGTCCGCCCCGGCCGGCACCACGGCCGCCCCCGTCACCAGAACGGCGGCGGCCAGCACCGCACCGATCCGCCCCGTCCGCGACCACGCCTTGTCCGCACGCATGCCCCCAGCTTGCCAGGCGTGTCCGGTCTCACACGCACCTGACCGGCGTGATCTCCGCGGCATCGACCATGATGAGCGGATGCTCAGGTTCATGTTTGTCGGTGACTCCATGACCATCGGGAGCGCCGGTGAACACACCTGGCGCCTGCGCATGTGGCAGCACCTGCGCGCCACCGGCACCGACTGCGCCGTCGTCGGCCCCCGCACCGCCCTGTACGGCGGCACCCACGACTACGCCGACCCCGACTTCCCGCAACGGCACCTGGCCGGCTGGGGCGAGGGCTGGCAGCACATGGCCCCCGTCATCGGCGACGCCGTCACCGCCGCCGGAGCCGACACCCTGCTCATCTCCCTCGGCCTGATAGACCTCGGCTTCTACACCGACGCCGAGCAGACGGCCGAGAACGTACGCCGCTTCGTCGCCGCCGCCCGCGCCGCCAACCCCACCGTCCGCATGGTCATGCTGCCCGTCATCCCCAACGTACGGGCCGAGACCGACGCCCCCTTCGCCGCACAGGTCTCCCACTTCAACACCCTGCTCGCGAAGGCGGTCGCCGACCTCTCCGAACCCCGCTCCCCGCTGCTGCTCGCCTCGGTCCCGGAGTCGTACGACATCCACCGCGACACCTACGACGGCACCCACCCGAACGCCTCCGGCGAGCACAAACTCGCCGGCGCGTTCGCGGACGCGCTGCACCAGGCCTGGGACATCGGCGGCCCCTACCCGCACTCCTAGTACGGCACGGTCCCTAGTACGGCACCGTCCCGCACCAGGTCTGCGCCCACGCCGACGGGCCGTAGCTGTTCGCCGCGCGGACCTTGATGCAGATCTCGTCGCCGGAGTACGGGCCGGTGATCGTGTAGCTGGTGCCGGACGTCGAGTACGTCGTGTTCACGTTCTTCGCCGTGAACTGACTGCCTTTGTTGACGTAGTTGATGTCGTAGCGGGTCGCCCGGGACACCGGGGACCAGCTCACCTTGATGGGCATCGAGCAGGCGCCGACACAGGAGTTCGTGTAGTCGAGCCGGTACTGCGTCATCGCGGGCGGCGGCGAACCGGCGGACGTACCGCCTCCCGAACCCGAACCCCCGCCGGAGGACCCGGAGCCCGAGGAGCCGCCGGAGGTGTCCGTGCCGCTCCCGGAGTCGGCCGCGCCGCCCGACGCCGTGCCGGAGCCACCGTCCTTGTCCTGCGCCTGCTGCCCGTCGGCGCCGTCCGGGGCGGCCGTCTCGCCCCCGTCGTCCTTCTTCTTCCCCGCGTCCGCCCCGTCGTCCTTCTTCTTGCCCTTGGGCTTCGCCGACCTGGACGGGGACGCGGACACCGAGGCCGTCGGGGACGCGCTCACCGTCGCGCTCGCGCTGCTCGACGGGCGGCGGGCCTGCGCGTCCCCGTCGTCGCGCACGTACGGGAGCAGCGCCATCGTCCCGCCGCCGACCGTGAGGACGACCGCGACGGGGAGCACCACGAACGCCTTCCGACGCCGCTTCGGTTCCTCCTCCGCCTTCTTCGCCCTCTTCGTGGACTTCTTCGTGGACTTGCCCGCGCCGCCGCCCGCCGTCACCGCCGCGAGCGCCGGCTCCTGGCCGGCCCGCAGCCCGACCGTCGCCCGGTCCACCGGCTCCTCGCGCAGCGGCACCGCCTCCGCGTCGAGCAGCCGCGCCGACTGCTGCGCGAGCCGCGCCACGACCTCGGCGGGCAGCCAGGCGGCCCCGCCCGCCACCGGGCGCACCCGGTCCGGGTCCGCGAGCAGCTCGTCGACGCCGGGCCGCTCGTCGACCTCCTTGGCGAGGCAGCGCAGGACGAGCGCGCGCAGCGCCGCGTCCTCGATCCCGGTCAGGTCCGGCTCGTCCTCCACGATCTGGAACATCACCGCGTGCCCGCTGCTGGCACCGTGCCCGAACGGCAGCCGGCCCGTCGCCGCGTACGTCAGCACGCAGCCCAGCGTGAACACGTCGCTCTTGACCCCGGCGCTGCGCCCACGCACCTGCTCGGGCGACATGAACCCGGGCGACCCGACGACCATCCCCGTACTCGTGAGCAGCGACTCGACGGACGCTTCGAGAGCCCGCGCGATGCCGAAGTCGATGACCTTGGTGCCGTCGACGGTCAGCATCACGTTCGACGGCTTCAGGTCGCGGTGCACGATGCCCGCGTCGTGGATGTCCTTCAGGGCGTGCAGCAGCCCGTCGGCGAGCGCGTGCACGGAGTCCACGGGCAGCGGCCCGTGCCGGCGCACCACCTGTTCCAGCGACAGACCCGGCACGTACCCGGTGGCGACCCACGGCGGCTCGTCGTCGGGGCCCGCGTCGAGCACCGGCGCGGTGAACCGCTCGCCGACCTTGCGCGCCGCCTCGATCTCGCGCCGGAACCGGGCTCGGAAGCGCGCGTCCGACACGTGCTCCTCGTGCACGACCTTGACCGCGACGGTGCGCCCGCTGTCCGACCGCGCGAGGAACACCCGGCCCATGCCGCCCGCCCCGAGCCGCCCGAGCAGCAGATACGGGCCGATGCGCGCCGGGTCGAACACGGTGAGCGGCTTCACTCCCCCGTCGACGCCCCCGTCGAGCTCCTCCGCACTCCCGCCGCCGTCGCCCGCACCCTGATTGGTCCCGCTCATGCCGATCTGGCTCCCCCGCCTTTTGCCGCCTGGTCACCGGCGTAACGCCGTTGAGGATAAAGGGCGTTGGTGACCGGGTGAAAGCGAGGACGCGTGGGGCGAACGCGCGGTTCTGGTGAAGGGCGCGGGCGGAGACGCTTGCCTAGAGCGCACTCCACGGTCTTGGCTGGTTCGACATGAAGTACACGCAGCTCGGACGCACGGGACTCAAGGTCAGCCGGCTCGTCCTCGGCACCATGAACTTCGGACCGCAGACCGACGAGCCGGACAGCCACGCCATCATGGACGCGGCGCTGGCCAGTGGCATCAACTACTTCGACACCGCCAACGTCTACGGGTGGGGCGAGAACAAGGGCCGCACCGAGGAGATCATCGGGACCTGGTTCGCCAACGGGGGCGGGCGGCGGGACAGGACCGTGCTCGCCACCAAGGTGTACGGGAACATGGCGGGCGACGGCGACGTATGGCCCAACCACGACCGGCTCTCCGCGGTGAACATCCGCCGGGCCGTCGAGGCGAGCCTGCGGCGTCTGCAGACGGACCACATCGACATCTACCAGTTCCACCACATCGACCGCCGCACTCCGTTCGAGGAGATCTGGCAGGCGGTCGACGTCCTGATCCAGCAGGGCAAGATCCTCTACGCCGGGTCGTCGAACTTCCCCGGCTACAAGATCGCGCAGGCCAACGAGATCGCCGCCCGCCGGGGCACGATGGGCCTCGTCAGCGAGCAGTGCCTGTACAACCTGGCCGAGCGGCGCGCCGAGATGGAGGTCATCCCGGCCGCGCGGGACTACGGCCTCGGTGTCATCCCGTGGTCGCCGCTGCACGGCGGGCTGCTCGGCGGCGTCCTGAAGAAGGAGGCGGAGGGCAGCCGGCGCCGGGACGGGCGCAGCGCGAGCGCGCTGGAGAGCACGTCGATGCGCGAGAAGGTGCAGGCCTACGAGGATCTGCTCGACAAGCACGGTCTGGAGCCGGGCGAGACGGCGCTGGCCTGGCTGCTGACCCGTCCCGGGGTCACCGGGCCGATCGTCGGCCCGCGGACGACGGGGCAGCTGGAGTCAGCGCTGCGGGCGGTCGAGCTGGAGCTGGGCGAGGAGCTGCTCACGTCCCTGGACGAGATCTTCCCGGGCCCGGGACCGTCCCCGGAGGCCTTCGCCTGGTAGTCCGGCGATCGGGGAAGGGGCGGCCGCGCGGGCTCACCTGCCGGCGGCCGCCGCGACCACCACGACGACGAACATCAGCACGAGCACACCGGCCATGATCCGGTTTCGGGTCTTCGGGTCCACGCGTCGAGCCTAACGCGGCGCCGCGAGCGGCCACGCGGCGACCTTCTCGTACCGGGGCCGCTCGCCCGGCACCCCCGACGTGGGCAGGTTGCTGCGGACGAAGGCCAGCTCGGACACCGTCCAGGCGGGCCCCTCGAACGGGGCGAGCGCCTCGACGTACGGGCCGAAGTCGACGGCGTGGCGGCTGCGGGCCAAGGTCAGGTGCGGCCGGTAGCGCCGGTGCTCGCCGGGCAGTCCGGCCCGGCGCCCGGCGGCCTCGGCGCGCTCGGCCAGCCGCCCGAGGGCGGCCGTGTCGCCGCTCACCCCCGCCCACAGGGCCCGCCCGCCGAACTGGCCGCCCCCGCGCAGGGCCAGCGCGAACTCCGGAGTACGAGCGGCGGCCCGCCCCAGCCGCTCCTCCAACTCCGCCACGCTCTCCTCGGGCACCTCCCCGTAGAACGCAAGCGTGAGATGCCACCCGCTCCGCCCGGTCCATCGCACCCCATCGGTATCCGGCATCCCGTCGACGACGGCCCCCAACGGGGCGAGAGCGGATTCCGGCGGCAACACGGCAGCGAAAAGTCTCACGGGTCACAGTGTGACGGACCGGCCGGCTTCTGGGGCGGGCGCGATGCGGTCGGCTTCGGCTACGGCGTCGCCGCCGTAGGGGCTGAGGATCGTCGCCGCGTGCTGCGCCGTCGTGGCTGATCGCGCAGTTCCCCGCGCCCCTTCAGGGGCGCGGGGAACTGCGCGAGAAGCCCCACCGGGCGGGCGCCGGCGACGGGCCTCGGCCCCTACGGCGGGAGGCGCTTCCCGCACACCCGGCACCCAGGGCCGGGTCAGGCCACCGCCAGCTCGCGGGGCTCGCGCGGTACGAACTGCAGGTGGCGCTCTCCGCGCCGAAGGTCGACCTTGAGCCGGAGGTTCGCGGCGCGGGCGAGCATGAGCCCGACCCCGGCCGCCGCAACCGCGCAGATCACCCCGCCGAGCATGAAGCTGACCCGCACCCCGTACTGGTCGGCGAGCCAGCCGAAGAGCGGCCCGCCGAGCGGGGTACCACCGGTGAACACCATCATGAACAGGGACATCACCCGCCCCCGCATCTCCGGCTCCGTACCCATCTGGACCGTGGAGTTCGCGGTCACGTTGACGGTGAGGCCGAGGATGCCGAGGAGGACGATCAGCGGGGCGAAGGCCCAGACGCCGGGCGCCCACGCGGCCAGGATCTCCAGCGCGCCGAAGCCGATCGCGGCGCCCGCGAGGACCCGCAGCCGGGTGGAGCGGCGACGCGCGGCGAGCAGCGCGCCGGCGAGGGAGCCGAGCGCCATGAGGGTGTTGAAGACGCCGTACATGCCGACGCCGCCGTGGAAGACGTCGTCGGCGTAGGCGCTGAGCCAGATCGGGAAGTTGAACCCGAAGGTGCCGACGAATCCGACGAGCACGATCGGCCAGATCAGTTCGGGGTGCCGCGAGACGTACCGCAGGCCTTCCTTGAGCTGGCCCTTGCCGCGCGGCGCGAGCTTGGTCTCGTGCAGCTCACTGGTGCGCATCAGCAGCAGGCCGGTGAGCGGGGCGAGGAAGGACAGGCCGTTGGCGAGGAAGGCCCAGCCGGGTCCGACGGCGGCGGTCAGGACGGAGGCGACGGCGGGGCCGATGAGCCGGGCGGACTGGAAGTTGGCGGAGTTCAGCGAGACCGCGTTGCGCACCTGGTCGGGGCCGACCATCTCGGAGACGAAGGACTGCCGGGTCGGGTTGTCGACGACGGTCACGAGTCCGGTGAAGAACGCGGCGACGTAGACGTGCCAGACCTGCACCTGGCCGGACAGCGTCAGCGCGGCCAGGAACAGACCCGACAGGCTCATCGCGCCCTGGGTGCAGAACAGCAGGCTGCGCTTGTTGAAGCGGTCGGCGATGACACCGCCGTACAGGCCGAAGAGCAGCATCGGGAGGAACTGCATGGCCGTGGTGACACCGACGGCGGCGGAGGATCCCGTGAGGGAGAGCACCAGCCAGTCCTGGGTGATGCGGGCCATCCAGGTACCGGTGTTGGAGACGACGGCTCCGGTCGCGAACAGGCGGTAGTTGCGCACCTTGAGGCTCGCGAACATGGAGGTCTTGCGGGGGCGGGCGGTTGAGTCGTGGGCGGCTGGTGCGGGGGCGGAGTCTGCTCCGGGTCCCGTACTCAAAGTGGGTTCGCCTCCTCGGCGTCGTGGTGCTGAGCGCGACTCAGCGGTGGTCGTTCAACGTGCGGACTTCAGAGGTGGGCGAGCTTCTCGAGGACGGGGGCGGCTTCGCGGAGCTTGGCCCAGTCCTCGTCGTCGAGCCCGGCGGCGAGGTCGGCCAGCCAGGCGTTCCGCTTGCGGCGGCTCTCCTTGAGCATGGTCTCGGCCTGCTCGGTGGAGGTGACGACCTTCTGGCGCCGGTCCTCGGGGTGCGGCTCCAGCCTGACCAGTCCCTTGGCCTCCAGGAGCGCGACGATGCGGGTCATCGACGGCGGCTGCACGTGTTCCTTGCGGGCGAGTTCACCGGGTGTGGCGGATCCGCATCCGGCGAGGGTGCCGAGCACCGACATCTCGGTGGGGCTCAGCGACTCGTCGACCCGCTGGTGCTTGAGCCGACGGGACAGGCGCATCACGGCGGAGCGCAGGGAGTTCACGGCGGCTACGTCGTCGCCATGGGAGAGGTCCGGCATGTATTTAGCGTAACTCATTACCGTGCCTAACGACCACCGGAAACACGCCACCCTCCCGTGATCCACACCACGGGACGACCGCCCCGGCAGGGCCACCGAAGGGTCACCGAAGAGCCGCCGATCTGACGGGGCGAAACCTTACGTCACTCAAACGAGTGAGCCACTTCCGGAAAGTGACACGCCCGGGCGGACGGCGCGGCAACCCTGTTCGTCATGGGATCGACAGTGCTCAGCCTGCGGATAGACGGTGAGCTCCTCGACCGGCTCAAGGGACACGCCGCGAAGAGAGGGATGAGCGTCCAGGACTACGTGGTCCGGACGCTGACACGCGACGACTTCGACGAACGCTTCAAGACGGCCGTCGAGGAGACGGAACGGTTCTACGGAGCGGCCTGAGGCTCCGGAGAACCGTTCCGGCTCCGTACGGCGCCGGAACCGGCCCGGTTCCTCGCGACGTTCCGCGTCCTGCGGCGCCGGCCCGACGCGGCGAGCAGGGCGAGTACCGCCGGTGACGTGGCCTCCCCGGCGAGGACGCGCTGCATCCAGTCGGTGACCGTCGCCAGTTCCTCCGGTGCCGGCACGTGACCGGCCCGGACGGACAGGCGGACCAGCCAGTCGTGGACGCGGCTGCGGACGAACGCGCGGTGGCCCTCCGCCTCCAGGCGGTCGGTCTCCGGCAGCACTCCGTCCGCCCACCGCCGGAACGCGGCGGGACCGGCCGTCTCCGGCGCGATCGCGTCCACGAGGGCGACCACCGCCGTCTTGGCCGCCATGCCGTCGAGGTCGCGCACGAGGACCGCCACGAGCGCGCGGTCCCGGTCGCGGTTCGCCGAGGCGGCGATCGCCGCGACGACGCGCTGGTACGCGGCCGAGCGGACGTGCGGGTCCGCGACGGCGCCGCCGGCGTCCAGGTCCACGTCGTCCAGGCCCAGGTCGTCCAGGATTCCGGCCTCCGCCAGGAGCGCGGCCACATCGGTGCGCAAGGTCATCGCCCCACCCTTCCCCCCGGCGCCCACCGGCGGTCCAGCCGGAAATGCGCTGCGGCCCCGCCCGGGAGATCCGGGCGGGGCCGAAGCGGGGGCGACGGGGCGCGTCAGGTCAGGCCCAGCGCCGGCATCAGGTAGTAGAAGCCGAAGACCGCCGAGACGGCGTACATGGCGACGGGCACCTCCTTGGCGCGGCCCGCGACGACGCGGAGCACCGTGAAGGTGATGAAGCCCATGCCGATGCCGTTCGTGATCGAGTAGGTGAACGGCATCATCAGCATCGTCACGAAGGCGGCGATGGCGACCGTCCAGTCGTCCCAGTCGATGGCCCGGATGCTGCCGGCCATGATCATGAAGCCGACGGCGAGCAGCGCCGGGGTGGCGGCCTGGGACGGGACCATCGTGGCGACGGGCGTGAGGAACAGCGCGACGGCGAAGAGCCCGCCCGTGACGACGTTCGCGAGGCCCGTACGGGCGCCCTCGCCGACACCGGCGGTGGACTCCACGAAGCAGGTGGTGGCGGAGGAGGACGAGGCGCCGCCGGCGGCGACGGCGATGCCGTCGATGAACAGGACCTTGTTCATGCCCGGCATCTGACCCTTCTCGTCGGTCAGGTGCGCCTCGTCGCTGATGCCCATGATCGTGCCCATGGCGTCGAAGAAGCAGGACAGCAGCACGGTGAAGACGAAGAGGATGCCGGTCAGGACGCCGACCTTCTCGAAGCCGCCGGTCAGGCTGACCTGGCCGACGAGGCCGAAGTCCGGGGTGGAGATCGGGTTGCCCGGCCACTCCGGGGTGGTCAGACCCCAGGACGGCACGTCGGCGACCGCGTTGATGATCATCGCGACGACGGTCATGGCGACGATGGAGATCAGGATGGCGCCCGGCACCTTGCGGACCAGGAGCGCGAGCGTCAGCAGCGTGCCGAGCACGAAGACGAGGACCGGCCAGCCCATGAGGTGGCCGCCGACGCCGAGCTGGAGCGGGACCGTGGTGTGCGCGGCGTCCGGGATGCGCGAGACGAAGCCGGAGTCGACGAGACCGATCAGCATGATGAACAGGCCGATACCGATCGCGATGCCCTTGCGCAGGCTGAGCGGCACGGCGTTCATCACGCGCTCGCGCAGGCCCGTGGCGACCAGCGCCATCACGACGAAGCCCGCGAAGACGACCATGCCCATCGCGTCCGGCCAGGACATGCGCGGCGCGAGCTGGAGGGCGACGACGGTGTTGACGCCGAGGCCGGCGGCGAGCGCGATCGGCACGTTGCCGATGACGCCCATGAGCAGGGTGGTGAACGCGGCGGTCAGCGCGGTCGCGGTGACCAGCTGGGCGTTGTCGAGCTGGTGCCCGTACATGTCCTTCGCGCTGCCGAGGATGATCGGGTTCAGCACGATGATGTAGGCCATCGCGAAGAAGGTGGCGAAACCACCACGGACCTCACGGACGACCGTGGAACCGCGCTCGGTGATCTTGAAGTAGCGGTCGAGACCGCTCTTCGGGGCCGGCGGCGGCTCGACGGCATCGACCTTGGGGGTGGCCGAAGTGGACATGGATTTCCTCAGCGCTTTCAGTGGTGCGGGGGTGCCTGTGTGCCGTCGTGTGCGGTGCGGCGCTGGTGTTTCCTACGAACATAAGGAGCCAGAGTCAGGCCGTTTCAGTATGAACATATGAACGGGAATGCGCTATCTCCGCGCGTAGACCCTTGGGGCGTCCGGGGCCCCGACCGGGCTCGGGGCGCACCCCGACCGGGCTCGGGCAGGGCCCGTGCGGGCGCCGGGGCGGGCCTCGTAAGCTGTGCCCATGGCGAAGTGGACCCCGCAGCACGAGGCACCGGAACCCCTGGAGGGTCCCGTGGTCGCCACCATCACCGGCGGCACGATCCTCTGGTTCGTCCTCTTCCTCGTCCAGCTGCCGTTCTACGGCTGGTTCGACGACCGCGGCCACACCTGGTGGATCTGGACCTGCCTCGCCGGCGCGGGCCTCGGCCTCATCGGCATCTGGTACGTCCGGGGCCGCGACGCCGCCCTCAAGCGGGCCGCGGCGCAGAGCGCGGAAGGTGCCCCGCTCGACGGGTGAGTGCCCGGTTTCGCCCGTACCGTCGAACCCATGACCCCTATCGACGCGGGCGCCGAACTCGATCCGGTGCATCCGATACCCGTCCCCGCGCGCGCGACGGGCCTCACCTCCGCCGAGGTCGCGGAGCGGACCGCCCGCGGCGAGGTCAACGACGTCCCCGTGCGCAGCTCCCGCTCGCTCACCGAGATCGTCCGCGCCAACGTCTTCACCCGCTTCAACGCGATCATCGGCGTCCTGTGGATCATCATGCTGGCGGTCGCGCCGATCCAGGACAGCCTCTTCGGCTTCGTGATCATCGCCAACACCGGGATCGGCATCATCCAGGAGTGGCGGGCCAAGAAGACCCTGGACTCCCTCGCGGTGATCGGCGAGGCGAAACCCACGGTGCGCCGCGACGGGGCCGCCGTCGCCGTCTCCACCTCCGAGATCGTGCTCGGGGACCTCATCGAGATCGGGCCCGGCGACAAGATCGTCGTCGACGGCAGCTGCGCCGAGGCCGACGGCCTGGAGATCGACGAGTCGCTGCTCACCGGCGAGGCCGACCCGGTCGTCAAGAAGCCCGGCGACGAGGTCATGTCCGGTTCGTTCGTCGTCGCGGGCGGCGGCGCCTTCACCGCGACGAAGGTCGGCCGCGAGGCCTACGCGGCCCAGCTCGCCGAGGAGGCCAGCCGCTTCACCCTCGTCCACTCCGAGCTGCGCACCGGCATCTCCACCATCCTCCGGTACGTCCAGTGGATGATGATCCCCACCGCGATCGGCCTGGTCATCAGCCAGCTGGTGGTCAAGGAGCACGGCTTCAAGGACTCGATCGCCCGCACCGTCGGCGGCATCGTGCCGATGGTGCCCGAGGGGCTCGTCCTGCTGACCTCCGTGGCCTTCGCGATCGGCGTCATCCGGCTCGGCCGAAAACAGTGCCTGGTGCAGGAGCTGCCCGCCATCGAGGGGCTCGCCCGCGTCGACACGGTCTGCCTCGACAAGACCGGCACCCTCACCGAGGGCGGCATGGACGTCGCCGAGCTGCGCCTGTTGGACGGCACCGACGAGAGGTACGTACGCAAGGCGCTCGGCGCGCTCGGCGAGTCCGACCCGCGGCCCAACGCCTCCCTCCAGGCCATCGTCGACGCCTACCCCGACAGCGTGGACTGGCGCTGCACGGAGGCGCTGCCGTTCTCCTCGGCCCGCAAGTACAGCGGCGCCTCCTTCAGCGAGGGCGACGGCGCGGTCAGCACCTGGCTGCTCGGCGCGCCCGACGTGCTGCTGCCCCCGGCCGACCCCGCCCTCGACGAGATCGACGCGCTGAACCGGCAGGGCCTGCGGGTGCTGCTGCTCGCCAAGGTGACCCGCGACCTGGAGGACCCCGGCGTCCGGGAGGGCGCCGAGCCCGCCGCCCTCGTCGTCCTGGAGCAGCGGCTGCGCCCCGACGCCGCCGACACCCTGCGCTACTTCGCCGAGCAGGACGTCAAGGCGAAGGTCATCTCCGGGGACAACGCGGTGTCGGTCGGCGCCGTGGCCGGAAAGCTCGGTCTGCCCGGCGCCGAGAACACCGTCGACGCCCGGACCCTGCCCACCGATCAGAGCGAGATGGCCGACGCCCTCGACGCCGGCACGGTCTTCGGCCGGGTCACCCCGCAGCAGAAGCGGGACATGGTCGCGGCCCTCCAGTCCCACGACCACACCGTCGCGATGACCGGCGACGGCGTCAACGACGTACTGGCCCTGAAGGACGCCGACATCGGCGTCTCGATGGGCTCGGGCTCCGAGGCCACCCGCGCGGTCGCCCAGATCGTGCTGCTCGACAACAGCTTCGCGACGCTGCCGTCGGTGGTCGCCGAGGGCCGCCGCGTCATCGGCAACATCACGCGCGTGGCGACCCTGTTCCTCGTCAAGACGGTCTACTCGGTGCTGCTCGCGCTGCTCGTGGTGTGCTTCCGGGTGGAGTACCCGTTCCTGCCCCGGCACCTGACGCTGCTGTCGACGCTGACCATCGGCGTCCCCGCGTTCTTCCTGGCGCTCGCCCCCAACAAGGAGCGGGCGAAACCACACTTCGTGCGGCGCGTGATGCGGTACGCGATCCCCGGCGGCGTCCTCGCGGGCCTCGCCACCTTCGTGATGTACATGGTCGCCCGGCACTACTACACGGGCTCGGGCTCGCTCGGCGCGGAGACCAGCTCGGCGACGCTGACCCTGTTCCTGATCTCGATGTGGGTGCTCGCCATCATCGCCCGCCCGTACACGTGGTGGCGGGTCGCCCTGGTGGCGGCGATGGGCGCCGCGTTCCTGCTCGTCCTGGTCGTGCCGTGGCTGCAGGACTTCTTCGCGCTGAAGCTGGTCGGCGCGGTGATGCCGTGGACGGCGGTGGGGGTGGCGGCGGTGGCGGCGGCCGCCCTGGAGTTCCTGTGGAAATGGGTCGACCGCCGCTTCCCCGCCTAGGCGGTGCCGGCTGTGCTTACTGGACGTCGACGAAGTCGCTGGTGGACGTCACGGCCGGGGTCGTGGACGTGCCCGCGAACTTGTAGCGGAAGTAGCCGTCGGCGGAGGCGGTGACCGTCGTCTTCAGGCTGCCCGTCGAGGACGAGGTGACCGTCTTGACGTTGGTGTACGTCGTGGCGGACTTCTTGCGGTACTGGAGCGTCACCTTCTGGTTGGTGTAGCCCGCGTACTTGTGGGTGTCCCAGTTGGCGCGCGAGAGCAGGCCGGTGACCGTGATGGTCCTGCCCTTCTTGACCGGCTCCGGCGACGCGTTGGTGGTGAGCTTCGAGTAGCGCTGGAAGGCGATCTTCGTCAGGAGCGCGTCCTGGTCGGCGACGCCGACCTTGCTCCAGTCGGCGCTGTCCGAGGAGATGTCCTGGCCGTTGGGGGCGATGGCGACGCCCTCGGCGGTCCACTTGGCACCCGCGTCGCTGTTCAGCAGGTTGTCCTGGGGGACGACCGTGATGGTGTCGGTGCAGGTGGCCGTCGTGTCCGAGACCAGGTTGCAGGTGGCGCCGTCGGTGAAGACCACGTTGCCGTCGTCGGTGCTGTTCCAGTACAGGGCGACGAAGATCATGAAGTCGTCGGCGAAGATGCCGGCGTCGTTGCCGTGGGTGACCGTGTAACTCACCGGGACCTTCACCGCGTTGGTGGTGCCGGCGACGATCGGCTTGCCCTTGTTGACCGAGAGCTTGGAGAAGGTCAGGTCGAGGGCGTACGGGTCGCCGGGCTCGGCGGCGAGGGCGGCGCGGTCGGTCGCCTTGGGGGCGGCGGCCGGGGCGTCGTGACCCTTGACGAGGTCGACGAGGGCCTTGTCGCCCGCCGGACCGGTCCAGTGCCCGTCGGCCTGCGCCGCCGGGACGGCGAACGCGGTGAGGGCCAGGGCGCCGGAGACGGTCAGGGCGGCCGCGGTGGCACGAATGCGCATGTGTTCCCCATGGTGGACAAGGGGTCCAGCAGGTGGCGTCCTGCTGGACCCAAGTCATCGAGGAGTCTGTTGACTCGCTCCGTCAGACCGCTGCCCCAATGAAGAGGTTGTGCAGGATGTGAAGATTTACTGAACGTCGATGAAGTCGCTGGTGGACGTCACGGCCGGAGTCGTGGACGTGCCCGCGAACTTGTAGCGGAAGTAGCCGTCGGCCGAAGCGGTGACGGTCGTCTTCAGGCTGCCCGTCGAGGACGAGGTGACCGTCTTGACGTTGGTGTACGTGCTCGCCGACTTGGCGCGGTACTGCAGGGTCACCGACTGGTTGGTGTAGCCCGCGTACTTGGACGTGTCCCAGTTGGCGCGGGACAGCAGGCCGGTCACCGTGATGGTGGCGCCCTTCTTGACCGGCTCCGGCGACGCGTTGGTGGTGAGCTTCGAGTACCGCTTCATGCCGAACGTCTTGGCGTTCTCGCGGACCGTGTAGTCGGCGTCCTTGCCCGAGGCGATCGCCCACACCTTCCAGGAACCGGCCGCGTAGTTGGCGAGGTCCACCTTCGGGTCGATGGAGAAGGTCAGCGTGCAGGTCGCCGTGGTGGCGTTGACCGTCGTGCAGGTGGTGGCGCCCGGGTCCTGCGTCGGCGCGGCACCGGCGTCCGAGTTGTCCAGGTCCGTGCCGTGGTACAGGACGGCGTACCCGGAGGTGTTGTCGATACCCGAGTTGTCCGTGGCCGTGAAGGTGACCTTGACCGGGACCAGGTTGCTGATGCCGGCGACGACGTCCTTGCCGCCGTTGACGACCACGTTCGAGATGGCGGTGTCGCCGTACTGCTCGTCAGCACCGGCGGAGGTGCCCGCCTCCGCGGCGGCAGCCGCGGCCTGCGGGCTGTCCGCCGCCTGCGCGACGGGCACGGTGAACGCGGTGAGAGCCAGGGCGCCGGTGGCGGTCAGAGCGGCGGCGGTGGCACGAATGCGCATGTGTTCCCCATGGTGGAGAAGGGGTCCTGCGGATGGCTTCCCGCGGGACCCGAGTGATCTAGGGGTCTGTTGACCCGCAGGTGAGACATGCGCCGGGTGGGGCGGGTTGTACGGCTTCCGCGAATTTTGCGATCACCATACGAACCCGGCCCGAGCCCTTGACCTGCCGGAAGCCCCCGCCCCGCGCCGGGGTCAGTCGAACCAGCGGTCCCGGGCCAGCTCCGCCGTGCGCGACGGGTCCTCCAGGAGGGCCGCCACCTCGAAACGGCGCGGCCACTGACCCGCCGCCCACGCGAGCCCCGCCGCCACGCCCTCCAGGGTCGCCGCGTGCACGGTGCCGTCCGCGGTGCGCCGCCAGTCGGCCTCCTGCCCGGCGACGTACAGCTCCTCGTGCTCGACGTACGTCCGCGGGGTCGCGGCCCCGAGCAGGACGCGCACCGAGTCCGGTACGGGGTGCTCGACGCCCTCGGAGCCGGTGAGTTCCCCGTCGACGGCCTCGCTCAGTCGGCGCACCTGGAACAGCTCGGCGAGCTGCCCGGCCCGGGCCGGGGCCACCGGCAGCAGGGGGCGGCCGTCGGCGAGCGGGATCAGGTCGGGGGCGTCGGCGACCAGCGCGTCGGCCGCGTCGACGACGACCACCTCGCCGTCCCGCACCGCCCGCAGGTCGTCGGGCAGCGTGACCTGCTCGGGGTCGAGGCCCGCGAGCAGCCCGTACAGCGCGTGCAGCTGGGCCGCGCCGACCGTCAGGTCCGGGTCGGCGAGCCGGTCGAGGAGCTCGGCGGCGCCGCCCGGCTCGTCGAGCAGCGCGGCGGCGGAGGTGCGCACGCCGAGGGCGCGCAGCACCTGCTCGTCCTCGAACCCGGAGGCGTCGGCCGCCTCGTAGAGCCCGGCGAGCAGCGGGTCCCCGCCCGCGGCGCGCAGTCCGGCGGGGCGGCGGCCGTCGAGGACGGGGTGGCCGCGCAGCCACCACGCCGTGTACGGGCGGACGAGTTCGTGCGTGCCGTCGGGCAGCAGGACGCGGACGGGCTGGGTGAGCGCGTCACGCAGCGGCGGCCGCGACAGCAGCGCGAGCGCCTGCGGCCAGCGGTCCTCGTCGACCAGGTCCAGATCGCGTACGGCGACGAGTTCGGTGGCGACGGGCGGCACCGGCGAGTCGGGCAGCCGGTCGAGGACGTCCTCGCACCACACGTCGACGGCGTCGAGCAGGCCCGCGTCGTCCGGCTCGGGGAAGTCGCCCTCGCGCGGGTCGAGTTCGTCGGGGTCGAGGACCACGTCGGTGGCGCGGACCAGGGCGAACGTCGCGAGCACCCCGCAGGCGGCGAGCGGCTGCTCGCCCCAGCGCTCGGCCAGCTCCTCGTCCACGTACGGGAGTTCACCCTCGCGCAGCACGTCGGCGATCGGGCTGCCGGGGAGCAGCAGCTCGGCGGCGGGGGCGAGTTCGCCGTCCTCGTCGGTCAGGGCGAGGGCGCCGAGCCAGGGTTCGTCGCCGACGTCGAGACCGGCGTCGCGCACGAGGGTCAGGACGACGTCGGCGAGCTCCTCGGCACCGAGCGCGTCCTCGTCGTCCCAGGCGGGCTCGTCGTCGAGGGACGCGGCGACCGCGGCCCGCACCTGAGGCGTGGTCAGGACGGCGCGGGGCGTGGCCGGGAGCGCGCCGAGCTTCTCCAGGAGGGGGTGGGCGGCGTCGGCGTGTGCGACCTTGAGGCCGAGCCGGGCCAGCGCCTCGCCGGGCAGGCTCGCGGCGTCGGCCGCCGGGAGCAGCACCTGGCGCGGGCCGATCGTGGTCCGGCCGCCGGCCAGCGGCACGGGCAGCCCGCTGAGCCGGTCCGGGTCGACGCCGGCCAGCGACTCGTAGAGGCTGCGCCACCAGCCCGGGTCCTTCTCCAGTCCGGCCAGCCGGTCGATCGCCTCGGTCAGCGGGACGCGGGCGACACCGAGCGTGCGCAGCTCGACGCGGCGTTCGAGCCCGGCGGGCAGCAGGCTGGGCAGCACCTCGGCGAGGACCCGCACGGTGTCGGCGCCGGCGCCCTCGACGACCTCCGCGTCGCGGGGCCGCAGCGCGGCGGGCCGGTCGTCCTCCTCCGACACGGGCGGCAGCGCGGGCGGCAGGAACGCGACGCGGGGCAGCCGCTCCAGGAGGGCGGCGCGCAGGGCGCCGTCCAGTTCGCTGCGGCCGAGCGGACCGGGCACGAGGTCGAGCACGCCGGGGCCGACGGGCTGCCACTCCCCCAGGAGTTCGGCGTACGCGTCGGCGGAGCGCTGGGTGAGGAAGTCGGTCAGCGGGCCGGGCGCGACGTGCCGGCGGGCCGTGTCCAGCGGGAACGAGGCGATGAGCAGCGCGGGCACGCCGAGAGCCTCGTCGCTGGGGGTCGGGGCGTGCAGCACGGGGGCGCTGCGCGGCTTGTCCGGGGCGCCGTCGGCGTCCACCGGGACGGCCCAGGTGACGTTCCAGTGCGGGCGCAGCCGCTCCTCGACGGGCCGGTCGGCGAGCAGCTCGGCGCCGAGGGCGCCGCTGCGCGTCACGGTCCGCCAGCGCAGCTCGGCCGGGGCGCGCCCGTCGTCCTCGATCACGATGTACGGGCCGTCGGCGCGCCGTCGCAGGGCCCGGGTGCCGGCGTCGGTGGTCACGGTGACCTCGGCGAGGCCCGGCAGGGCGAGCAGCAGCGTGTCGTCGACGGCGTCGAGCAGCCGCGCCGCGAGCGCCTCGGCGGCCTGGTCGCGCAGCGGCAGCACGACGACCGTGTCGTACGGCTCCGGGGCCTGGCCCTCGGCCGCGAACGGCAGCCGGAGCAGCGGCACGTGGCCGTCGCGGCGGCGCAGCTCGTCGCCGAGGGCGGGGCTGTGCCGGGCGGTCTCCTGCGCGGCGATCCGCGCCTCGGCGAGCGACCAGCGCACGCCGCCGGTGCGGCCGAGGACGGCGGGCTCGTCCGACACGGCGAGCACGGCGGCGAACCCGACGCCGAAGCGTCCGACCGTGCTCTCCGCGCCGGCCCGCTTCGCGGAGGCGCGCAGCGTGGACAGGGACTCGACGCCGGCCGCGTCCAGCGGGGCGCCGGTGTTCGCGGCGACGAGGACGCCGTCCTTGAGGGTGAGCGCGAACCGGCCCGGCGCTCCCATGCGGGCCGCGGCGTCCGCGGCGTTCTGGGCGAGCTCCACGACCAGGCGGTCACGGTAGCCGCCGAGCGCGAGGTCCTCCTCGGCGTTGGCGTCCTCCCGGAACCGGGCTCCGCTCGCCGCCCAGGCATCGAGCACGCCACGCCGCAGGCGGGCGGTACCGAACGGGTCGATGCCCTCCGGTGCGGGCCGGGCGATCTTGCTGGCGCTCACGGTGTCTCCTCTGGCCGCACTTCATCGGTCGGCCCGAACCGTATCGCGGCGCATGTGGGGGGACGTGCCGGTACGTCGCCGGGTGCGGGAGGGCGGGGGCTGGTCGCGCAGTTCCCCGCGCCCCTGGAGATGCGCACTTCGTGCGCGATCTCCATAGGGGCGGGGCCCCATCGGGGCGGGGCCCCATCGGGGCGGGGCCCCATCGGGGCGGGGCCCCATCGGGGCGGGGCCCCATCGGGGCGGGGCCCCATCGGGGAAATGCGGCGCGAAGCGCCATGCATTTCAGGGGCGCGGGGCTGTGACCTCTGCGGCTCTGCCGCGGGGCGCGACCAGCCACGACGTACTGGCAGCCGCTCACGAACGAGAGACCCCGCAGCCGGTGGTCGCCGGTCGCCTCACTCGGCTCGCGGCAACTTTTCGATCTGGGCCCGCACGACCCGATCCAGAGACTCCCGTACGGTCCGCACCGACGCCGCCTTCGTATCCACGGCACTGCCTGACGCGACCATCACCACCGACCCGGCCCGCACCACTGCGAAGACAGTCGCTTGGTCCCGCTTCACCGTGGCGTCCCGGGACACGAGCCGGTACCCCAGGGACTCGTCCCCGAGCCCCTCTGCCACCGTGTCCCGCACCACCTTCGTGGGCCGCCCGGCCTGGGAGGTGTAGGGGGCGCAGTCCGCCACGTCCTTGCGGAAGTTCCGCATCAGGTCCCGGGCGCCCGCCTGGCTGTGTGCCTGGACCCGAAGGTGCAGCAACCCGTACCGCGCCGTGGCCGGCATCCGCTCGTCGATCCCCATGGTGAGCAGCCGCGCGGCAGGCTCCGGCCGGGTCCGGTTCACGAGCACGGAGCTGATGTTCCCGCATCCCGGCTTCCCGCTCGTACCGGGGATCTCCGGCGGGTTCTCCACCACCCGGAAACCGAGCCCCTTCGCCTTCACCTTCTCCCCGAGCGTCACATCCGCCAGCTCGGCCCGCGAAAGGGTCTTCGTCGTCACGCCCTGCGAGCCGCCGCCGCACCCCGCGAGCAGCCCGGCCGCCGCGACCGCCATGACGGCACGTCTGACCCCGGCACCACGCTTCATGTTCCCCACCCCTGGAGTAGTCCTACGAGGACCGGAACATAACCCGGGGGCAGGGAGACCGGGACGGCAAGGGCTAGGAGTGGCCCAGATCGTCCGCCGCCGTGTCGGCGACCGCGCCGACCGAGCCGGCGTCCTGAGCCGGGTGCAGCGGCATCGGCTCCACGATCGTCTCGTCGATCACCGGCGGGGCGGGACGCGGGGTCTTCGGCATGATCGCGGCCTCGGAGTGGCCGCCGCAGCCGTAGGAGAGGGAGACGACGCGGCCGTCGGCCGGGGCGAACTCGTTGGCGCAGACGCCGAAGGCCTGGCCGAGGGAGCCGCCGATGGGCGTGAGGAAGCCGCAGGAGACGCACGTGGCGGGGGCCGCCTGCGCCATGGGCGTCTTCGCGCCGAAGGACTCCTCCCAGCGGTCGGCCGCGACATGCAGGCCGTAGCGGGACAGGACCCGGGCGCGGCGCAGGCCGAGCTCCTCGGCGACCGCGCTGATGGAGCCCCGGGACGGCGCGACCGGCAGGTCCGCGACGGGCCCCTCGGTCACCTCGACGTCCTCGGCCTCGACCAGCTCGGCCATCTCCTCGGACACCGCCGAGTTCGGCGGCGGCGCGTCCTCCCCGGTGAAACCGGGCTCCAGGCGCAGATCGTCCGCCTCCGTGGGCAGCAGATCGCCCGGCCCCATGTCCCCGGGCCGCAGCCGCTCGCTCCAGGGCACCCACTCGGGGGCGAGGAGGGCGTCCGGGCCGGGCAGCAGCACCGTCTCGTCGAGCGTGACGTGCTTGGCGCGGGAGGCCCGGGCCACGGTGACGGCCCAGCGCCAGCCCCGGTAGCCGAACTCCTTGCACTCGAAGAGATGCGTGACGACGCGGTCGCCCTCGACGACCATCTCGACGTGCTCGCCCACCACCCCGGGCGCGGCCGCCTCCTCGGCAGCCGCCCGTGCGAGGCCGACCGCCTCGGCGCACAGACGGTCGGGGGTGCGGCTTCGCGTTGTCGCTGCGCTCACAGGTATCGCTTCTCTCCTACGCCGTCTCACGAGTGCGCCGTCCTGTGTGCGGGAGCGCGGGCGGAGCGGACCAGGGGGCCGCGTCGACGTCCGCGCCCGACGTTCCGGGCGCACCTACGTCACCCATTCTGCGGGATGGCCGAGAGGCGCGCGGCCGAGAACAACCACCGCGGGCGCGCTACGCACGCTACCTCTTCCTGCGCCCCGCGCCCACACCGACGTACGAGCGGCACCGCACGCGAAACCAGACCCGCATGCCCATATCGGCACTAGTACACCCGTTCACGGGGCACTATGGCTGAGTGGCCTCCGGGAAGTCGTCGTCCGCTTCGTCGCGTTCGTCCGGCGCGACGCGGTACGAGAACAGCGGTGCGGGCCCGGTGAGCGGGATCGCCCGCCGCATCGGGCGCGCCTTGCGATTTCCGTTCACGGGCACCGCCCGCGGCATCCGGAAAGCGACCCACGCGCACGGCGCCGGCGAGTCGGGGCTCGGAAAACTCATCGAGCTGCACGCGGTGAACGGCGCGGGCGACGTCATGATCACCGTCGCGCTCGCCTCCACGGTCTTCTTCTCCGTCCCCACCGACGAGGCCCGCGGGCGCGTCGCCCTCTACCTGGCCATCACGATGGCCCCCTTCACGCTCCTGGCCCCGGTCATCGGCCCACTGCTCGACCACCTCCCGCACGGCCGCCGGGCCGCGATGGCCGGCGCGATGCTGGCCCGCGCCCTGCTCGCCCTCGTCCTGTCCGGCGCCGTGGTCACCGGCGGCATCGAGCTCTATCCGGCGGCTCTGGGCGTCCTCGTCTCCTCGAAGGCGTACGGCGTGGTGCGCTCGGCGGTCGTGCCGCGCCTGCTGCCACCCCGCTTCTCCCTCGTGAAGGCCAATTCCCGGGTCACGCTCGGCGGGCTGCTCGCCACCGGCATCGCCGCGCCGATCGGCGCGGGCCTCCAGGCCCTCGGGCCGCGCTGGCCGCTCTACGGCGCCTTCGTCATCTTCATCTGCGGGATGTTCCTGTCGCTGTCCCTGCCGCACAAGGTGGACTCGGCGAAGGGCGAGGCCAGGGCGCTGCTCGCGGCCGACGAGGCGCATCTGCACGGGCCCGCGCGCAAGCAGCGCAAACCGGGGCTGCGCACGGTGGGGCCCGCCGTCACCCACGCCCTGCTGGCCAACGCGACGCTGCGCTGGCTGTCCGGGTTCCTGATCTTCTTCCTGGCGTTCCTGCTGCGCGAGCATCCGCTGACCGGGGAGAGCGCGGCGGTCTCGCTGGGCCTCGTCGCGGTCTCGGCGGGGGTGGGGAACGCGCTGGGGACGGCCGTCGGGGCCGCGCTGAAGGCCCGGGCGCCGGAGCTCATCATCGTCAGCGCCGTCGCCGTGGTGGGCGGCGTCGCGGTCGTCTCGGCGCTGTTCTTCGGGGCGTTCATGACGGCGTGCCTCGCGGCGGTCGCCGGGTTCGCGCAGGCCCTGTCGAAGCTGTCGCTGGACGCGACGATCCAGCGGGACGTGCCGGAAGGGGTGCGGACGTCCGCGTTCGCGCGCTCGGAGACCCTGCTGCAGATGGCCTGGGTCGTGGGCGGCGCGGTCGGGATCGTGCTGCCCCTGAACGGGACGGTGGGGCTGTCCGTGGCGGCGGCGGTCGTCGCGACGGGCTGGCTGTGCACGGTGCGGGGTCTGCTGTCCTCGGCCCACCGCGGCTCGGGACGCCGCACCCGGGTGGCCTAATCGGGTGCCGCTTTCTGTGACAGGGGCGGCCGGCGGCCGGTGACGAAACGCGCAGCCCGCGACGAAAGGGCACGCGCACACGCCGACGTACCACCCACCCGGCACACCCTCGCGCCGCCCAGATAGCCTTCCGCCATGACCTCCCAGCGTTTCGTAGTGCGCCACAGGCGCACCGTGGCCGCCGTCGGTGCCGTCGGCGCCGGACTGCTCGTCCTCTCCGCCTGCGACAAGCCGACCCCGCTGGCCACCGTCACGGTGGGCCGCAGCACGGCGAACACCGAGGCCTCCTGCTACGACGACGGGAAGTCCATCCCGCTGTCCAAGCTGCAGGGCTGCCTCAAGAAGACCGAGGACGCCGAGAAGATCAAGGTGGACCCGGACGAGACCGTCCGCTTCGGTGTCGACCCCGACATCGCCGACAAGGGCTGGACGATCCTGATGAACGGTCAGCCGCTCACGGACTCCAGCAAGAAGACCTACCGCACGGTTCCGGGCAGCGTCTTCTTCAACCAGCAGTACGGCGCCACCGGCTCCTCGACCACCGTCACGATCCTCGAGGGCGGCGACGCCAAGGCGTACGGCACCTGGTCGTTCAAGCTCGAGAAGGACTCCTGACGGACACCGCGCGCGTCCTCGTCGCCACCGCCGTCCCGGCCGAACGGGACGCGGTGGCGCGCGGGCTCCAGGGGCACCCGGCGATCGACGTCGTCGCGGTCGGGGTCGGCCCCGCCGCGGCGGCGGCCGGGACGGCCACCGCGCTCACCACCGCGGCCCTCACCGGCCGCCCGTACACGCTCGCCGTCTCGGCGGGCATCGGCGGCGGCTTCACCGCCCCGCCCGGCGCGCTCCTGGTCGCCGACGCGATCACCGTCGCGGACCTGGGCGCCGAGACCCCCGAGGGTTTCCTGCCGGTCACCGAGCTGGGCTTCGGCACCGTCACCCACCGTCCGCCGGATTCCCTCGTACGAGACCTCGCCGCCGCCGTCCACGCCGCCGTCGGCACCGTGCTCACCGTCTCCACGGTGACCGGCACCGCCGACCGCGCCGCACTCCTCGCCCAGCGCCACCCCGGCGCCGTCGCCGAGGCCATGGAGGGCTTCGGGGTCGCCGAGGCCGCCGCCGCGCACGGTGTGCCGGTGGCCGAGCTGCGCGCCGTCTCCAACGCCGTCGGGCCCCGCGACCGCGCCGCCTGGCGCATCGGCGACGCGCTCGCCGCGCTCACGGAGGCGTTCGGGAAGGCGGCACCCGTCCTCACGAGTTGGAAGACGACATGACTGCTGAAGCCACCGGCCCCGTCCGCATCGCGTACTCGCCCTGCCCGAACGACACCTTCGTCTTCGACGCCTGGGCCCACGGCCGCGTCCCGGGCGCCCCCGCGCTCGACGTGACCTTCGCCGACATCGACATCACCAACGGCGTCGCCGAGCGCCGTGACCCCTCGTACGACGTCCTGAAGGTGTCGTACGCGGTCCTGCCGTACGTCCTGGACGACTACGCCCTGCTGCCGTGCGGCGGCGCGCTGGGACGCGGCTGCGGGCCGCTCGTGCTGACCCGGGAGCCGGGGGTGGACCTGTCGCGGAAGACGGTCGCCGTACCGAGCGAGACCTCCACCGCGTACCTGCTGTTCCGGCTGTGGGCCGCGGACACCGTGCCGGGCGGGCGGGTCGGCGAGATCGTCGTCATGCCGTTCCACGAGATCATGCCCGCCGTGCGCGACGGGAAGGTCGATGCCGGACTCGTCATCCACGAGGCCCGCTTCACGTACCAGGACTACGGCCTGCACAAGCTCGCCGACATGGGCGAGCACTGGGAGGCCACCACCGGCCTGCCGATCCCGCTCGGCGCGATCATCGCGCGGCGCTCGCTGGGCGCGGAGACGCTGCGCGGGTACGCGGACACGATCCGCCGCTCGGTCCGCATGGCCTGGGACGACCCCGAGGCGTCGCGCCCGTACGTGATGGAGCACGCCCAGGAGATGGACCCGGCGGTCGCCGACCAGCACATCGGGCTCTACGTCAACGAGTTCACGGCGGACCTCGGCGAGGACGGCTACGCGGCGGTGCGCGGGCTGCTGACCCGGGCCGCGGCCGAGGGACTCGTCCCGGCGCTCGCCCCGGACGCGCTGGCCTTCCCCTGAAATTGACCCACGTTCTCCCGCACTGAATGCACCTCTCGCGAGGTCGATTCCGCTCCTAGATTGGACGCAGTCGAAGTCGAGAGAGAAGAGAGTGCGGACATGAGCAGGATCGCTGTCGCGGGCGCCACCGGCACCGTCGGTTCCCTGATCACCGGGCGGCTCACGGCGGCCGGCCACACCGTGGTGCCGGTCTCCCGGTCCGCCGGGGTCGACCTGCACACGGGGGCGGGGCTCGCGGAGGCGCTCGCCGGGGTGGACGTGGTCGTCGACGCGTCCAACGCGTTTCCGACTGACCCGGAGGCCGATGTCGTCGCCGCGATCGTCGCGGCGACGCGGCGGCTGCTCGACACGGCGCGGGAACAGGGCGTCGGCCGGTTCGTCGCCGTCTCCATCACCAACATCGAGGACCCGGTCTTCGACCGGCACGCGTACTACCTCGCCAAGCGGGCGCAGGAGCGGGTCATCGCGGAGAGCGGGTTCGAGGCCACGGTCGTGAAGACGACGCAGTGGCACGAGTTCGCGGAGAATCCGGCGGCGGTGTGGTTCGCGGAGGACTCCGTCACGGTGGCGGACTGGCTGGTGCAGCCGGTTGCGGCGGACGCGGTGGCGGAGGTCGTGGCCGAGGCGTGTGTCGGGGAGTTCGCCGGGGCGCGGGTCGAGTTGGGCGGGCCCGAGGCGATCCGGCTCCCCGAGCTGACGGCGCGTCTCCTTGAGGCCCGCGGGGATCAGCGCCCCGTGAAAACGGTGCCGCCGGTGCTCCCCGCGCTGGGCGAGGGAGTTCTGCTGGCCCCGCCTTCGGCTCGGCTCGTCGGTCCTACGGTCGCGGAATGGCTCGATCGCGCCTGAATCGTGGGCGGCTGCGGGCCCGGTGGGGGCTGGTCGCGCAGTTCCCCGCGCCCCTGGAAGGCATGCGGCTTCGCCGCGCCTTCCCCCGATGAAAGGCCCCCCGCACCTGGATCGGGGAAATGCGACGCGAAGCGTCTGCATTTCAGGGGCGCGGGGCTGTGTCGATTTGCGGCTCCGCCGCGGGGCGCGACCAGTCTGGCTGGCCCCTGGGGCGCACGGAGTGTGCCTTCCAGGGGCGCGGGGAACTGCGCGACCAGCCACGACGGCGCGGCAGTCGAGCGGCGACCGCCCGTGGCAACCACCCAAGGGGCGCGGGACTGTGTCCGTACAGCGGCTCCGCTGCGGGGCGCGACCAGCCCCCACGCACCCGCACCCGCACCCGCACCCGGCGACGAGACCTAGACGTCCAGTTGGTCGGCGACCGCGCGGAGCAGGCCCGCGATCTTCTTGCCGGCCGCCTTGTCGGGGTAGCGGCCCCGCTCGAGCGCGGGCGTGATGTTCTCGAGGACGGTCGTCAGGTCCTGGACGATGGACGCCAGTTCGTCCGGCTTGCGGCGCTGCGCCGCGGCCACGGAGGGCGTCGGGTCGAGGATCGTCACCGAGAGCGCCTGATCACCGCGCTGGCCCGCGACCACCCCGAACTCGACCCGCTGGCCGGGCTTGAGGGCGTCGACGCCGGCGGGCAGGACCGAGGAGTGCACGAAGACGTCGCCGCCGTCGTCGCGGGAGAGAAAGCCGAAGCCCTTCTCGCTGTTGAACCACTTGACTTTGCCGGTAGGCACGTGAAGTCCTCGTCCCCGTACTCGAAGTGCTCGAAATCGCTCTGGACAGCAGTACAGCGGGTCGCGACCGACCCGCCTCCACCAAGACTATGAGTCCCTGTGCGCTGGGAACTACCCTGGCCGGGTGCGTGACAAAACCCAAACCAATTCCCGTTCGAGCCAGTCGGGGCCCGGCGACGGCCTCGTGAAAGCGGGCGGCATCGTCTTCGTCGTCGGCGCGCTCGCCACGCTCGTGACGATGGCCCCGCTGTTCCTGCACAGCGACCCGTTCCCGCCCGTCGCCTACGCGGTGTGCATGCTGATGGGCGTCGGCTTCCTGCTGGCCGGTGCCGGGGTCCTGAAGGGCATCGCGGCTCAGCGGCGCGCGGCCCGCTCCGTGTAGCTCTCCAGCCACGCGGGGAACGCGGCGAGGTCGGCGAGCACGACGTCCGCGCCGGCCGCCCGCAGCTCGTCGGCCGAGCAGGGCCCCGTCGTCACGGCGACGGAGAGGGCCCCCGCCGTACGGGCGCCGCGCACGTCGCCGGTGTGGTCGCCGACGTAGACGCTCGCCCCGTGCTCGCGCAGCGCCTCCCCCTTGCCCTCGGCCCACAGGTCGCCGATGACGGCGTCCGCGTCGATGCCGAGGTGCTCCAGGTGCAGCTTGGCGTTGGGCTCGTACTTGGCCGTGACGACGATCGCGCGACCGCCCGCCGCGTGCACCGCGGCGATCGCCTCGTGCACGCCGGGCATCGGCAGCGTCGGCGCGATGGCGTGTGTGGGATACATCTCACGGTAGAGCTCGGCCGTCTCCTGGATCCGCTCGGCCGGGAACCAGTTCGCCAGCTCCTCGACCAGCGGCGGCCCGAGCCGGCTGACCGCCAGGTCCGCGTCCACGTACGTGCCGGTCCGCTCGGACAGGGCGAGCCAGGTGGCGTGGATGCCGGGCCGCGAGTCGATCAGGGTCATGTCGAGGTCGAAGCCGACGACGGGGCCGGCGGTCACGGGGTTCGCGGAGTTCTCAAGGGCAGCCATGGGGGCCATTGTGCCCGGGCATACGATGTGCCAGGCATCCCATACTTAGCCAAGCCTTACCAATCACGCCGTCCGGAGAGAGCCCGCCCATGCCCGTCAGACGCCGCGCCACCCGGGTCGCCGCACTCGTGGCGGCCGCCGCGGCGCTGGCCCTCGCGGTGCTGCTCAGCCTCGCGGTCGGGGCCCGCCCGATCGCGCCGTCCGCCGTGTTCGACGCCCTCCTGCACGGCGGGCACAGCAACGCGGCGGAGGTGGTGCGCGGGCTGCGGCTGCCGCGCACGCTCGTCGGCCTGATGGTCGGCGCGGGCCTCGCGCTGGCCGGCACCGTCCTCCAGGGCATCACCCGCAACCCCATCGCCGACCCCGGCATCCTCGGCATCAGCCAGGGCGCCTCGGTCGGCGTCGTGCTCGCCATCGCGTATCTCGGCGTCCACACGCTGACCGGATACGTGTGGTTCGCGTTCGCCGGGGCGGGCATCGCGGCCGTCGCCGTGTACGCGATCGCGTCCAGCGGGCGCGGCGGGGCGACCCCGGTGAAGCTGGCGCTGGGCGGCGCCGCGATCAACGCGCTGCTCGTCTCCGTCACCACCGCGATCCTCACGACGAAGGCCTCCGCGCTGGACGAGTTCCGGTTCTGGCAGGTCGGCTCGCTGTCCGGCCGGGACGCGGAGCTGGTCGGCCAGGTGTGGCCGTTCCTGCTGGTCGGCGTCGTCCTCGTGCTGTCCGTCGCGCGCGGGCTCGACGCGCTGGCGCTCGGCGAGGACGTCGCGAAGGGGCTCGGGCAGCGGGTGGCGACCGTACGGATCGTCGGCGGGCTCGGCGCGACCGTGCTGACCGGGGTCGGCGTGGCCGCGGCCGGGCCCATCGCGTTCATCGGGCTGGCCGTGCCGCACATCGCCCGCGCCCTCGTCGGCTCCGACCACCGCTGGCTGCTGCCCATGGCCGCGCTCGTCGGTCCCGTGATGCTGCTGGTCTCCGACACCGTGGGCCGCGTGGTCTTCCCGCCGAGCGAGGTGCCGGCGGGCGTGATGACGGCGCTCATCGGGGTGCCGTTCCTCGTGGCGCTCGTGCGCCGGAAGGCGGTGCCCGCGTGAGCGCGATCGCCGGGGTCCGCCCGGCCGGATACACGGTCGTCCGCGCGGGCCGGGCCCGATTCCTGCTGCACCGCAGGGCGGCGGTCACGGCCGTCGTCCTCGTGCTGCTGCTCGCCGCGGCCTGTCTCGCGTACCTGTGCGTGGGCGAGACGTTCACCAGCCCCGTCGAGGTCCTCAAGGTCCTCACCGGGCAGCCGTCGCCGGACGAGCTGGTCGTGGGCACGCTGCGCGAACCGCGGATGGTCGTCGGCCTGCTCGTCGGCGTCGCGTTCGGCGTCGCGGGCGCGCTGATCCAGACCGTCGCCCGCAACCCGCTGGCCAGCCCCGACATCATCGGCATCAGCCAGGGCGCGAGCGCCGTCACCGTCGCCGCGATGACCTTCGGCCTCACCTCGTACACCGTGCTGCCGTACGTGTCCGTGGCCGGCGGGCTGCTCGCCGCCGCGCTCGTCTACGTGTTCGCCTGGCGCGGCGGGCTGCACGCGACCCGCTTCGTCCTCATCGGCATCGGCTTCGCGATCGCCCTGCGCTCGGTCACGACGCTGTTCATGACCAAGGGCGACTACCTCGTCGCCCAGCAGGCGCAGATCTGGATGACGGGCTCGCTCAACGGGCGCGGCTGGGCGGAGGCCGCGCCGCTCGCCTGGACCCTGCTGGTTCTCGCCCCCGGCGTGGCGTGGGCGGCGCGCGCCCAGCGGACCGTCTCCCTGGACGACGACACCGCGACCGCGCTCGGCGTACGTCTCGGCCGGGTGCGCCTCGGGCTCGTCGCGCTCGGCGTCGTCCTCGCGTCCGTCGCGACCGGCGCCGCCGGACCCGTCGACTTCGTCGCGCTGCTCGCCCCGCAGATCGCCCGGCGCCTCACCCGCACCGCGCAGATCCCGCTGCTGTGCTCCGGGCTGCTCGGCGCGCTGATCGTCGTCGTCGGCGACCTGCTCGCCCGGCGCCTGTTCTCGCCGACCGAGCTGCCGGTGGGTGTGCTCACGGCCGCGGTCGGCGCCCCGTACCTGATCTGGCTGATCATCCGCTCCCGTCGTCCCGGAGGCACTTCATGAGCCGGCTCTCGGCCCGCGACCTGACCCTCGCCTACGAGGACCGCACCGTCGTGCACGACCTCGACCTGGCGGTGCCCGACGGGCAGGTCACGGTGATCGTCGGCCCGAACGCATGCGGCAAGTCGACGACGCTGCGCGCGCTCGGCCGGCTCCTCAAGCCGGCCGGCGGCTCCGTCCTCCTCGACGGCAAGGCCCTCGCCGAGCTCCCCACCAAGAAGATCGCCCAGCGCATCGGGCTGCTCCCGCAGAGCCCCGTGGCGCCCGAGGCGATCACCGTCGGGGACCTCGTCTCGCGCGGGCGCCAGCCGCACCAGAGCTGGTGGCAGCAGTGGTCGGAGGCGGACGAGAAGGCCGTCACGGAGGCCATGGAGCGCACGGACGTCGCCGCCCTCGCCGAGCGGAACGTCGACGAGCTGTCCGGCGGGCAGCGCCAGCGGGTCTGGATCGCGATGGCGCTGGCCCAGGAGACGGACATCCTGCTCCTCGACGAGCCCACGACGTTCCTGGACATCGCCCACCAGGTGGAGGTCCTGGACCTGGTCCGTCAGCTCAACCACGACCGGGGCCGCACGATCGCCGTCGTCCTGCACGACCTGAACCAGGCGGCGCGCTACGCCGACCACCTCGTCGCGATGAAGTCCGGCCGCATCGTCGCCGAGGGCCCCCCGGCGGAGATCGTCACGGAGTCCCTGGTGAAGGAGGTCTTCGGCCTGACGTGCGTCGTGGTCCCCGACCCGGTCACCGGCTCCCCGCTGGTGGTGCCCGGGACGCCGTGGAGCGCGGCGTCCCCCTCGCGACCCACCCTGAAGAAAGCGGTACCCGGCAACAATTGACCGACCGGCAACGGCGCTGACCCGAAAGGCACTCCATGTACGCCTCCCTCACGCACCGCGGCACAGTCATCGGCACCCTCGTCCTCGCCACGGCCCTCGCCGTGAGCTCCTGCACGTCCTCCGACCCGGCGCAGAAGAAGAAGCCCGGCGCGGACCCGAACGGCACCCACACCGTCAAGACCGCGATGGGCCCCGTCAAGGTCAAGAACACCCCCAAGCGCGTCGTCGTCCTGGACACCGCCGAGCTCGACTCCGCGATCACGCTCGGCGTCACGCCCGTGGGAGCCACCCGCGCCGGAGCCGAGAGCACCTTCCTGTCGTACCTCCCGAAGGCGCGGACCAAGGGCATCGCCGAGGTCGGCGAGATCGCCAACGCGAGCCTGGAGAAGATCGCCGGGCTCAAGCCGGACCTGATCCTGAGCAGCAAGGTCCGCGACGCCCAGCGCTACAAGCAGCTCAGCGCCATCGCCCCGACCGTCCTCACCGAGTCCACCGGCTACCCGTGGAAGCAGAACTTCCTGGTGCACGCGGACGCCCTCGGCAGGAAGCCCGAGGCCAAGGCGGCGGTGAAGCGGTACGACGAGCGGGTCGCCGCCGTCACGAAGTCGCTGGGCGGCAAGGCGAAGGCGGCCCGCACGGACGTGAACGTCGTCCGGTTCGTCGAGGGCGCCGACATCCGGATCTACGGCAAGAAGAACTACATCGGCACGATCCTGGCCGACCTGGGTCTGGGCCGCCCCGCGATCACCGGCAAGGCGAAGGACGGGTTCGCGTACGAGGTGAGCCCCGAGCAGATCGACAAGGCGGACGCGGACGTCGTCTTCACGTCGACCTACGGCAATCCGGGCAAGGCCAAGGTCACGCAGACCACGACGAGCGGCCTGTGGCAGAACCTGAAGGCCGTCAAGAACGGCAAGGTGTTCCAGGTCGACGACGAACTGTGGATCCAGGGCATCGGCTACACCGCCGCGAACCAGATCCTCGGCGAACTCCAGTCGGACCTGGCGGCCTAGGGGTTTCAGCGCTGACGCTGGGAACGCCACAGCAGGTACAGCGCGGAGGCGATCGCCGCGCCCCGCAGCACCCACGGCCAGGTCTCGCCGAGCGCCACGCTCATCCGGCCGTCGGCGACGGGATCGCCCCAGCGGCCCTCGGTCCGGCCCCAGAGCCAGACGATGCCGGCGGCCGCGGCGGTCCCGGGCAGCACGAACACCGCCCACTTCTTCTGGCCCTCGGTCAGCCGCCGGGACAGATAGACGACCGCCCAGCCGATCAGCAGGACGATGATGTTGCCGAGGACGGCGCCGGCGACGAGGACGAGCGCGGCGAGCAGCAGCACCGGGTTGGCGAGGCCCCCGGCGGGCGCGGCGAGCCGGGGCAGCCCGCGCCGCTTGCGCGGGGCCGCCTCCTCCGCCTCCGCCTCGTCCTCGGCTTCCGGCTCCTCGTCCGCTACGGGCTTCTTCCGCAGGTCGGGGCGTTTGTCGCCGGGCTCGGGGGGTGGTTTGAGGAGCTCCGGGATCTCGACGCCGCCGACGAACCCGGGCACGCTGTCCGACTCGCCGAGCGGCATCGCGCCGCCCTCGCCGAGCCGCCACCAGTCGGTGTCGCCGCCGGACGTGCCGAGTTCGTCGGCGCCGGCGAGGTGCGGGGGCGACGGGGCGGGGGCCTCCGGCTCGGGGGCCCGGGTGCGGCGCGGGCGGGGCGTCCTGCGGCGCGGGGCGGCTGCGCCGCGCTGTTCGGGGACGGGGCGGGTGAGGGTTTCGGCGGGGTCGGGGGCGGTGCCGTCCTGGGCGCCGGTGACGATGTCGTCCGGGCTGCCGAGGCGGTCGATGATGCGGCGCACCGCGGCGGGGCTGTCGACGGTCACCTTGGCGCGCCGCTTGTCGATCTCGCCGCGCAGCTCCGACACCAGTCGCATCCGGGTCGACGACGGCAGCTGACGCTGCTGGGCCAGGTCCCCGACCCGGCTCAGATAGTCGAAGACGATCTGATCGCTCTCAATCCCCACGAAGTCCCCTCCGGGGTCCGCACTTTGACGCCCCGACGGTACCTGTTCCCGGGGCTTGATTTCGGCTCTCCCGCCGCCGTGGCTGGTCGCGCAGTTCCCCGCGCCCCTGAAATGCAGACGCTTCGCGTCGCATTTCCCCGATGAAGGCTGAACGGCGAAGCCGTTCGCCTTCAGGGGCGCGGGGAACTGCGCGAGAAGCCCCACCGGCCCGCACCCGGCGACGAAACCGCAACCCGCACCGGCGTAGACCCGCGGAGCGACCCGTCCCGCTAACGTGGGTCAGATGAGCCCGAACGCGCAGACCCCGGCGACCACCAGTCCCCGCTCCCTCGCGGAGGCGCTGCGCGCCGGGACGGACGAGGACCTGGCCCGCCTGCTGCGCGCCCGCCCCGACCTCCTCGGCCCGGTGCCGAACGACCTGACCCAGCTCGCGACCCGCGCAGGGACCCGCGCCTCCGTCATCCGCGCCCTGGACCGCCTCGACCGCTTCACCCAGCAGGTCGCCCAGGCCCTGGCGATCGCCCCGGACCCGGCCCCGTACACCGCCCTGCGCGACCTGCTGCCCGGCGACGACGCCTCCGCCGCGCTGCCCGGCGCCGTGGCGACGCTGCGCGAACAGGCCCTGGTGTGGGGCGGCGACGACCAGCTCCGCCTGGTCCGCACCGCCCGTGAACTGCTCGCGCCCAGCGCCCAGCACCCCTCCCCCACGGGGCTCGGCCCGACCGTCGCGGAGGCCACCTCGGGCATGTCGCCGACCCGCCTGCAGGAGATCGTGGCGACGGCCGGGCTGCCGTCCACGCACGACCCGGTGTCGGCGGTGGCGGCGCTGACGGAGCTGTTCACGGCGCAGGACCGGATGGGCGCCCTGCTGGACGAGGCCCCGGCCGAGTCCGTCGACGTACTGAACCGGCTGGTGTGGGGACCGCCGTACGGGCAGGTCACGGCCCGCCCGGCCGCGCATCTGCGCTGGCTGCTGGACCGGGGCCTGCTGCTGCCGACGAGCCCCGGCACGGTCGTGCTGCCGCGCGAGGCGGCGCTGCACCTGCGCGGCGGTCGGGCGCACCGGGTGCTGGAGCCGCTGCCGCCCGAGATCGCGGTGAAGGCCGAGCACCGTCCACAGGTTGTGGACGCTACGGCGGCGGCCGAGGCGTACACGGCGCTCGCGACCGTCGAGGAGCTGTTGAAGGACTGGGACGAGGGCGGCCCGGCGGTGCTGCGCGCGGGCGGTCTGAGCGTGCGGGACCTCAAGCGCACGGCGACGGCGCTGGACACCTCGGAGCAGACCGCCGCGTTCTGGGTCGAACTGGCCTACGCGGCGGGCCTGGTGGCCTCCGACGGCGAGGCCGACGAGCGGTACGCGGCGACGCCCGCGCTGGACGAGTGGCTGGAACTGCCGCCGGCCGAGCGCTGGGTGCCGCTCGCGGCGGCCTGGCTGACGGCGACCCGTACGGCGGGCCTGGTCGGCGGCCGGGACGGCAAGGACCGCACGCTGTCGGCCCTGGGCCCGCACCTGGACCGTTCGGCGGCACCGGAGGTCCGCCATCGTGTCCTGGCCCTGCTCGCCGATCTGCCGGAGGGCGCGGCCCCCGACCCGGACTCCGTCGTCGCCCGCCTCGCCTGGGAGCGGCCATCCCCCGGCGCCCTGGAGCTGCGCGGCAACCTGGTCCGCTGGACCCTCGCCGAGGCCGAACTCCTCGGCATCACCGGCCGCGGCGCCCTCTCCACCCACGCCCGCGCCCTGCTCACCCGCGAGTCGGCGGACGGCCCGGGGCACACCCCCCTCACCCCCGCCGAGGCCGCCGTCACCGCCGCGCGGGCCGGGAAGGTGCTCGCCCCGCTGCTGCCCGAGGCGCTCGACCACGTGCTGCTGCAGGCCGACCTGACGGCCGTCGCGCCGGGCCCGCTGGAGCGTCCGCTCGCCGACGCGCTGTCCGTGCTCGCGGACGTCGAGTCGAAGGGCGGGGCCACCGTGTACCGGTTCACGCCGGGCTCGGTACGGCGGGCGCTCGACTCCGGGCGGACCGCCTCCGACCTGCACGACTTCCTCACCGCGCACTCCCGCACCCCGGTCCCGCAGCCGCTCGCGTACCTCATCGACGACGTGGCCCGGCGCCACGGCCACCTGCGGATCGGCGCGGCGAGCGCCTACGTGCGGTGCGACGACGACGCCATGCTCGGCGAGATCCTCGCCGACAAGCGCGCCGCGGGCCTGCGGCTGCGCCGCCTCGCCCCGACGGTGCTCGCCGCGCAGGCCGACCCGGGCACGCTCCTGGAGGGCCTGCGCGCCATGGGCTTCGCGCCCGCCGCCGAGACCCCCGAGGGCGATGTCCTGATCACCCGCGCGCACGCCCGCCGCACCCCGCCGCGCACCGCCCCCGAGCCCGTCCCGGACGGCCCGCCGCTGCCCGACGGCACGCTCCTGGACGCGGCGATCCGGGCCATCAGGGCGGGCGACCGCGCCGCGACGACCCCGCGCAAGACCGCCCCGGAGCGCCCCGCGGACGGCGAGCTGCCGCGCACCGGCGCCGCCGACACCCTCGCCACGATGCAGGCCGCGGTGATGACCGGCGAGGCCCTGTGGATCGGCTACGTGAACGCGGAGGGCGCCGCCAGCCAGCGCGTCATCGCCCCGATCCGGGTCGAGGGCGGCTTCGTGACCGCGTACGACCACACCGCCGACGAGGTCCGCACGTACCCCCTGCACCGGGTCACGGGCGTGGCCGAGCTTTCCGGGGAATGAGCCGGGTGCGGCACACTGGACGTTTGGCCACACCGGGCCACGCCCTTCCAGAAAGGTGCCGCGCGTGAACGGACCTCTCATCGTCCAGTCGGACAAGACGCTCCTGCTGGAGGTCGACCACGACCAGGCCGACGCCTGCCGTCGTGCGATCGCCCCGTTCGCCGAGCTGGAGCGGGCGCCCGAGCACATCCACACGTACCGGGTGACCCCGCTCGGACTGTGGAACGCGCGGGCCGCCGGGCACGACGCGGAGCAGGTCGTCGACGCGCTCGTGCAGTTCAGCCGGTACCCGGTGCCGCACGCGCTGCTCGTCGACATCGCCGAGACGATGGACCGCTACGGGCGGCTGACGCTGAGCAAGCACCCGGCGCACGGGCTCGTGCTGTCCACCACCGACCGGCCGGTCCTGGAGGAGATCCTGCGCTCGAAGCGGGTCGCCCCGCTGGTCGGCGAGCGGATCGACCCGGACACGGTCGTCGTGCACCCCTCGGAGCGCGGCCAGATCAAGCAGACCCTGCTGAAGCTGGGCTGGCCGGCCGAGGACCTCGCCGGGTACGTGGACGGCGAGGCGCACCGCATCGACCTGGCCGAGGACGGCTGGGCGCTGCGCCCGTACCAGAAGCAGGCCGTGGAGGGCTTCTGGCACGGCGGCTCCGGTGTCGTCGTGCTGCCCTGTGGTGCCGGCAAGACGCTGGTCGGCGCGGGGGCGATGGCCGAGGCGAAGGCGACGACGCTGATCCTCGTGACGAACACGGTGTCGGCCCGCCAGTGGAAGCACGAGCTGGTGAAGCGGACCTCGCTGACCGAGGACGAGATCGGCGAGTACAGCGGCACGAAGAAGGAGATCCGGCCCGTCACGATCGCGACGTACCAGGTCCTGACGACGAAGCGGAAGGGTGTCTACCCGCACCTGGAGCTGTTCGACTCCCGCGACTGGGGTCTGATCGTCTACGACGAGGTGCACCTGCTGCCCGCGCCGGTCTTCAAGTTCACCGCCGACCTCCAGGCCCGCCGCCGGCTCGGCCTCACCGCGACGCTGGTGCGCGAGGACGGCAAGGAGGCGGACGTCTTCTCGCTGATCGGGCCGAAGCGCTTCGACGCTCCGTGGAAGGAGATCGAGGCGCAGGGGTACATCGCCCCGGCGGACTGCGTCGAGGTCCGGGTGAACCTGACGGACTCCGAGCGGCTCGCCTACGCGACGGCCGAGGCCGAGGAGAAGTACCGCTTCTGCGCGACGACCGCGACGAAGCGGAAGGTGACGGAAGCGCTGGTGAAGAAGTTCGAGGGCCAGCAGATCCTCGTCATCGGCCAGTACATCGACCAGCTCGACGAGCTGGGCGAGCACCTCGACGCGCCCGTCATCAAGGGCGAGACGTCGAACAAGGAGCGCGAGCGTCTCTTCGACGCGTTCCGCAACGGCGAGATCAACGTCCTCGTCGTCTCCAAGGTCGCGAACTTCTCGATCGACCTGCCGGAGGCCACGGTCGCGATCCAGGTGTCGGGCACGTTCGGCTCCCGCCAGGAGGAGGCGCAGCGGCTCGGGCGCGTCCTGCGTCCGAAGGCGGACGGTCACCAGGCGCACTTCTACTCGGTCGTCGCCCGCGACACGATCGACCAGGACTTCGCGGCGCATCGTCAGCGGTTTCTGGCGGAGCAGGGGTACGCGTACCGGATCGTCGACGCGGACGATCTCCTGGCCGGCAAGTAGGGCACCCCGCACCTACTCGGGGCTCCGCCCCGGCCCCCGCTCCTCAATCGCCGGAGGGGCTTGATTTCGGCTTTCCCGCCGCCGTGGCTGGTCGCGCAGTTCCCCGCGCCCCTGAAATGCAGGCGCTTCGCGCCGCATTTCCCCGACCTAGGTGCGGGGCGCCTGTGGTCGGGGGAAGGCGCGGCGAAGCCGCAGCCTTTCAGGGGCGCGGGGAACTGCGCGACCAGCCACGACGCACCCGCACCCGGCGACGAAAGCGCGACCCGTAACGGCGCGAAGCCCGGGGGCGCGGTCATGTGGACCGCGCCCCCGGGCTTGCTCAAGCACCCGGTCAGAACCCCGGCTTGAAGCGCCGCAGGCGGAGGCTGTTGCCGACGACGAAGACCGAGGAGAAGGCCATGGCCGCTCCGGCGATCATCGGGTTGAGCAGCCCCGCCGCGGCGAGCGGAAGCGCCGCCACGTTGTAGGCGAAGGCCCAGAACAGGTTCGAGCGGATCGTGCCGAGGGTCTTGCGGGAGAGACGGATCGCGTCGGCCGCGGAGCGCAGGTCACCCCGGACCAGCGTGAGGTCACCCGCCTCGATCGCCGCATCCGTACCCGTACCCATCGCGAGCCCGAGATCCGCCTGCGCGAGCGCGGCCGCGTCGTTGACCCCGTCGCCGACCATGGCGACCGAACGGCCCTCGCCCTGGAGGCGCTTGACGACGTCGACCTTGTCCTGGGGCAGGACCTCGGCGATGACGTCCTCGGGGGCGATGCCGACCTCGGCGGCGACGGCGCGGGCCACCGCCTCGTTGTCCCCGGTGAGCAGGACCGGGCGCAGGCCCAGCTCACGGAAGCGGCGGATCGCGTCGGCGCTGGTGTCCTTGACCGCATCGGCGACCTCCAGGACGGCGCGGGCCTCGCCGTCCCAGGCGACCGCGATGGCCGTACGTCCTGCCGCCTCGGCCTCGGCCTTGGTGCGGGCCAGTTCGACGGGCAGGTGGATCTCCCACTCCTTGAGCAGCGCCTCGCGGCCGACGAGGACGGCGTGGCCCTCGACGACGCCCTGGACGCCGAGTCCGGCGATGTTGGCGAAGTCCTCGGGGGTGGGGAGCTTGCCGACCTTCTCGGCGGCGCCGGCGGCGACGGCCTGGGCGATGGGGTGCTCGGAGGAGTGCTCCAGGGCGCCGGCGAGGCGCAGGACGTCGTCCTCGGTGACGCCGTCGGCGGTGTGCGTGGCGAGCAGGGTCATCTTGCCGGTGGTGACGGTGCCGGTCTTGTCGAGGACGATCGTGTCGACCTTGCGGGTGGTCTCCAGGACCTCGGGGCCCTTGATCAGGATGCCGAGCTGGGCGCCGCGGCCGGTGCCGACCATGAGGGCGGTCGGGGTGGCGAGGCCGAGGGCGCAGGGGCAGGCGATGATCAGGACGGCGACGGCGGCGGTGAACGCGGCGGTCCAGCCCGAGCCGTTGCCCAGCCAGAAGCCGAGGGTGGCGACGGCGAGGGCGATGACGACGGGGACGAAGACGGCGGAGATCTTGTCGGCGAGGCGCTGGGCGGCGGCCTTGCCGTTCTGCGCGTCCTCGACGAGCTTGGCCATGCGGGAGAGCTGGGTGTCGGCGCCGACCCGGGTGGCCTCGACGACGAGCCGGCCGCCCGCGTTGAGCGTGGCGCCTGTGACGGGGTCGCCGGTCGCGACCTCGACGGGCACGGACTCTCCGGTGAGCATGGAGGCGTCGACGGCGGAGGAGCCCTCGACGACGATGCCGTCGGTGGCGATCTTCTCGCCGGGGCGGACCAGGAAGCGCTGACCGACCTTCAGCTCGCTGACGGGAATGGTCTGCTCGTGCCCGCCGTCGTGGAGGACGGTGACGTCCTTGGCGCCGAGTTCGAGCAGGGCCTTGAGCGCGGCGCCGGCCTTCCTCTTGGAGCGGGCCTCGAAGTAGCGCCCGGCGAGGATGAACGCGGTGACGCCGGCGGCGGCCTCCAGGTAGATGTTCCCGGCGCCGTCGCTGCGGGCGATGGTCAGCTCGAAGGGGTGGGTCATGCCGGGCTCGCCGGCGGTGCCGAAGAACAGCGCCCACAGGGACCAGACGAACGCGGCGGAGGTGCCGACCGAGATCAGCGTGTCCATCGTCGCGGCGCCGTGCCGGGCGTTGGTGAAGGCCGCCTTGTGGAAGGGCCAGGCGGCGTACGTGACGACGGGCGCGGCCAGGGTCAGCGAGAGCCACTGCCAGTACTCGAACTGGAGGGCCGGGACCATCGCCATGGCGATGACCGGCAGGGCCAGGGCGACGGCCGTGATCAGGCGCTGGCGCAGCGGGCGCAGCTCGTCGAACTCGGCCGCGGGGGTGCCTTCGCCGTCCTGGGCGGCGGCCGGCGGGGTGGGCTCGTGCGCGGTGTATCCGGTGGCCTCGACGGTGGCGATGAGGTCGGCGACCTCGATCCCGTCGGCGAAGCTGACCTTCGCCTTCTCGGTGGCGTAGTTGACGGTCGCCTCGACGCCGTCCATCCGGTTCAGCTTCTTCTCGATACGGGCGGCGCACGACGCGCAGGTCATGCCGCCGATGGCGAGTTCCACCTGGTCGGTCGGGGCGACGGTGTGCGCCGACATGGTGCCTCCTCGGTGACGGTGTCCCGGTCGTCCGGGCCGGTACCCGGGGCGGGTACCCCTCGTTGAGATCCATTTATACCCCTGGGGGGTATCGAGTGCAAGGGCCGGCCCGGCTTGACTTCATACCCCCCAGGGGTATCTTCGTAGCAGTAGGTCTCACGAGAGCCCGAGCAGCCACGGACCCAGGAGTCGTCATGCGCACCGGACTGAAGATCACGGCCTTCGCCGCCGCCGTCGCCGCCACGTTCGGCACGGCGTACGGGGTGGGCAGCGGGGTCGGCCCCGTGACCGCCGGGGAGAAGCCGGCCGCGCACGACGCGGAGCACGCGGGCGGCACGGAGAAGGGCGGGGAGGCAGGGAAGGAGGGCGCCGGTCACGGAGGCCACTCCGAAGGGGCGGCCGAACCGGCAGCCGCCGAGATCCCCGGTGGCCTCCAGGTCTCCGAGCGCGGGTACACGCTGGACCTCGCGCAGGACCGGCTGCCTGCGAAGAAGGGCGAGATCCGCTTCACCATCCGCAAGGACTCCACCGGCGAGCCCGTGACCTCGTACAAGAAGGAGCACGGCAAGGAGCTGCACCTCATCGTCGCCTCGCGGGACCTCACCGGGTACCGGCACCTTCATCCGGTACGGGCGGCGGACGGCACGTGGTCGACGCCGGTGTCACTGCCGAAGTCCGGCGACTACCGCGTCTTCGCCGACTTCACCCCGGCCGGCGAGAAGGAGGGGCTCACGCTCGGGTCGGGCCTCGGGGTCGCGGGGACGTACAAGCCGGAGAAGCTGCCGGAGCACGCGGCGACCGCGCGCGTCGCGGGCGGCTACGAGGTCCGCCTGGAGGGCGGGCTGAAGCCCGGGGCGGAGAGCGAGCTGACCCTGAACGTGTACCGGAACGGCAAGCCCGTCACGGACCTGGAGCCCTACCTCGGGGCGTACGGGCACCTGGTCGCGCTGCGCTCGGGCGACCTGGCCTATCTCCACGTTCACCCGCACGACGGCAAGCCCGGTCCCGGCGTCACGTTCACCGCGAGCGTGCCCAGCACCGGCACGTACCGGCTCTTCCTGGACTTCAAGCACGACGGGGAGGTCAGGACGGCTGCGTTCACCGTGCATGCGGCGTAGGCTGGTCCGCAATATTGGACTAGACCTGTCGGGAGCCGGCGTCATGAGCAAGCGTGCAGTCCTGGAGGTGATCGCCCTCGACGCGCAGGACGCGGTCGCGGCGCAGGCCGGGGGTGCGGACCGGCTGGAACTGGTCACCGACATGGCGGCGGACGGCCTCACGCCGTCCGTGGACACCTTCCGCTCGATCCGCGCCTCCGTGGACATCCCGCTGCGCGTGATGCTGCGCCTCGCGGACGGTTTCGCGGCGGGGGACGTCTCCGCACTCGTACGGGTGGCGGAGGCGCTGCGCTCCGCCGGGGCGGACGAGTTCGTGCTCGGCTTCCTCGACGCGCGCGGGGAGCCCGATCTCGCGGCGGTCGAGCAGGTGGTCCAGGCCCTGGACGGATGCCGCTGGACGTTCCACCGGGCGATCGACCGGGCCGCGGACCGGGGGGCGTTGCGGCGGGCCGTCGCGGGGCTGCCCGGGCTCGACACGTTCCTCACCGCGGGTGCGGCCGAGGGGGTCGACGCGGGGTACGACGTGCTCGTGGCCGAGGCGGGGCGGGCGGCTTCCGGCGAGCCCGGGTACGAGCCGCTGATCCTGGTCGGCGGGGGGCTCCGCCTGGAGCATGTTCCCGGTCTGCTCGGCGCGGGGATCTCCGGTTTCCACATCGGCGGCGCGGCGAGGCCCTCCGGGTGGACCGGGCCCGTCTCCCCCCGGTCCGTCGAGACGTGGCGCTCAGCCCTGGACGGCCAGGCGCCGTAGCTCCACCTCTCCGTTGCCGGGTGCGGGTGCGTGGGGGCTGGTCGCGCAGTTCCCCGCGCCCCTGAAATGCAGACGCTTCGCGTCGCATTTCCCCGATCCAGGTGCGGGGCGCCTTTTCATCTGGGGAAGGCGCGGCGAAGCCGCAGCCTTCCAGGGGCGCGGGGAACTGCGCGACCAGCCACGACGGCGGGAGAGCCGAAGATCAAGCCCCTCCGACGCTCGGGGCACCCATGGGTTGGCCCCGAGTAAAAACGGTTAGACCCAGCGGACGCGTTGCCGTAAGGTGCCGCGTCTGCCCGCCTCCGCACACAACCCGGAGCGCCGCCGACCGGACGGTAACCGGTCGGCTCCGTGATCACCCGTACCCGGAGCCGGAGGCCCTGCCCGTGACCCCGCACAACCCCCTGGACCGCGAGCGCAGCCACCTGCACGCGTCCCGCTCCGCCCTGCGCGCCATGCGCGAGGACGCCCAGGCACTCGACATCCGCGACGTCACCGCGAACTGGGTCAACGCGGCGGTGCTCCAGCGCCAGATCGACGACCGCATCAAGGCCCTGGCCGACCTCGCGGACACCCCCCTCTTCTTCGGCCGGCTCGACTACCTCCACGCCCCGGGCGCCGAGCAGGCGGAGGGCGCCGAGGGCGAGCAGTTCTACATCGGCCGCCGGCACGTCCACGACGCGGACGGCGACCCGATGGTCATCGACTGGCGCGCCCCCGTCTCCCAGCCGTTCTACCGGGCCTCCAAGAAGGACCCGATGGACGTGGCGCTGCGCCGCCGGTTCGGTTACACGGGCGGCGACCTCACCGCGTACGAGGACGAGCACCTGTCCGACCCCGCGGAGTCGGCGCGGACCAGCAAGCTGCTCCAGCAGGAGATCGAGCGCCCGCGCGTGGGTCCGATGCGCGACATCGTGGCGACGATCCAGCCCGAGCAGGACGAGATCGTCCGCAGCGGCCTGGCCGGTTCGGTGTGCGTGCAGGGCGGCCCCGGCACCGGAAAGACCGCCGTGGGCCTGCACCGCGTCGCGTACCTCCTCTACGCGCACCGGGACCGCCTCGCCCGCACGGGCACCCTGGTCATCGGCCCGAACCGTTCCTTCCTGCACTACATCGAGCAGGTCCTGCCCGCCCTCGGCGAGCTGGAGGTGCACCAGGCGACGGTCGACGACCTGGTCACCGCGCGCGGCGTCGAGATCCGCGGCACGGACGAGGCGCCCGCCGCGATCGTGAAGGGCGACGCCCGCATGGCCGAGGTGCTGCGCCGCGCGCTGCGCGCGCACATCACGATGCCCACGGAGGGCGCGGTCGTGGTGCGGGGCTCGCGCCGCTGGCGGGTGGCGCAGTACGAACTGGAAGAGATCGTGCGGGAGTTGACCTCCCGTGACATGCGGTACGGGGCGGCCCGCGAGGCTCTCCCGCAGCGCATCGCGCACGCCGTCCTGGTCCAGATGGAGCGGGCCGGCGAGGCCCCCGACGACCGAGTGCAGAACGCGGTCGCGCGCAACGCCGCGGTGAAGGCCGTCGTCAAGGACGTCTGGCCCGCGGTCGACCCGGCGAAGCTCGTGCTGCGGCTGCTGTCCGACGCGGAGTTCCTGGCGGAGCACGCGGCGGGGCTCCTCGACGAGGACGAGCAGAAGGCCGTGCTGTGGGTGAAGCCGGCGCGGAGCGTGAAGTCGGCGAAGTGGTCCGCGGCGGACGCGGTGCTCATCGACGAGGCCGCGGATCTGATCGAGCGCACGCACTCGCTGGGCCATGTCGTCCTCGACGAGGCGCAGGACCTCTCGCCCATGCAGTACCGGGCGGTGGGGCGGCGCGCGACGACGGGTTCGGTGACGGTGCTCGGGGACCTGGCGCAGGGCACGACGCCCTGGGCGACGGCGAGTTGGCCGGAGGCCCTGGGCCACCTGGGCAAACCGGACGCGGTGATCGAGGAGCTGACGGCCGGTTTCCGCGTCCCCACCGACGTCATCACCTACGCCTCCCGACTCCTCCCGGACATCGCGCCGGGGCTCACCCCGGTGGCGTCGGTGCGGGAGAACCCGGGTTCGTTCGCGGTGCGCGAGGCGTCCGGCGCCGACGACGTGGTCGCCGCCTGCCGCGAGGCCCTGCGACAGGAGGGCTCGATCGGCCTGATCGCGGCGGACCCGCGCTGCGCGGACCTGTCCGAGGCGCTCACCGCGGCGGGCCTGCCGTATCTCTCCCCCGGCGAGGAGACCACGGCCGACGCCCGCCTCACCCTGGTCCCCGCCTCCCTGGCGAAGGGCCTCGAGTACGACTACGTGGTCCTGGACGACCCGGCGGCGATCGTCGACGCGGAACCGGACGAACGCACCGGACTGCGCCGCCTCTACGTCGCCCTGACCCGAGCCGTCTCCGGCCTCCAGGTCCTCCACACGGCGCCCCTCCCGGAGCAACTCGTCTGACACCCTGCGGCGCACGCAGCGCGCCTTCAGGGGCACGGGGAACTGCGCCGCCTCTACGTCGCCCTGACCCGAGCCGTCTCCGCACCCTGCGGCGCACGCAGCGCGCCTTCAGGGGCACGGGGAACTGCGCGCCCAGCCACGACGCACCCGCACCCGGCAACAAGGAGGCGGAGCCACGGCGCGAGGCCCAGGGCGTGTTCCGCCCCGGGCCTCGCGCCGTGAAGGTACTCGGCCTCGGTCACACCCCGGCCTTCTCCGCAGCCGCCGGCGCCGCCGCATCCGCAGCGGTCGGCTCCCCGCGCATGACCAGCAGGGTCACCAGGCCCGCGAGCCCCGCGATCGCCCCGGCCCCGACGAACGCCGCGCTGAACCCGTCCGTCAGCGCCGGAAGGTCTCCCAGCCGGCCCGCGCCCTGCGACGTGGCGAGAGCGGTCAGCGCGGCCAGCCCCAGCGCCGAGCCCACCTGGTACGTCGTGTTGACGATGCCGGACGCGAGCCCGGCCTGCTCCTGCGGGGCGCCGGACATGGCCGCCATCATCGCGGGGATGTACGCGAGGGACATGCCGAGCGCCGCGACCAGCGAGGCCGGCAGCACGTCCACCAGGAACGACCCCGTGGGCCCGACCGCCGACAGCCAGAACAGCCCGGCGGCCAGCACGAGCAGCCCGCCCCCGATCAACGGCTTCGCCCCGAACCGGCCGAGCAGCCGCGCCGTCACCGCCGTCATGAACACCATCAGCAGCCCGGTCATGGGCAGCAGCGCCGCGCCGGACGCGAAGGCCCCGTAGCCGAGCACCTGCTGGAGGTAGAGGTTGAGGAAGTACCACATCGGGATCCAGGCCGCGCCGAGCAGCGCCATCGCCAGGTTCGAGGACCCGAGGCGCGGGATCCGCCACACGCTCAGCGGCATCAGCGGCGCCTTCACGACGCGCTGGACGACGAAGAACAGAGCCAGCAGCACGGCCGCGCCGACGAGTTGCAGCACCGTGCCGGTGGAGCCCCAGCCGGCCTCGGGCGCCCGGACGACGGCGTAGACGGCCAGCGCGAGACCCGCCGTGACGAACACGGCCCCGAGCACGTCCACCGCACCGCGGCGCGGAGCGACCGCCGGCAGCAGGCCCGTCGCGGCGAGGGTGGCGAGGCCGATGGGCACGTAGATGACGAAGACCCAGGGCCAGCTCAGCCACTCGGTGAAGACGCCGCCGAGGAAGACGCCCGCGGTGCCGCCGGCCGGTGCCGCGGCGCCGTAGAGAGCCATGGCCTTGCCGAGTTCCTTCGGGTTGTGCCCGAACAGCATCATCAGGAGCGTCATGGAGGCGGGCGCGATGAGCGCGCCGCCGACTCCCTGCACCGCGCGCCCGGCGATCTCGACCCAGGCGTTCTGCGCCGCCGCGGCGACGACGGATCCGGCGATCAGGACGCTCCAGCCGGCGACGAACACCTTGCGGGCGCCGAGCAGGTCGGACAGCCGGCCGCCGAGCAGCAGCAGTCCGCCGAAGGCGATGACGTACGCGTTGAAGACCCATTGCAGGTCGCCCTGCGAGAACCCGAGGTCCTTCTGCATCTCGGGGAGCGCGACCCCGATGATCGAGGTGTCCATGATGACCATGAACTGCGCGGTGGCGAGCACGAGCAGCGCCCACCAGCGCCGTGGATTGACGCCTTCCATGACTGTTCCCTCCCAGACCTGCCGGCCGACCGGCCGCCCATTGATACCCCCCTGGGGTATCTGACGCCGAGGAACGTAACATACCCCCTAGGGGTACACAAGAGACAGGGGCGGCAGGGCTAAGGTCGCCTCATGACGGACGACGACGTGAAGCACGACCTGATCCCGCGGTGGCGACGGGCGCTCCTGGCGGCGCTCGGCACGGACGACTGCGTCATCGACCCCGACCGGTACGGACTCGACCTGCTGAAGCGCTGGTCGGAGCCACAGCGCCGGTACCACACCACCGCCCACCTGAAGGCCGTCCTCGACCACCTCGACGCGCTGGCGGACCACGCGGCGGACCCCGAACTGGTGCGCCTGGCCGCCTGGTTCCACGACGCGGTGTACCTGCCGGACCGCTCCACCAACGAGGAGCGGTCGGCCCGCCTGGCCGAACGCGCCCTCACCGAAGTCGGCCTGACCGCCCCTCAGGTCGAGGAGGTCGCCCGCCTGGTCCGCCTCACCGTCACCCACGACCCCGCCGACGGCGACACGAACGGCGAGGCCCTGTGCGACGCCGACCTCGCGATCCTGGCCGCCCCGCCGGAGGCCTACGCGGCGTACACCCGGGCCGTGCGAGAGGAGTACGGCTTCGTGCCCGACGAGGCGTTCCGCGCGGGCCGCGCCGCCGTGCTGCGCCAGCTCCTGGACCTGCCCCGGCTGTTCCGCACCCCGCACGGCACGGCCGCCTGGGAGACACCGGCCCGCGAGAACCTCGGCACCGAACTGGCCCTGCTCACGCCCTGACCCGCCGTAATTCGATTGCCCGCGCCCACCGGCCCCCGCATGCTCACCGCATGGATCTGCACACCATCACCGCGACGCGGCTCACCCTGCACGAGATCTCCCGCGAGGCCGCGACCGACCTCAACTCCGGAGGCGGGGACGGCGGTTTCCGCTGGCTGGGCGGCACCCCGGGCGACGGCACCCGCGGCGGATCGGGCATCACCGCACGCGCCTGGGAGCGGGACGCGTACACGCCGGGCTGGGGCACGTACGTGATGGTGCGCGCCGCGGACGGGCACGCGCTCGGCGGCATCGGCTTCCACAGCGCGCCCGACCCGACCGGCCACGTGGAGATCGGCTACGACCTGGTCCCCGAGGCCCGCGGACAGGGCTACGCGACGGAGGCGGTCCGCGCGATCACCGCCTGGGCCCTGGCCCGCGACGGCGTCCACACGGTCGTCGCCCACACCGACCCGGACAACGCGGCCTCCCAACGGGTCCTGGAGCGGGCCGGGTTCAGCCGCACCGAGGCCGCGCAGGACCGCGACGAGCACCGGTTCGTCCACACCGGCTGAGTACGGCCGCGGCCAGCCGGCACGGAATCAGGCAGGCGGAATCAGACGGCACGGAATCAGGCGGGGCGGGATCAGGCGGGGCGGCCCTTGGGGCGGCGCAGCCCCGCGTCCGTGAGCCGGCGCACCAGTTCCTTCGAGCCGATCTCGACGGCTCCCGCGCGCACCGCGTCCTCGTACCGGTGCGAGGGGATGTCGTAGTGGTCGCGCTCGAAGGCCCGCGGCGGCGCCCCGATCCCCTCGGCGAACCGGTGCAGTTCGTCGAAGGACACATCGCTGACCAGGTGCGACCACATCCGGCCGTGGCCCGGCCAGTTCGGCGGATCTATGTAGACCGTCATCCGCCGGCCACCGAGCCGAGCGCCCCGAGCGGGGCCACGACGACACCGGCCTCCGCGCACACCCAGTGCGGGTCCTCGCCCAGCTCCGGCTCGATGTCGAGCGCGTGCGGCCCCTCGTGCCCCGAGCCGGGACCGCACACCATGCACAGCGGCCACCGCCCGTACCGCTCCAGCAGGCCGTCCTTCACGTCCTGAGCGACCAGACCCGTGACGTATGCGACACCCTCCGGCCACTGCTCGACCCACCAGCGGCGCGAGGTGATCGCTTCCTCGACCAGCGAGACCACGTCGGCGTCGGCGACGCCGATCGCCTTGAGGTCGGCGAGCACGAGCGCGCGGGCCGCGTGCAGGGCCTGCTCCAAGGGGCTGATGGTGTCCATTCCTCAATTGTGCGCCCGGGCCGAAGGGCCCTTGACCGCGAAGCCTTCCGAAAATATCTTTCAAAACGTGAGCAATGACGTGAAGGAAAGTTTCGCAAACGACGCGCCGCCGGCGCCCGCGGCCCTCGCGGCCAAGGTGCGCACCCTGGCGCCGTCGATGACCCGGTCCATGCAGCGGGTCGCCGAGGCCGTCGCCGGTGACCCGGCCGGCTGCGCGGCCCTCACCGTCACCGGCCTCGCCGAGCTCACCGGCACGAGCGAGGCGACGGTCGTCCGCACCGCCCGCATCCTCGGCTACCCGGGCTACCGCGACCTGCGCCTCGCCCTCGCCGGACTCGCCGCCCAGCAGCAGTCCGGCCGGGCCCCCGCCGTCACCGCCGACATCGCCGTCGACGACCCGATCGCCGACGTCGTCGCCAAGCTCGCCTACGACGAGCAGCAGACCCTCGCCGACACCGCCGCCGGGCTCGACACCGGGCAGCTCGGCGCCGCCGTGCACGCCCTGGCCGGCGCCCGCCGCGTCGACGTGTACGGGGTCGGCGCCTCCGGCCTCGTCGCCCAGGACCTCGCCCAGAAGCTGCTGCGCATCGGGCACATCGCCCACGCGCACAGCGACCCGCACCTCGCGATCACCAACGCGGTGACGCTCCGCTCGGGGGACGTGGCCGTGTCCATCACGCACTCCGGCGCGACCGGCGACGTCATCGAGCCGCTCCGGGTCGCCTTCGAGCACGGGGCCACGACCATCGCGATCACCGGGCGCCCCGACGGCCCGGTGTCCCAGTACGCCGACCACGTCCTCACCACCTCCATAGCGCGCGAGAGCGAGCTGCGGCCCGCCGCGATGTCCTCCCGGACCAGCCAGTTGCTCGTCGTGGACTGCCTGTTCGTGGGCGTCGCGCAACGCACGTACGAGACGGCTGCGCCGGCTCTGTCGGCGTCCTACGAGGCACTGGCCCATCGGCATGCGCCGCGAGGCCGGTCATGAGAGCTCGGGCCCTCTTGTCTCGTCGTTTCCCGCGGCCCGGTGGGGGCTGATCGCGCAGTTCCCCGCGCCCCTGAGATGCATGGCGCTTCGCGCCGCATCTCCCCGATGAAGGCGCCGGGCGCCTTTCATCGGGGGAAGGCGCGGCGAAGCCGCTGCCTTCCAGGGGCGCGGGGAACTGCGCGACCAGCCACGACGAGACCCGCACCCGGCGACAAGAGCCCGCCCCGCAGACGAGAATCCGCCCTCACAGAAAGCCCCGGCCCCCGATGACCACCCCGTACCAGGACCTCCGCGCCCAACTCGACACGCTCACGACGGAGGCGTTCCGCCCGGAACTCGCCGAGATCGACCAGCTCCCCACCCAGAAGATCGCCGAGCTGATGAACGCGGAGGACGCCTCCGTACCGGCCGCCGTGGCGGACCAGCTCCCTCAGATCGCCGCGGCGATCGACGGCACGGCGGCCCGGATGGCCAAGGGGGGCCGCCTGATCTACATGGGCGCCGGCACCGCGGGCCGCCTCGGCGTCCTGGACGCCTCCGAGTGCCCGCCCACCTTCAACACCTGGGACGGACAGGTCGTCGGCCTGATCGCGGGCGGCCCCGCCGCGATGGTGACGGCCGTCGAGGGCGCCGAGGACTCCAAGGAGCTGGCCGCCGCCGACCTGGACGCCCTGGACCTCACCGAGCACGACGTGGTCGTCGGCATCTCCGCCTCGGGCCGCACCCCGTACGCGATCGGCGCCGTCGAGCACGCCCGCTCCCGCTACGGCGCCCTCACCGTCGGCCTGTCCTGCAACGCGGGCAGCGCGCTGGCCGCCGCCGCGGACCACGGCATCGAGGTCGTCGTCGGCCCCGAGCTGCTCACCGGCTCGACCCGGCTGAAGTCGGGCACGGCGCAGAAGCTCGTCCTCAACATGCTGTCGACGATCACGATGATCCGGCTCGGCAAGACGTACGGGAACCTCATGGTCGACGTACGCGCCTCGAACGAGAAGCTGCGGGCCCGCTCCCGCCGCATCGTCTCCCTGGCCACCGGCGCCGAGGACGCCGTCATCGAGGCCGCGCTCGCCGCGACCGACGGCGAGGTCAAGAACGCGATCCTCGTCATCCTCGGCGAGGTCGACGGCCCCACCGCCGCCCGCCTCCTCACCGAGTCCGACGGCCACCTGCGCGGCGCCCTCGCCGCCGCCTCGGGCCTCACCCCGTAACACCCCGCACGAAGAACCACCCCCCGCACAGCAAGGCAGCACGCACCATGGCCGAGAACAAGAACCGCGACGTGGCGTCCGCGCTCCTGCCGCTCGTCGGCGGCGCCGCGAACGTCACCTCCGTGGCCCACTGCATGACCCGGCTCCGGCTGGGTCTCGCGGACCGCTCCCTGGTCCGGGACGAGGAACTGAAGGCACTGCCCGACGTGATGGGCGTGGTCGAGGACGACACGTACCAGATCGTCCTCGGCCCCGGGAAGGTCGCCCGGGTCACCCCCGAGTTCGAGGAGCTCGTCCGGGAGGGCCGGACGGCCGCTCCGGAGCCGCACCCGGTCACCGCCGACGAACTCGCCTCGCAGGGCGCCGAGTTGAAGGCGGCCCGCAAGGCGAAGAACGCGACCCCCTTCAAGCTCTTCCTGCGCCGGATCGCCAACATCTTCGTCCCCCTGATCCCGGCCCTGATCGGCTGCGGCATCATCGCCGGCCTCAACGGCCTGCTGATCAACCTGGAGTGGCTGCCGGGCATCACCCCGGCGCTCGCCGCCATCGCCTCCGGCTTCATGGCCCTCATCGCCGTGTTCGTCGGCTACAACACGGCGAAGGAGTTCGGCGGCACCCCGATCCTCGGGGGCGCCGTCGCGGCGATCATCGTCTTCCCGGGCGTCGCGAACATCGAGGCGTTCGGGCAGAAGCTGAGCCCCGGCCAGGGCGGCGTCCTCGGCGCACTCGGCGCCGCCGTCCTCGCCGTGTACGTCGAGAAGTGGTGCCGCAAGTGGGTCCCGGAGGCCGTCGACGTCCTCGTCACCCCGACCGTCACCGTCCTCGTCTCCGGCCTCGTCACGATCTTCGGCCTGATGTACGTCGCCGGTGAGATCTCCACCGGCATCGGCACCGCGGCCAACTGGCTCCTGGACAACACCGGCGCGTTCGCGGGCCTGGTCCTCGGCGGCCTGTTCCTCCCCCTGGTCATGCTCGGCCTGCACCAGGCCCTCATCCCCATCCACACCACCCTCATCGAGCAGCAGGGCTACACGGTCCTGCTCCCGATCCTCGCCATGGCGGGCGCCGGCCAGGTCGGCTGCGCCCTCGCCGTCTTCAAGCGCCTGAAGAAGAACAAGTCGATCCGTACGACCATCAAGTCGGCGCTCCCCGCAGGCTTCCTGGGCGTCGGCGAGCCCCTCATCTACGGCGTCTCGCTCCCCCTGGGCCGCCCGTTCGTCACCGCGTGCGTGGGCGGCGCGGCGGGCGGCGCCTTCGTCGGCCTGTTCTCGATGCTCGGCGACAAGGTCGGCTCGACCGCCATCGGCCCGTCCGGCTGGGCCCTCTTCCCGCTCCTCGACGGCAACAAGGGCCTCGGCACGACCGCCGCGATCTACGGCGGCGGCCTCCTGGTCGGCTACACCGTCGGCTTCCTGGCCACGTACTTCTTCGGCTTCAGCAAGCAGATGCTGCTCGACCTGAACGCGGACGTCGACGCGGGAGAGTCGGCCGCGGCCCGAGCCGAGGAGGGCCCGTCGGCGCCGGGCTCCGACCAGTCGCAGCAGCCGGCTCGGGTCCGACCCGGCCGCGCTGCACGCGACAGCCTGGTGGAGCCCTGACGCCCAGGGCGACACACGCCCCAGGGCCTCCTAGTAGTACACACCCGGCAGATACACGTCCGGCTTCGCGAACCCGGGCCCCGGCTCCATGATCCCGGCCGCCGCGGCCTGCTCGTTCGACATCAGCACGGTGTCGTCCACCGGCGGCACCGGCCCGGCGGCACTCGCGGCCCCGGCCGCCCCCAGCACCCCGGCGGCCCCCACCAGGGAGACCACCGCACCGCGCACGGCCCTGCCCACTCGCTCATTCATCGTCATGCCCCGCTCAACGAGAGGGCGGCGCGGGAGGTCACGTGGGAGAGGCCACCTGCTCTGTTCTCCGCGACGCCCGGGCCTTACGGTTCGCCTGGGGCAGACGGGCAGGGTGAACGACCCAGAGGGGGCGGGGAGTTGGCGACCGAACTCACTCCGGACGATCCGGAACGCATCGGCGGGTACTGGATCGCCGGGCGGCTCGGGGCGGGCGGGCAGGGTGTCGTGTACGAGGCGTACGACCGGGACGGCGCACGGGTCGCGGTCAAGGCGCTGCACCGGGACGCCGAACCGTTCGTCCGGGAACGGTTCGCGAAGGAGGCGCGGGCCGCGCGCGAGGTGGCGCCGTTCTGCACGGCCCGCGTGCTCGACGCGTCGGTCGCCGAGGTGGACGGCTCGGGCCCGCGCGGCGCCCTCCCGTACATCGTCAGCGAGTACATCCCGGGCCCCACCCTCGGCGCCCACGTCCACGCCGACGGGCCGCTCGCCCCGGACGCCCTGCTGCGGCTCGCCGTCGGCGCCGCGACCGCGCTCGCCGCGATCCACAGCGCGGGGGTCATCCACCGCGACCTCAAACCCGGCAACGTCCTGCTCGGCCCGGACGGCCCCCGCATCATCGACTTCGGCATCGCCCGCGCCCCCGACATGTCGCTGACCGCGACCGGCGCGCTCATGGGCACGCTCGGCTACATGGCACCCGAGGTGCTCGGCGGGCGGCGCGCCACCACCGCGTCCGACGTGTTCGCATGGGGTGCGGTGGTGCTGTTCGCGGCGAGCGGCGACGAGCCGTTCCGTGGCGCGCACATCGGCGAGGTCGCCCATCGCACGGCATGGGTCGACCCGGACCTCGGCGCGGTCCCCGTCCGGATCCGCCCGGTGGTCGCGGCAGCGCTCGCCAAGGAGCCCGAACTGCGGCCCTCCGCACACGAGTTGCTGACGGCTCTGATCGGCGGCGCCGCGGGCCGGCCGGCCGCGCTGCTCGAACAGGGTGCCCGCCGGGCCGGGCCGCCCGAGGACGCGCCCGCCCCGGACGGCGACGACGCCGAACCGCTCGGCGAGCGCGCCGAGGCCGCCTTCGCCGCCCTGCCGCCGTCCGCCCAACTCGCGGCGCAGGAAATGCTGTTACGGCTCGTCTCTCCCGGCGAGGCCGCCGACGGATCGCAGGACTCGGTGCGCACCGCGGACCACGACGAGCTGTACGCGGGCCGCCCCGACAGCGAGCGCCGCGACCTGCGCACGGCGGTCACCGCGCTCACCGCCGCCGGGATCCTCCTCACCGAGGCCGACGGCTCCGTACGCCCCGTCAGCGCGGCCCTCGTGCCCGCCTGGCGCCGGCTGCGCGACACGGTGGACGCCGACCGGGAACGGATCCTGGTCCACCGCGCGCTCGGCCGCGCGGCCCGCGCCTGGCACACCCACGGCGAACGCCCCGACGACCTGCCGCACGGCACCGCACTGGCCCGCTTCCTCGACTGGTCCACCGCCGCGACCTTCCACCTCCGCCCCAGCCCACCCGAACTCCACTTCCTGGACACGGCCCGCGAGGCGGCCACCCGCTCCCGCCGCCGCAGACGCCAACTCCTCGCCGGCACCGCCGTCCTGACCGTCCTGGCCCTCCTGACCGGCACGATCGCCTTCTACCAGTTCCGCGAGAGCGACCGGCGCGCCGCAGAGGCCACGGCCCGCTCCGTGGCCCAGGCCGCCGACAATCTGCGCGGCGACGAACCCGACACCGCGATGCTGCTCAGCCTGGCGGCCTGGCGCATCGCGCGGACCCCGGAATCCCGCTCGGCCCTGAACTCGGCCGGCACGCAGCGGGAGACGACGGTGATGCGAGTGCCGAGCCTCCGGTCCAGCCCGGAGAACCACGAGGTACTGCTGTCCGGCGGACAGCGGCTGCTGCAGTACAGCTCCGGCTCGGTGACGTTCTGGGACCTCACCAAGGGGCCGAGGGGCGCGGCCAAGCCGTACCTGACCCTGAAGCGCGACGCGTCGTCGAACCTCCTGGTCACCCCTCTGGTCAGCCAGGACGGCCGGCTCCTGCTCCTGCCGGGCAGCTCGGACAGCGCCCCGTACCGGATCGTCTCCACGCGTGACGGCAAGACGGTGGGGCGCCCGGCGCCGAACCGGTCCGACTTCACGCCGGACACACTGTCGAACCGCGGCCATGTGCTCTTCAGTCACCAGGAGACCGGCGTCGACGGCAACGACTACCTGCTCTACGCCCCGTCGGGGAAGCGGCTCGCTTCCTGGCACGAGCGCGGGTACATCGCGCTCTCCCCCGACGGCGGGCACTACGCGGCCTGCGCCGAGTCCGGCACCCCTGAGGTGTGGAAGGTCGGCCCCGACGGCGGCAGCAGGGTCTTCGACTCGGAGGTCGGCACCGGCTGCGGACGGGAGATGAGCTTCAGCGACGACGGAACCCGGGTGGCGCTGGCGGACGGCGTCGAGGCGACGTACGTCTGGGAGACCGCCACCGGCAAGCAGGTGGGCTCCGCCCGCTCCGAACGACTGACCACACCCGTACTGAGCGCCGACGGCCGCTTCGTCGTGGGCGCCACCGAGGAGAACCAGGTCCAGGTCTGGGGCCTCAACAACGCCGACACCCCGCTGTTCCGCTTCGCTCCCCGGCGCGTCGCGGACCTCGAGATCTCCTCGCTCGCCTACGACGCCGCACGCAAGACGCTGGTCTACGTGACCGACTCACCGCACCGGGTGCACCGCCTCGATGCGTCGACCGCGCTGTCCGGCCGTGCCGCCGGCGAGGACGTCGAGAGCGCCGCCGTCTCCGCGGACGGCCGCACGGCCGTGTTCCGCGACGGGATGCTGTCCGTCGACGGCAACGGCCCCGGCCGGGTCACCCAGCACCTGAAGGACCTGCGGACGGGGAAGGAGACCGGCGCCCCCGTCACCCAGCGACTGCAGATGGGCCAGGCGTCGTCGAACCGGATCAGCGCGCTGTCGGCCGACGGCCGCTACCTCGCGTTCAGCGATGCCGACGGCGAGGGTCGGAAGCTCTCCGTCGTCCTGTGGGACACGCGCTCCCGCACGAAGGTGTTCCGCGCCCCGGCGATCCCCGGCGACCACGAGATGTCCGGCATCACGGTCGCGCCCGACGGCCGCCACCTGGCCTACCTCTACGAACCCGCGGGCGTCCCCGGCCCCGAGGGTGCCACCGCCGAGATCTGGGACGTCCGGGCCCGCAAGCGCGTCCACGTCTTCGAGAAGGCCGACGCCTTCAGCCAGTTCAGCCGCGACGGCCGGCGCCTGGTCACCACGAACGGCGACGTCCTCGACCTCGCGACCGGCAGCGTCAGGCACACGGACCTGGGCCCGGACGGCGTCGCCGACCTGGTCTTCTCCCCCGACGGGGAACAGCTCGCCGTCGTGCAGAAGACCGGCTGGGTCGAACTGTGGGACAGCGCCGTCACCCGGCGTCTGGCCCGCATGCCCAGCAGCACCGTGCGCGGGGCCTCGCACGGCGGGGCCTTCATGGGTCATCCCGCCGTCTCACCGGACGGCACCCTGCTCGCCGCCTCCGTCGACGGGAATTCCATCCAGCTCTGGGACCTCTCCGCACGCCTGTCCCTCGGCGAGCCCCTCGAACTGATGGGGCGCGACATCGACGACCTGGCCTTCGACGACGGCGTCCTGCGCACCCTCGACGGCGACCGCGCCCAGTCCCTGGACCTCTCCCCCGACCGCCTCGCCCGCACCGTCTGCGCCAAGGCCGGCCGCGACATCACCCGGGAGGAATGGCGCACGTACGTCCCCGACGCCCCGTACCGCAGCCTGTGCTGACTCCCGTCCCGGCTGCGGGACGGGCCGCGCGGGCGCATCCTGGCCACATGGCTGAGAGCACGTTTTCGAAGATCGCGTGGACCGAGTTCCGCCCCGACCAGCGGCGCCTGGCCGCCGGCGCCGCACTGACCGGCCTCGGCATGCTCACCGCCGCGGCGGGGATCGGCGTACTCGTCTACGAACTCGCCCGCGCGGGCCGCACCTGGACCGGGGCCTGGGAGGTACCGCCCACCGAGATGGCCTCCCGGGCCTTCCACCACGCCCAGGCGGCAGCCCAGAGCGCCGCCCAGGCCGGCAGAACCACCTGGCAGACCTACCAGGAGACCAACAGCACACCGTAAGCCCGACACCTCCGTCGCAGGGCGCGAACAATCCGCCCCTGGGGCGCACGAAGTGCGCCTTCAGGGGCGCGGGGCTGTGTCCGTTCAGCAACTCCGTCGCGGGGCGCGAGCAACCACGACGGCGCGGCAGTCGGCAGACCTCGGGACCGGGCAGACGCCACCCCGCACCCGGTCCGGAAAACGCCCGTGGGCGGCACCCCCCGAAGGGAGTACCGCCCACAGGTCAGACCGACCTGAGCCCGGAAGAGCGGCTCAGAAGTCCATGTCACCGCCCGGCATGCCGCCCGGAGCAGCCGCAGAGGCCTTCTCCGGCTTGTCGGCGATGACGGCCTCGGTGGTGAGGAAGAGCGCGGCGATGGACGCGGCGTTCTGCAGGGCGGAACGCGTGACCTTCGCCGGGTCGAGGATGCCCTCGGCGATCATGTCGACGTACTCACCCGACGCGGCGTTCAGACCGTGACCGATGGGAAGGTTGCGCACCTTCTCCACGACGACGCCACCCTCGAGACCACCGTTGACGGCGATCTGCTTGAGCGGGGCCTCCAGGGCGAGCTTCACGGCGTTGGCGCCGGTCGCCTCGTCACCCTCGAGCTCCAGCTTCTCGAAGACCGCGGAGGCCTGGAGGAGGGCCACGCCACCGCCGGCGACGATGCCCTCTTCGACGGCCGCCTTCGCGTTGCGAACGGCGTCCTCGATGCGGTGCTTGCGCTCCTTGAGCTCGACCTCGGTGGCCGCGCCCGCCTTGATGACGGCCACGCCGCCGGCGAGCTTGGCGAGGCGCTCCTGGAGCTTCTCGCGGTCGTAGTCCGAGTCGCTGTTCTCGATCTCGGCACGGATCTGGTTGACGCGACCCTGGACCTGGTCGCTGTCACCGGCGCCGTCGACGATCGTCGTCTCGTCCTTGGTGATGACGACCTTGCGGGCGCGGCCGAGCAGGTCGAGACCGGCGTTCTCCAGCTTGAGGCCGACCTCCTCGGAGATGACGGTGCCACCGGTGAGGATGGCGATGTCGCCGAGCATGGCCTTGCGGCGGTCACCGAAGCCCGGGGCCTTGACGGCGACGGACTTGAAGGTGCCACGGATCTTGTTGACGACCAGGGTCGACAGGGCCTCGCCCTCGACGTCCTCGGCGATGATCAGCAGCGGCTTGCCGGACTGCATGACCTTCTCGAGCAGCGGAAGGAGGTCCTTCACGTTGCCGATCTTCGAGTTGACGATGAGGATGTACGGGTCGTCGAGCGACGCCTCCATGCGCTCCATGTCGGTGGCGAAGTACGCCGAGATGTAGCCCTTGTCGAAGCGCATACCCTCGGTGAGCTCCAGCTCCAGACCGAAGGTCTGGGACTCCTCGACGGTGATGACGCCTTCCTTGCCGACCTTGTCCATGGCCTCGGCGATGAGCTCGCCGATCTGGGTGTCGGCGGCGGAGATGGAGGCCGTGGAAGCGATCTGCTCCTTGGTCTCGACATCCTTGGCCTGCTCGAGCAGGGCGGCGGAGACGGCCTCGACGGCCTTCTCGATGCCACGCTTGAGGGCCATCGGGTTGGCACCGGCGGCCACGTTGCGCAGGCCCTCGCGGACCAGCGCCTGGGCGAGGACGGTCGCGGTCGTCGTGCCGTCACCGGCGACGTCGTCCGTCTTCTTCGCGACCTCCTTGACCAGCTCGGCGCCGATCTTCTCGTACGGGTCCTCGAGCTCGATCTCCTTGGCGATGGACACACCATCGTTGGTGATCGTGGGGGCGCCCCACTTCTTCTCGAGGACGACGTTGCGACCCTTGGGGCCCAGGGTCACCTTGACGGCGTCGGCGAGCTGGTTCATGCCGCGCTCGAGGCCGCGCCGTGCCTCCTCGTCGAACGCGATGATCTTGGCCATGTGAAGTGGTCCTCCCGGACGGGGTGGAAAAGCAAGCAAACGGACCGTGCCGGCGCCCGCGACGGACGGCCTGCACACCTTGTGGTTCCTTGCCCCACCCGGCGCGCGAGCCTCACTGGCCCGATCCAAGTTCTGTCACTCTCACTCGGAGAGTGCTAAGCCCAATGATTAGCACTCGCCCCATGCGAGTGCAAGCGGCTACCACAGATCTGCGCCTGCGCGCGCCACCCCGCCCCGCCCCCGGGCAGCACGAAGGGCCCGCGCCCCCGATCGGGGACACGGACCCTCGTGTCGTACGAAGCTTGCGGTCAGACGCGCGCGCTTCAGCCGGCGGCAAGCCGAACCATGTCGGCCTGCGGCCCCTTCTGGCCCTGCGAGATCTCGAACTCGACCCGCTGACCCTCTTCAAGGGTGCGGTATCCGTCCATCTGGATGGCGCTGTAGTGGACGAAAACATCCGCACCACCGTCGACCGCGATGAAGCCGTACCCCTTCTCCGCGTTGAACCACTTGACGGTGCCCTGAGCCATGCCTAACTCCCCTATTACTGGCCCTTGCGCGAGTCCACACTTCGCGGACCCGGGTCAGACCTCACGCCCCAAAGGGTTGGGGGTGTGCGCCGGAACGCGTCGACCGCGGCCGAATGTATCTGCCCAACTGCCCTCTGCAACAGGTCAATCGGACGAGAATTCTGAGCACGCACGATCGGGGAAACCGGGCCAACTCACCGGATCCCAGGGCAAGTCGGGTCGAATAAATGCCGTAAAAGGCCCGAATGGGCGGGGCACTTTGGCTGCTTCTCGTCGGGATTCGCTCAAGAACTCATATGCGTCCGTCATGCACCACGGACGGGAGCGGAGCAGCTTCCCCAACTGTACCCCGCTCAACCCTGCAGAATTGCCCCCTCCGCTTCTCTCGCGGAGGGGGCAATTCTGGTAACTCTGGGTAAGTCAGGGAAATCCCGGACGGTCGAGGCGATCAGCCGCCGGCGACCGCGGGAATGATCGAGACGCCGGCGCCGTCCGGCGTCACGGTCTCCAGCCCCTGCTCGAAACGGACGTCGTCGTCGTTCACGTACACGTTCACGAAACGGCGCAGCTTGCCCTGGTCGTCGAGCACCCGGGCGGCGATCCCCGTGTGGTTCTTCTCCAGGTCGGCGATGACGTCGGCGAGGGTCGCGCCCTCGGCCGGCACCTCGGCCTGCCCGCCCGTGTAGGTACGGAGAATGGTGGGGATCCGGACGTTGACACTCATGGGTTCACCTCGGCTGTTCTTCGGCAAAAGGAGTGGGGCGGGGAACTACTCGGCGAGACCGGCGGACCGGAACGCGTCGAGACTCGGCCGGATCGTCGCCGTGGCCTGAGAGCTCTCCGCGACGGCGTCCAGCGTCTTCAGACCGTCACCCGTGTTCAGCACGACAGTCGTCAGCGACGGGTCGATGAGGCCCGCCTCGATGAGCTTCTTGGTGACACCGAGCGTCACACCGCCGGCGGTCTCCGCGAAGATGCCCTCGGTCCGCGCGAGCAGCTTGATCGCGTCGACGACCTGCTCGTCGTTCACGTCCTCCACGGCGCCACCGGTGCGGCGCGCGATGTCGAGAACGTACGGCCCGTCGGCCGGGTTGCCGATGGCGAGCGACTTCGCGATCGTGTTCGGCTTCTGCGGGCGGACGACGTCGTGGCCGCCCTTGTAGGCAACGGAGACCGGCGAGCAGCCCTCGGCCTGGGCACCGAAGAGCTTGTACGGCTTGTCCTCGACGAGGCCGAGCTTGATGAGCTCCTGCAGACCCTTGTCGATCTTCGTGAACTGCGAACCGGACGCGATCGGGATGACCAGCTGGTCCGGGAGCTGCCAGCCGAGCTGCTCGCAGATCTCGTAGGCGAGCGTCTTGGAGCCCTCGCCGTAGTACGGGCGCAGGTTCACGTTGACGAAGCCCCAGCCCTCGCCCAGCGGGTCGCCGATGAGCTCGGAGCAGAAGCGGTTCACGTCGTCGTAGTTGCCCTCGATGGCGACGAGGTCACCGCCGTAGACACCGGCCATGACGACCTTGCCCTGCTCCAGGTCGTGCGGGATGAACACGCAGGAGCGGAAGCCGGCGCGGGCGGCGGCGGCGCCGACGGCGCCCGCCAGGTTGCCCGTGGAGGAGCAGGAGAGGGTGGTGAAGCCGAAGGCGCGGGCGGCCTCGATGGCCTGGGCGACGACGCGGTCCTTGAAGGAGTGCGTCGGGTTGCCGGAGTCGTCCTTGACGAACAGCTTTCCCTGCTCGACGCCGAGTTCACGGGCCAGGTTGTCGGCCTTGACCAGGTGGGTCCAGCCCGGGTTCAGATTGGGCTTCTCGGCGACGTCGGCCGGGACGGGCAGCAGCGGGGCGTAGCGCCAGATGTTCGCGGGGCCGGCCTCGATCTGCTTGCGGAGCGCCTCGGGGTCGCCGACGGGAAGGTCGTACGCGACTTCCAGAGGCCCGAAACACTCGACGCAGGCGAAGATCGGGCCGAGCTCGAACTTCGCACCGCACTCGCGGCAGGAGAGGCCCGAGGCGGGACCGAGGTCCACGGTCTTCCCGGCGTTCGCGGAGGGGGTGGTTCCGGTGGCGACAGTCTGTACAGCCATGAGAGGCGAGGCCCTTTCTCCTCATCTTCCTCACGACGCATCTCGCCGTGAGACGGATTTGGCACCTTCCCTAGCCGGGAGCCTCGCGATGGACAGTTGCGGTGTCCTACGAGACCGGCTGGAGGGTTGCCGGGGCTTCAACGGGCCGTATCCCTCTGCCCCTCTGGATGAGCGGTATTCGATTGTTGAGCGCGGCTCACGGTGACCCCGGCATGCGGTGGTCCCCGGCCTTGTTCAAGACTGTAACCGACGGCTCGGGCGCTTGAGATAGTCGTCCGAACCGCGAGATGGATCACAAATCGTCCCGCACCACCACGCGGAGTGAGGAGCAGCCGACCGTGCTGGAAGAGGTAGAGCGCTGGCTGGGCGAGCGCTCCTGGTCCGTGGCGGACCGGCCGCCGCACCAGCTGATCGCCGCGAAGCGCGCGTCGGGGCAGACCGTGAGTGTCGTGCTGCCCGCGCTCGACGAGGAGGCGACGGTCGGCCAGATCGTGTCCGTGATCCGGCGTGAGCTGATGACGGAGGCGGTGCCGCTGGTCGACGAGCTGGTGGTGGTGGACTCCGGGTCCACGGACCGGACCTCCGAGGTCGCGGCGGCGGCCGGCGCGCGGGTCGTGCACCGGGACGCGATCCTGCCGCGGATCCCGGCCCGGCCCGGCAAGGGCGAGGTGCTGTGGCGCTCGCTCCTCGTGACCTCCGGCGACATCGTCTGCTTCGTCGACGCGGACCTCAAGGAGTTCTCCGCGGACTTCGTGTCCGGAATCGTCGGGCCGCTGCTCACCGACCCGGACGTGCAGTTCGTGAAGGCGATGTACGACCGGCCGCTCGGTACCGAGTTCGATGAGCCCGCCTCCGGCAGGACCGCGGGACAGGGCGGCCGGGTGACCGAGCTGGTGGCGCGGCCGCTGCTCAATCTGCACTGGCCGCGGCTGGCCGGTTTCGTGCAGCCGCTCGGCGGCGAGTACGCGGCCCGCAGATCGCTGCTCGAACAGCTGCCGTTCCCGGTCGGGTACGGGGTCGAGCTGGGGCTGCTCGTGGACGCGCTGCACACGGTGGGCCTGGACGCGCTCGCGCAGGTCGACGTGGGGGTCAGGAAGCACCGGCACCAGGACGGGCAGGCGCTCGGCCGGATGGCGGCGGCGATCTACCGCACGGCGCAGCTGCGGCTCGCGCGCGGGCATCTGGTGCGGCCGGTGCTGACCCAGTTCGAGCGCGGCGACAAGGGCTTCGAGCCGCGTACGCACGACGTGGACACGGAGGAGCGGCCTCCGATGGCGGAGATCGACGAGTACCGCGAGCGCCGGGTGGCCTGAACGTCGGGTGGCGTGAGCGTCGTTACGTTTGAGGGTTTCCGGGGCGGGCTAGCGTGCCCGTATGGCTTCCACTCCTGGTGCTGCTGAGGTTCTTGTCGCGTCCAACCGGGGCCCGGTCTCGTACGTCGTCGGGGACGACGGCGCGGTCACGGCCAAGCGGGGCGGGGGCGGGCTCGTGTCCGCGCTCAGCTCCGTCGACGACAAGCTGTGGGTGTGCGCGGCGCTCGGCGACGGGGACCGGGAGGCGGTGCGGCGCGGGATCACCGAGCCGGGTGTGCGGATGCTGGACATCGATCCGGAGGTGCACGCGGCGGCGTACAACGGGATCGCGAACTCGGTGCTGTGGTTCGTGCACCACATGCTGTACCAGACCCCGCTGGAGCCGTCGTTCGGGCCGGAGTTCCGGCGGCAGTGGGCGGCGTACGAGGAGTACAACCGGGCGTTCGCCCGGGCCCTCGCGGACGGGGCGGCGCCGGGTGCGACCGTCGTGGTCCAGGACTATCACCTGGCCCTGGTGCCGGGCATGCTCCGCGAACTCCGCGGCGACCTGCGCATCGGGCACTTCTCGCACACGCCGTGGGCGCCCGTCGACTGGTTCCGGATGCTGCCGGACGACATCGCGGAGCAGCTCCTGCGCGGGATGCTCGGCGCGGACCGGCTGGGCTTTCTGACCCGGCGCTGGGCGGACGCGTTCACGGAGTGCTGTACGCGGATCGTGGGCGGGCCCGGCGGTACGGAGATCGGGGTGCACGGGCTCGGGGCCGACGCGGAGTTCCTGCGGGAGCGGGCGCACCGGGAGGACGTCGAGGAGCGGCTCGCGGCGCTGCGGGAGCAGGTGGGCGCGGGGCGCAAGGTCGTGGTGCGGGTGGACCGCACGGAGCTGTCCAAGAACATCGTGCGCGGGCTGCGGGCCTTCGAGCTGCTCCTGGAGACGCGGCCGGAGTGGCGCGAGCGGGTCGTGCATCTCGCGTTCGCGTATCCGTCGCGGCAGGACCTGGAGGTGTACCAGGAGTACACGGCGGAGGCCTCCTGGGTCGCGGCGTCGATCAACTCCCGTTTCGGTACGGAGGGTTGGACGCCGGTCGTGCTCCACGTGAAGGACGACTTCGCGCGCTCGCTGGCGGCGTACCGCATGGCCGACGTCGCCCTGGTCAACCCCATCCGCGACGGCATGAACCTCGTCGCGAAGGAGATCCCGCTCGTCGCCGAGGGCGGGTGTGCGCTGGTGCTCTCGCGGGAGGCGGGGGCGTACGAGGAGCTCGGGGACGCTGCGATCGGGGTGAACCCGTTCGATGTGAGCGGGACCGCTGCCGCGCTCGGGGCGGCGCTGGACATGCCGGACGCGGAGCGCTCGGAACGGGCCGAGCGCTTGGCGGCAGCGGGTTCTTCGTTGCCGCCCGCGCAATGGTTCCTCGACCAATTGGATGCCCTGCGCGCCGGGTGAGCGCGGCGCGGATTCCCGCCGTAGGGGCCGGCGATCGTCGCCAGGTGTCGGCCGGTGGGGCTTCTCGCGCAGTTCCCCGCGCCCCTGAAGGCACACTCCGTGCACCCCAGGGGGCAGCTGGCTGTGCCGCGACGACGCCCCGCCGTAGGGGCAGACGATTCGTCGCCAGGCGCCGGCCGGTGGGGCTTCTCGCGCAGTTCCCCGCGCCCCTGAAAGGCACACTCCGTGCACCCCAGGGGACCGCCTTCTAGGCGGCGCCCAGTTCCCTGGCCAGGGAGTTCAGGAAGGTGGCCACTCCGGCGGGGCCCGGGACGGTCAGGTCGGCTCGGGTGGCCAGGTCGGGGACCTCTTCGCTGGCGCTGCAGACCAGGAGGCCCGGGGTGCCGTTCGCGCGGAGTTTTTCCACGGCGGCGTACGCGGGGAGGTCGCCGAGGTCGTCGCCGGCGTAGAGGACCGATTCGGCGCCCGTCTCGCGAACGTACTCGGTCAGGGCCACACCCTTGTCGACACCCGGCGGGCGGAGTTCGAGGACGAGGCGGCCGGGTTCGACGACGAGGCCGTGGCGGGCGGCGAGGGCGGCGAGCGGGGCGCGGAGGGTGTCGAAGGCGGCCTGGGGGTCGGGGGCGCGGCGCGTGTGGACGGCGACGGCGCGGCCCTTCTCCTCGACGTACGTGTCGTGCCACAGGCCGGCCGATTCGAGCACCCCGGGCAGTTCGGAGCGGACTCCGGCGACTCCGGGGTGCGGCGCGGGCGCGTGCACGGTGCCGGTGACGGCGTCCCAGCGCTCGGCGCCGTAGTGGCCGAGGACGACGAGGTGTTCGAGCCCGGGCACTCCGGCGAAGCCTCCGTGGCGGACGGCGACGCCGGCGGGGCGTCCGGTGATGACGGCGACGGAGGCGACGCGGGGCGCGAGGGCGGCGAGCGCGGGGACGGCGTCGGGGTGGGCGCGGGCCTGCTCGGGGTCGGGGACGATCGGGGCGAGGGTTCCGTCGAAGTCGAGGGCGATCACGCTCCGCTCGGGGCGGGCGAGAAGCGCGGCCAGACCTTCACGGCCGGCGGCAGTCCGTGGGGCGTCCATAGGGGCGACCTTAGAGCCGTACGCCCGAGTACCGCACCCCGGCGATTTCCGGCCGCCGCGCCCGGCTCCCGGCTACCGCTCCGCGCGCCGCGATTCCCGGACCCGGCGCAGCCGGTTCACGGTCACGGGGGCGTACGCCAGCGCCCGCTCGTCGTCGGCGAGGGCGTTGAGGAGCTGGTAATAGCGCACGGGGGCGAGGTCGAGCTCCTCACGGATGGCCCGCTCCTTGGCCCCCGGCGACGGCCAGCTCCGCCCCTCGAACGCGAGCAGCGCCTTCTCGCGCTCCCCGAGTACGAGTATGTCGTCCATGCCCGCCACGCTACTCGGCGGACTCGGCCGCCGCCGCCTCGTTCTGGATCCGGCCGAGGACGGACGCGGGGCTGCCGTTCGGGCCGACGGTGGCGCCGATCTGCTTCTTGATCTCGGCGCTGATCTCGGGCCAGGACGTCTTGTTCGCCGGGTAGTACGTGGCGCCGGCGAGCTCGTCGATGAAGGGGCTGAGGGCCTTGTCCTGCGGGGCGTCGCGCATCTCGTCGGAGGCGGAGACGGTGACGGGCGCGACGGTGTACTCGCGGGAGAAGTCGAGGACGTTCTTCTCGCTGTAGACGAAGTCGAGGAACGCGCCGACCTCCTTGGCGTGGCCGCCTTCCTTGAAGGCCATCATCCAGTCGGTGACGCCCATGCGGCTCTTGGGGGTGCCGTCGGGGCCGGGGACGGCGACGTCTCCGTAGGCGACGCCCTTGGCCTTGGCCATGTTCATGAGGGTGGGGTGCCCGGAGAGCATGCCGACCTCGCCGTTGGCGAAGGCCTTGAAGGCGGGGGTGCGGTTGAGGCGCGCGGGGGCGGTGGGGCCGGTGAGTCCGGCGCCGACGAGGTCGTCCTTGAGCCAGTTCAGGGCGCGGACGTTCTGCGGGGTGTCGAGGGAGTACGAGCCGACGTTGTCGGTGTAGCCGCCGCCGTTGGAGAGCATCCAGATGAGGGTCTCGGCCTGGGCCTCCTCGCCGCCGAGCGGCAGCGCGAAGGGGTAGGTGACGCCCTTGGCCTTGAGGGCGCGGGCGTCGGCGACCAGCTGGGACCAGGTCTTCGGGGGCTCGATGTCGGCCTGCGCGAAGAGCTTCTTGTTGTAGAAGAGGCGGCGCGTGGAGGCGGCGAACGGCATGCCGTACTGGGTGCCGCCGACCTCGCCGGCCCGGCTCATCTCGCCGAGGAAGTCGGCCTGGACGGGCACGGAGAGCAGTTGGGAGACGGGGTAGAGCTGTCCGGCCGCCGCGTAGTCGGCGTAGGCGCCGACCTGGGCCATGTCGGGCGGGTCCCCGGCGTCGACCATGGCCTTGACCTTGGCGTCGACGTCTTCCCAGGAGTAGACCTCCACGTCGACGCGGACGCCGGGGTGGTCCTTCTCGTACGCGTCGGTCAGCGCGTCCCAGTACTTCTGCGAGGTGTTGTCCTCGGAGTCGCCGTAGTCGGCGGCGACGAGCTTCAGCGTCACGTCACCGGAGTCTGTGGCTCCGCACCCCGTGAGCAGCGACGACGTGGCCACTACGGCCAGTGCGGCCCCCGCGGTCAGGGCTGTCCTCCCCTTGCGCACTGCCGGTCCCCCACCCTGGTCGGTCGGCCCCGGGTCTCTCCCACGGCCCTCGGACAGAAGGTCTACACCACAGGCGGGCCGGATCGGAAACGCGCGTTCGGACGTCGGCCACACGGCCGTACGAGGGTACGCCCGAAAGCGGAGTTCATGATTCCTCAAGTTGTGGTTCTTTCATGGTTGTTGCGGGGACCGCGCCCCCTTATCGTGAGCGCGCTCCCAGACGATCTTGAACCGCCCCCGAGTGGGCGCCTTAGTGGACTAGACCTCTTATGGGTGGACGCGCGACACTGTCCCCCGTGAGACATGTCATCGCCCTGGACGTGGGCGGCACCGGAATGAAGGCCGCCCTGGTCGGGGCGGACGGCACGCTCCTGCACCAGGCGCGCCGCGCGACGCGGCGCGAGCGCGGCGCGGACGCGGTCGTCGAGACGATCCTCGGCTTCGCCGCCGAACTGCGCGCGTACGGCGAGGAGCACTTCGGCGAGAGCGCGGTCGCCGCCGGCGTCGCCGTGCCCGGCGTCGTCGACGAACAGCAGGGCATCGCGCTGTTCGCCGCGAACCTCGGCTGGCGGGACGTGCCCATGCGGACCCTGCTGAGCGAGCGGCTCGGCGGCATCCCGGTCGCCCTCGGCCACGACGTGCGCACCGGCGGACTCGGCGAGGGCCGGCTCGGCGCGGGCCGCGACGCCGACCGTTTCCTGTTCATGCCGCTCGGCACCGGCATCGCGGGCGCCATCGGCATCGACGGCCGGATCGAACCCGGCGCGCACGGCTCGGCGGGCGAGATCGGCCATGTCGTCGTGCGGCCCGGCGGGACGCCCTGCGGCTGCGGCCAGCGCGGCTGCCTGGAGCGCTACGCCTCCGCGTCGGCCGTCACCCTGGCCTGGCAGGAGGCGAGCGGCGACCCGCGGGCCACCGCCGCGGACTGCGCCCGGGCCGTCGACGCAGGAGACCCGCTCGCCGCGAAGGTCTGGCAGGACGCCGTGGACGCCCTCGCCGACGGACTGGTCCTCGCTCTCACTCTGCTGGACCCGCGCACCCTGATCATCGGTGGCGGTCTGGCCGAGGCCGGGGAAACCTTGTTCACACCCCTGCGGGCCGCGGTCGCCGAACGCGTCACCTTCCAGTCGCCCCCCACCATCGTCCCGGCCGTCCTCGGGGACACCGCCGGATGCCTGGGCGCGGGACTCCTCGCCTGGGACCTGCTCGCCACCACCGAGCACCCCGAGAGAGCCGAAGCCGACAGCACGGACAACACGGAGGTAACCGCCTGATGGCCACAGCAAAGGTGCTCGCCGGTGCCCGGGTGGTACTGCCCACCGGGACCGTCACCGACGGACGCGTCGTCGTCGACGGCACACGGATCGCCGGGGTCACCCCGGACGCCGCCGAGACGCTCGACCTGTCCGGCCACTGGGTGGTCCCCGGCTTCGTCGACCTGCACAACCACGGCGGCGGCGGCGCCTCCTTCACCTCCGGCACCGTCGACGAGGTCCTCAAGGGCGTCGCGACGCACCGCCTGCACGGCACCACGACCGTCGTCGCCTCCCTGGTGACCGGCGAGGTCGACTTCCTGACCCGGCGCGCCGGGATCCTCTCCGAGCTGGCCGAGCAGGGCGAGATCGCGGGCATCCACTTCGAGGGCCCGTTCATCTCCCCGTGCCGCAAGGGCGCCCACGACGAGACGCTGCTGCGCGACCCGGACCCGGCCGAGGTGCGCAAGCTGATCGACGCCGCGCGCGGCCAGGCCCGTATGGTCACGCTCGCCACCGAGCTGCCCGGCGGCATCGACTCGGTGCGCCTGCTCGCCGAGCACGGGGTGATCGCGGCGATCGGCCACACCGACGCCACCTACGAGCAGACGGTCGAGGCGATCGACGCGGGCGCCACCGTCGCCACCCACCTCTACAACGCGATGCCGGGCCTCGGCCACCGCGCGCCCGGGCCGATCGCCGCGCTCCTGGAGGACGAGCGGATCACCGTCGAGCTCATCAACGACGGCACGCATCTGCACCCGGCCGCTCTGGAGCTGGCGTTCCATCACAAGGGCGGCGAGAAGGTCGCGTTCATCACCGACGCGATGGACGCGGCGGGCTTCGGCGACGGGCGCTACATGCTCGGCCCGCTGGAGGTCGAGGTGAAGGACAGCGTGGCGCGCCTGGTGGAGGGCAACTCGATCGCGGGCTCGACGCTGACCCTGGACCGCGCGTTCAAGCGGGCCGCGACGATCGACCGGATCCCGGTCGAGGACGTCGTGCGCGCGATCTCCGCCAATCCGGCGCAACTGCTCGGCGTGTACGACCGGGTGGGCTCCCTGGAGCCCGGCAAGGACGCCGACCTCGTGGTCCTGGACGAGGCGTTCGACCTCAAGGGCGTGATGCGCAAGGGCGAGTGGCTGGTCGAGCCCGAACTGGCCTGACATCGTTGTTCGTTGCACCGGCCCTCGCCCCGAGGGCTGGGCCAACGGCCGCCTCTTTGGCATGATCGGCCCCCGTTACCGAAAGTACGCACGGCCGCGGCCCGTGCGCGTATCCGACGGGGGGTGAGGGCCGATGATCCTCACGGTCACGCTGAACACCGCACTCGACATCACGTACCGCGTCAAGGCGCTGCGCCCGCACGCCTCGCACCGCGTCACGGAGGTCGTCGAACGACCCGGCGGCAAGGGGCTCAACGTGGCCCGGGTGCTCGCCGCGCTCGGCCACGAGACCACCGTGACCGGCTTCGCCGGCGGCCCGACGGGCGCGCAGGTGCGCGACGGGCTGCGCGGCGCGGAGCGGGTGCGGGACGCGCTGGTGCCGGTCGCGGGGTCGACCCGCCGCACGATCGCCGTCGTCGACGCCACGACCGGCGACACGACCCAGCTCAACGAGCCGGGACCGCTGATCACCCCGGCCGAATGGGCCGCTTTCCAGGAGTCCTACGAGCGGCTGCTGCGCTCCGCGTCCGCGGTCGCCCTGTGCGGCAGCCTCCCGCCGGGCGTCCCGGTCGGCGCCTACGCCACCCTCGTGCGGGCCGCGCGCGCCGTGTCCGTGCCCGTGCTGCTCGACACCAGCGGGGAACCGCTGCGCCGCGGCATCGCGGCCCGCCCCGACCTCGTGAAGCCGAACGCGGACGAGCTGGCCGAGCTGACGGGCTCGCACGAGCCCCTCGGCGCGATGCGGGACGCCCGCAGGCGCGGCGCCCACAGCGTCGTCGCCTCACTGGGCGCGGAGGGCCTGGTCGCCCTCACCCCCGAGGGCGAGTGGCGCGCTCCGGCCCCCGACCGCCTGTCCGGCAACCCGACGGGCGCGGGCGACTCGGCCGTCGCGGGCCTGCTCAGCGCCTGGGTGGAGCAGCTGCCCTGGCCGGACCGGCTGGCCCGCGCCGTCGCCCTGTCGGCGGCCACCGTGGTGGCGCCGGTGGCCGGCGAGTTCGACCGCGCGACCTACGAGGACCTGCTCGCGAAGGTCACGGTGCGCGAGCGCGCCGAACAGGCCGGGTGACCTGCGGGAACGAACGACCCTAGCCGCGGGTCAGCCAGAGCCGGTCGAAGTTGGCGTTGCACTGGTTGCCCGTGTCGCAGGAGATCGTGATCGCGTTCGTCCCCTTGGTGAGCTGGACGATGGCCCACGTGTTCGTCCAGCCCTTCGCCCAGTCGCCTTCCTTGGCGCCCGCGAAGTTCTTCATGTTCAGCGGGCGCTGCTGCTTCGTCCCGTTGACGTCGATCGTCGCGTCGGAGTCCTCGCCCGGGACGCCGTAGTCGACGTGCAGCTTGTACTGGCCGTCCTTCGGGATGCCGCTGACCGTCCAGGTCAGGGCCGCGCCCTGCTGGCTGAAGCCCGCGACGTACTGGCCGCCCGCGGCCTTCGCGCCCGGCACCTCGGCGGAGATGGAGGTGCCACCGGCCAGCGTCAGCTTCTTGGCGTCGGTCTTGGGCAGGGGGCCCGGTTTGGCCGGCTGCTTCGACGGCTCCTGGCTGGGCTCGACCGACTGCGCCGGACCGCTCGACGGCTGACCGCCCGCCTCGCCGCCCTTGTCGTCCGTGTCCTTGCCGAGCATGGCCACGCCGATGCCGATGACGACGGCAGCCACGACGGCGACCGCGCCGATCAGCAGCGCCTTCGTGTTCGGACCGCCGGAGCCCCGGCCGCCGGAGCCGCGCCCGTGCGAGGCCGCCTGGGGCGGGCCGGGCTGCGACGGAGCACCGTGCATCGTCTCGGGCGCCTGGTAGTGCGCGTTCGGCTGGCCGTAGGCGGCAGTCTGCTGCTGCTGCGGGACCTGCTGCCCGTACTGGCGCTCGCCGACCGCGCGGACCTGGTTGTACGAGGTGCGGGGGGTGCGGGAGTTCGGGTAGCCGTAGCCACCGCCCCCGCCGTCCGGCGGGGTCGCCCCGGCCGCCTGACCGTCGGCGTACAGATAGCCGAACGGGTCGTCGCCCTCGGGCGTGGTGCTCGCGCCGTTGTTGCCGGGCGCCATCCCTGATCACTCCCTACACGTGTGCTTACCGGGGGAGCGTACCCGGTATGGGTCACCCCAAGGAGTGGCCTTGACCTCACCGAGACCGGTGGAGGCCGGGCGTCCCAGGTCAGCCCGCCCGCCTGTGCTGTTTGGCACGTGATCTTTTCTCCACGTACATCCGCTGGTCTGCGGACTGGAGCACTTCCTCGGCCGTCATCCCGCAGTGGGCCCAGCCGATGCCGAAGCTGGCGCCGACGCGCACGGCGCGGCCGTCCACCCGGATCGGGGGAATGATCGCGTTGCGCAGACGGACCGCGAGGTCCTCGGCGTCGGCGCGGCACAGCCCGTCGGCGAGCACCACGAACTCGTCGCCGCCGAGCCGGGCGACGGTGTCCCCGTCGCGGACCCCGCTGGTCAGCCGCCGGGCGACCTCGATGAGGACGGCGTCGCCCGCGTTGTGCCCGAAGCGGTCGTTGATCGACTTGAAGCCGTCGAGGTCGCAGAAGAGGACGGCGAGACCCTTGGTGCCGTCGTCGACGCCCTCACCGTCGGGGGCCACGACGTGGACGTGGTGGTCGAAGCCGTCGTACCCGTCGTACAGGCCGGAGGTGTGGGGGACGATCGCGCCGAAGTCGAAGCCGTGCCCGTTCGAGTCGACCGCCGCCTGGGCGCTCCGGTCCCCGTACGCCGCGTCGAGCGAGTCGACGGCGCTGGGCCGGCCGTCCTGCGGGCGGATGCACAGCCGGGCGCCGAGGCGGGCGCGCAGCTCCGCGGAGTTGGGCAGGCCGGTCAGGGAGTCGTGCGAGGCACGGTGGGCGAGGTGCAGCTCGCGCCGCTTGCGCTCCTCGATGTCCTCGACGTGGGTGAGCAGGAAGCGGGGGCCGTCGGCGGCGTCGGCCACGACCGAGTTGCGCAGCGAGACCCACAGGTAGGTGCCGTCGCGGCGGGCCAGGCGCAGCTCGGCGCGGCCACCCTCCGCGGAGGTGCGCAGCAGGGTGCCGATGTCCTCGGGGTGCACGAGGTCGGAGAAGGAGTAGCGGCGCATCGCGGAGGCGGGGCGGCCGAGGAGGCGGCACAGCGCGTCGTTCGTGCGCAGGATCCGGCCGTGCTGGTCGCCGCCCATCTCGGCGATGGCCATCCCGGAGGGCGCGTACTCGAAGGCCTGGCGGAAGCTTTCCTCGCTGGCGCGCAGGGCCTGCTGCTCGCGCTCCAGGCGGACCAGGGCGCGCTGCATGTTGGCCCGCAGCCGGGCGTTGCTGATCGCGATGGCGGCCTGGAAGGCGTACATCTGGAGGGCCTCGCGGCCCCAGGCGCCGGGTCGCCGCCCGTTGCGCGGGCGGTCCACGGAGATGACGCCGAGCAGTTCGCCGCCGGCGGCGCCCGTCGCGTACATGGGGGCGAAGAGGCGGTCCGCGGGGTGCCACTCGTCCTCGAAGCGGGGCGGCGGGCCGTCGGTGAACCACTGCGGGACGTCGTCCTCGTCGAGGATCCAGCCCTCGGTGTGCGAGATGAAGCGGAGCTCGCCCCAGGCCTCGCCCATCGCGAGCCTGCGGTCCCAGGAGGTGCGGGAGCCGACGCGGCCGGTGATCAGGGCCTCTGCGGTGGCGTTGCCGGAGAAGGCGGCGACGACCAGGTCTCCGTCACCGCGGACGAGGTTCACACAGGCCAGCTCGTAGCCGAGTCCGGTGACGACACCGTCGGCGACGGTCTGCAGGGTGTCGGCCAGGCTGCGGGCGGTGTTCATGTCCGCCATCACCTGGTGCAGCTGACGCAGGGTCGCAAGACGGACGTAGGGCTCCGACTCGGTCTCCATGCTCAGCTCTCCCCGAGACCTCGACAGCACTCCAGAATTCTCATCGGCTCTGTTCGCACGTGCAGCAGCACGTTCATTTCGCAGTGTCGACCGCCACTGAATCACAGCGAGCAGCTCACCCGGTACACAGGGTCAACAAAAAGGGCGCCCTGTGACTCAAGTCACAAGTGATCGACGTGGGTTGGACGATTGAACGGACGATGTGGTTCCGCCGGAAGCCCTCCGGTTCCACCAAAAGCCCTCCGGTTCCGCCGGGAGACCTAGGTCCTGGCTCGGACCGGGGTCCGATGCGGGGCGCCGTTCCGGGCGATTAGCGTCGTACGAGTGTTGAAGACTCCCCCTGCCGCACCCGTACCGCCCGCCCCCCGCGTCCCCGCCGGGCATGCTGAAGGCGTGACCCACGACGAGTTCCGCGCCGCCCTGTCCCGCCTGGCCGCGGGGGTCGTCCTGCTGACCGCGACCGAGCCCGACCTCGACCCGGACGACCCGGGCGCCCCGACCGGCGAGTACGCGGGCATGACCGCGACGGCCTTCATGTCCGTCTCGCTCGACCCGCCGCTCGTCCTCGTCTCGCTGCGCAACGACTCCCGGATGGACGACCTCCTCGACGAGCAGCCCCTGTGGGCGGTGTCCGTCCTCGCGGAGTCGCAGAGCCACATCGCGGGCCGGTTCGCCATGAAGGGGCGCCTCAGCGACCGGCTCCTCTTCGAGGACATCCCGTACGTGAAGGGGGAGCGGACGGGGGCGCCGCTCGTGGGCGGGGCGCTGGCGACGCTCGAGTGCCGTACGGAGCGGCGGGTTGTCGCCGGGGACCACACGCTGGTCATCGGCCGCGTCCTGAGTGCGGCCCTTCCCAGTGTCGAGGGGGGCCCGCTCCTGTACTTCCGGGGCCGGTACCGCCACCTGGGGTAGGGCGCGGGTTGCGCCTTCTCGTCTGCGGGGTGCCCTTGCCGGGCGGGTGCGGCTCCGGTGGGGGCTGGTCGCGCAGTTCCCCGCGCCCCTGAAATGCATGGCGCTTCGCGCCGCATTTCCCCGATGGGGCACCGCCCCCATGGAGATCGCGCACGAAGTGCGCATCTCCAGGGGCGCGGGGAACTGCGCGACCAGCCCCCACCGGGCCGCACCCGGCGACGAAACCGAAACTCGGCACACGCCGACGGGTCACCAGTCCCGAGCGGAGCGCCCCCTCTTGGTCTCGGCACGAGCCTTCTTCTCCCGCAGGCGGCGCTCGTTGATGCCGCGCGGAATCTTCGTGGGCCGGCGCGGCTTCGGCGGCGGCGCAGTGGCCTCGGAGAGCAGCGCGGCCAGCCGAACCGCGGCCGTCTCCCTGTTCCGCCACTGGGAGCGGTGCTCGGAGGCCCGCACGGAGAGCACCCCGCCCACCAGCCGGGAGGCGAGCCGCTCCAGGGCCCGCTCCTTCCAGACCGGCGGCAGCGCCTTCGTGGCGGCCAGGTCGAACTTCAGCTCCACCTGCGAGTCGCTGGTGTTCACATGCTGCCCGCCCGGCCCGGACGACCTGGAGAAACGCCAGACGAGCTCGGCCTCCGGAAGGACGACCGAACCGCGGATGGGATAAGGACCGGACATGCGTCCATGGTCGCGTGCGCGTACGGGCTCCGTCACCCGGTTTTCCCCGGTAAAGAAAGTAAAGAGACCTGGAACCCTCGGGTACCCCGGTTGCGTTCATAGGGGTACGAGTAGCTTCGGCTACGTACGCACGCGCACACGCGCAACTTAACGAGGGAAGGACTCCCACAATGGCAGTAAGCCTGTCCAAGGGTGGCAACGTCTCGCTCACCAAGGAGGCTCCGGGCCTGACCGCCGTCACCGTGGGCCTCGGCTGGGACGTCCGCACCACCACCGGCACCGACTTCGACCTCGACGCCTCGGCGATCGCCGTGAACCCGCAGGGCAAGGTCTACTCGGACGGCCACTTCGTCTTCTTCAACAACAAGCAGACGCCGGACCAGTCCATCGTCCACACCGGTGACAACCGCACGGGCGAGGGCGCCGGCGACGACGAGGCCATCGCGGTGAACCTGGCGGCGCTGCCCGCCGACGTCGACAAGATCGTGTTCCCGGTCTCCATCTACGACGCGGAGAACCGCTCGCAGAACTTCGGCCAGGTGCGCAACGCGTACATCCGCATCCTGAACCAGGCCGGTGGCGCCGAGATCGCGCGCTACGACCTCTCGGAGGACGCGGCCACCGAGACCGCCATGGTCTTCGGTGAGCTGTACCGCAACGGGGCGGAGTGGAAGTTCCGCGCCGTCGGCCAGGGCTACGCCTCGGGCCTCGTCGGCATCGCCCAGGACTTCGGCGTCAACGTCTGATCGGTCCGACCCGACGTACCTCGCTCCGCCGGGCGCGGAGCATCACCGGGCCCCCGGCACACGCGTGCCGGGGGCCCGGCGCGTGTCCAGCCCCGAAGAAGGGTCGGTCACAGCCCCGTACGGTCACACCCCGTACGGTCACGGCGCAGCGGCCCCGAGGCGAGCCCCGCCACCGCCGTGCAGGCGAGGAGCGCGGCGCATCCGGTGAGGGCGAGACCGGCGCCCGCGAGATCGGCGAAGGCGCCGAGCGCGGCGTTCATGAGGAGCAGCGCCAGGCTCTGGACGAGGACGAGCACGGCCTGCACGCGGGAGAGATGGCTCTCCGGCGCCGTCGCGAGGACCAGCGGTGCGATGTGCGCGGAGAAGATCCCGCTGCCCACGCCGACGACGAGCCCCGCACCGACGGCGGCCGGCGCCCCGGGCGCGAGCGCGAGGCCCAGCACACCGGCGGCGGCCGGCAGCAGCGCCGCCGCCGACAACAGCCCGGGCGGCCCGAGCGGCCCCCGCTTCACGACGACCAGGGCGCTCGCCACCATGCCGACGCCCTGCGCCCCGATCACCAGCCCGGCGACGGCCGCGCCCCAGCCCCGTTCCCGTACGAGGAGCGGGACGAGCAGCGCCATGACCGGCAGCAGGAAGCCCGCGGCGGCCCCGGTGAGGCACAGTCCGGGCCGCAGCACCGGGTGCGCGAACGCGATCCGTACGCCCTCCCCCGCCTGCCGGAGGATGCCGCCCGGGGCGCCCGTCCCGGTCGCCTCCGGACCCCGCGGACGGACGACGGCGAGGACGAGCAGCGCGCACGCGAAGGTGAGCGCGTTCACGAGCGCCGCGCCCACGAGGCCCGCGAGCCCGACCAGGACGCCGCCGAGCGGCCCGCCGCCCATGGCGATCAGCTGTCCGCCCGCCTGCCGCAGCGACAGGGCGCGCGGCAACTGCGCGTCGTCGGCGACGAGTCGGCGCGGCATGGATCCGGAGGCCGGCAGATAGAAGGCGTCGACGGTCCCGAGGGCGACGCCGGTCGCGACGAGCAGCCAGGGCGGCGTCCCGAGCCGGTACGCGACGGCGGCCAGGACCAGCGTGCCGACGAGCATCGCCGCGTCGCCCACGATCAGCACCCGGCGCGCGCTCACCCGGTCGCCGACCGCGCCGCCGACCAGGAGGAGCAGGACGCGGGGCAGCGTGATCGCGCTCAGCGCCAGGCCCGCGACGGCGCCGCCGTGCGCGGCGGCGGCCCAGCCGAGGGCGAAGGAGAAGACGGCGTTGCCGAGGAGCGAGACGAGGATGCCGCCGAGCCAGAGGAGGTAGGCCCGGGGCAGGGCGGCCGGGGCCTGGGGACGCACACCCCGGTCGGTGGTGTCAGTCCTCAAGGCGGACGGGCATGAGGAGAGAAAAGGTGCCCTCGTCGTCGGGGCGGCGGATCGTCACCGGCGCGGTGGGGGCGGCGAGTTCGAGGACCAGCCGGTCCCGGCCCCCGGCGGCCAGCGCGTCCAGGAGGTACGCCCGGTTGACCGCGACGCACTCCGCGTCGTTCTCCCCCTCGGCGCACAGGCTCACGGTGCCGTCGTCCGCCACGCGGAGCACGCTGAGCTCGTGCTCCCCGGCCTCGTCGAACCGTACGGGGCCGGCCTCCAGGGCCGTGCGGAAGGCGGCGACGTCGACGAGCGCGCGGCGCCCTCCGCCGGGCGGGAGCAGCCGCCGGTAGTCGGGGAAGTCGTGCTCGACGGCCCGCCCGGCCGTCTGCCGGTCCCCCGCCTCCAGCGCGACGCGGCCGTCCTCGACGGTGAGCCGCACCGGGGCGTCGCCGACGGACAGGGCGCGCATCGCGTCGGCGAGCGCGGCGGGCACGACGACCTGCGTGCGGCCCCCTTCGTGCCCGGTGACGGCCGCCCGCGCGACGGCCATCCGGTACCGGTCGGTGGCGACGGCGCGCAGCCCGTCGCCCTCGATGTCGAACAGCACGCCGCCCAGCACGGGCAGTTCACGGTCGGCGCTCACGGCGAACCGGACGGCGTCGACGGCCTCCGCCAACCCCCGCGCGGCCAGGGTCACTTGCGTGCGTGCGGTGCCGACGGTCGTCGTCGTGGTCGGGTCCATGGAGTTCTCCCTCGATGCGAGCAGTGACCGGAGTGCGGAGAACTCCTCGCGTGCCGTCGCGAGCCCCTGTTCGAGCCGGCGCAGGTGCGCGTCGAGCAGCTGCCGTACGAGATCGGAGTCGGCGCCCGACCAGCCGGCCGTCACCAGCCGGATGTCGGCCAGCGGCATCCCGGCCCGGCGCAGCCTGGCGAGCAGCCGGGCCTCGTCGAGCTGGCCGTCCGTGTACCAGCGGTACCCGCTCACCGGATCCACCCAGGCCGGGACGAGCACGCCCGCGCGGTCGTAGAACCGCAGGGCACTCACCCCGAGCCCGCTCTCCCGGCCCACCTCACCAATGCTGCGCATGTCGCTCTCCACACCGGGGACTCTGGGCCCTGCACCAGGTCGAGGGTCAACCCGGGCCCGGCACCCCCTTCTATCCCGTCGCGCTAACCCGTCAGCGCCAGCCGCACCGCGAGACCCGCGATGAGCACCGTCGACGCGCACGCGGTCACCAGCCGGCCGCGGGGGCCGGTGAGGCCGCGGCCGAGGAGGGCGCCGCCGGCCGCGAGCAGGAGTTGCCAGCTGGCGGAGGCGGTGAACGCGGCGAGCGCGAACAGGGCGCGTTGCCCGCTCCCGGTGACGGTGTCCGTGTCGCCCAGGACGAGGGCGGTGAAGTAGACGACGGTCATGGGGTTGAGGAGCGTGATGCCGAGGAGGCCGAGGTAGGCACGGGCGGGTGCGAGGCCCGCGGGCCCGTCCCGGCCGGGGTCGCCGCGCCGCCGGAGCGCCGTCACCGCCGTGTGCGCGGCGAGGGCGAGCAGGACGACGACGGAGCCCCAGCGCAGCGGGGTGCGGATGCCTTCGACGAGCGGGGTGAGGGCCGCGCCGCCGCCGACCGCCGCGACGGCGTAGAGGCCGTCGGCGGTGGCGACGCCGAGGGCCGCGCAGGCGCCCGTCCGCAGGTCGGTGCGGGCGGTCAGGGACACGAGGTAGGCCGACACGGCGCCGACCGGTACGGCGATCCCGTACCCGGCGAGCAGCCCCGCGACCAGTGCCCCGCTCACGCGACGGGCGGGATCGGCCTCCGCCCCGGGCGCGCCTGCTGCTGTCGCCGCGCGGTGGTCGCGGCGGACAGGGGGCGCGGGGTGTACGTGGAAGTGGTCACGCGGGCATGGTGGGGCTCGGCGCGGGGCCGGCGCAACGGGTTTACGGCCGTGGGTCCGACGGAGCCGGAAAACCGCGCCACCCGCCCGCTCGAACGCCCCCTCCCCGACCCTCCACGGGGGCCTGGCGGGGCTCCGGCCCCAGGGTGCGGGGGCGGTTGTGGGCGTGCGGCCATGCGCCGCCCACCGACTCCTCCACGCCTTCCGCGGACAGGCGCTGACCTGGCCTTTCGCCCTGCCCGACCGTAGTCTCGGCGCACGGTGACCGACGGCGGGGAGGGCCATGTGAACGCGGTGGAACAGGCAGGCGGGGCGGCTCGGTCGGGCCGGGACGTGCGCACGGTCGACGACGTCATGGCGCTCCTGGACGGGCTGTTCGCGGGGGCGGACGGCGGGCGGCCGACCACCGGGGACGGCGCGGGGTTCTGGGAGCACTTCTACGCCGACCGTTCGAAGCCGGTGCCGTTCTTCGTGCCGAAGCCGGACGAGAACCTGGCCGGCCATCTCGATCGCGGTCTGATCGCGCCGGGCCGCGCGCTGGATCTCGGCTGCGGTCCAGGGCGCAACGCACTCTTCCTCGCGTCCCGGGGCTTCGAGGTGGACGCGGTCGATCTGTCTCCGGTCGCGCTGGACTGGGCGCGGGAGCGGGACCGGGAGTCCGGGGCCGGGGTGCGCTTCGTGTGCGGGGACGCGTTCGGGGACGCCGGCGCGGAGCTCGTCGGACCGTACGACCTGATCGTGGACTCGGGGTGCCTGCACCATCTGCCGCCGCACCGCCGCATCAGCTATCTGGCCCTGCTCGACCGGGTGCTGGCTCCGGGCGGGCATCTCGCGCTGACCTGTTTCGCGTCCGGCGCGATGGGCTCGGAGCTGTCCGACGCGGAGCTGTACCGCGCCCGCGACCTCCAGGGCGGGCTCGCCTTCACCCCGGACGCGCTGCGCGGGATCTTCGCGGACCTGACCGAGGTCGAGCTGCGCCGGATGCGGGACGAGCCGCCCGAGTCGCCGCTGTTCGGCGAGGCGTTCCTGTGGACGGCCCTGTTCCGCCGCCCGGTCGCGCCCGCCGCGTCTACCCTCGACGCGTGCTGATCGAATCGCTCGACCCCGGTCCCGAACACGCCCTGCCCGGTGAGCTGCTCACCGAGATCACGGAACTGTACGCGTCCAACCGGGAGTTCTTCGCGCTCAGCGGGGACTTCCCGGATCCGGACGCGATCACGACGGAGCAGGTCGCGGCGGCCCTCGCGGACGATCTCTCCCAGCCCGGCGCCGAGGCGTTCCTCGCCCGTTCCGGCGGCCGGGTCGTGGCGCTGGCCCTGACGATGGCCCACCACCCCGACCCGGCCGACCCCGATCCCTGGCTGGGCCTGCTCCTGGTCGACGCGCGCGAGCACCGCTCGGGGCACGGCCGCGCCGCGGCCCGGGCGGTCGAGGACCACTTCCGCGACGCCGGCCGCGCGGCCCTGCGCCTGGCCGTCCTGGAGAACAACCCGAAGGCCCAGGCGTTCTGGACGTCCCTCGGCTACGAGGAGATCGACCGCCGCAAGGACCGCGACCTGGGCCGCGACTGCCGGGTCCTGCGCAAGGAACTCTGAGCCGGGGCTCAGACCAGGGAGCCGGTCACCGGGTTGTGGGTGTGGGACTCGATGTCCCGCGCGGCGTGTTCGGACAGCTTGCCGGTGAGATCCGACAGCGCCCGGGCCGCCGCGAGCTCGTCACCGATCACGGGGTCGTTCTGGTCCGCCGGATTGCAGCGGGCGACGCCGTGCCCCACCATCCGCTCCCCACCCTTGCCGATCAAGGTGGCGTCGGCGGTGACCTTGCTGCCCTCTTCGGTGATGTCGATCTGGGCGTTCCACGTGGTCCTGGTCGTCATGACAGACCTCCTGTGGTCGAAGCGCACACCGCGCCTCACTCTCCACGCTCCCACCACCGAAGCCCGCCCGCATCCCGGCCCCGGCCGGGATCAGAAGGCCCGCTCCAGCAACGGCAGCAGGCGGGCCCAGTGCTGTGTCAGGCCCGCCTCGCTGAAGGCGTCCGTGTCGCGCATCGTGAAGCCGTGTTCCGTGTCCGGGTAGATCTCGGACGTGTGGTCCAGGCCCGCCTCGGTGAGGGCCTCGTCGAGGTCCTTCAGGGCCTCGGGGGTGAGGTCGCTCGCGGCGTGGCCGAAGTGGACCGGGGCGGTGATCGCGGCCAGGGGGGCGGTGCCATCGGCGGCGACCGGGGCGTGGAACGCGGCCAGGGCGGCCACCCGCTCCGGGAACGCCACCGCGGCGCGGACCGCGAGCAGCCCGCCGAAGCAGTAGCCCGTGACCCCGACCGGGCCCGCGCTCACCTCGGGTCGAGCGCCGAGGAAGTGGAGATACGCCTCGGCGTCGGCCCGTACGCGCTCCGCGTCGAGCGCCTCGATCAGCGGCATCACCTGGCTCATGACCTGCGGTCGCTCCGCCGCCCCGATGTGCTCGGGGAGTTCGATCACCGGGGTGGGGCCGTGCCGGTAGAAGACGTTGGGGACCAGGACGTAGTAGCCGTGGCTCGCCAACTCACGGGCCAGTTCGCGCAGTACGGGCCGGATGCCCAGTCCGTCCGGGTACATCAGGATCCCGGGGTGCGGGCCGTCCGCGGCGGGGAACGCGGCGAACGCGTCCGCCGTGCCGTCGGCGGTGGGGATGCCCAGGGTCGCGGTCTCGACACCTTCGGTGGTTTCGGTGGTTTCGGTGGTTTCGATGGGTTCGGCGTTTTCGACGGGCATGTTTCCTGTCGTCCCGGTTGTCATGCCGCCCGAGCGTAGTGGATCAACAGACCTCCGCCCCAGCCGTTTTCGCCCCCAACTTCTGCGCCGCGCACGGCCGTTCCTGCGCGCGCGTGGCGTCGATTACCGGACATTGAGCCAGTCCAATCGGACATGAACTGGCAAAATCTTGATGGCGTCCTGTCAAACACGAGTCAACTGATGTCACTCTCTCCCCGCTACCCCCCACGCACCCTTCCCCACCGGGTACTTGAAGGAGTTCGAGTGACTCACCGCTCCACCGCTCCCCGCGTCGCCGCCCTCGTCGCCTCTGCCGCGATGGTCGTCATCGGCGTTCAGGCCGGCACCACGGCCAATGCCGCCGACCGTGCGGCCGGCGCCACCGCGCTCCCCCTCAGCGCGTCCCAGCGGGCCACCGCCCTCAAGGACGCTCAGGCCGACGCAAGCTCCACCGCACGTGACCTGAAGCTCCCGGCCGGCGAGAAGCTCGTCGCCCGTGACGTCATCAAGGACGCGAACGGCACCACGCACACCCGTTACGAGCGCACGTACGAGGGCCTGCCCGTCCTGGGCGGCGACCTCGTCGTCCACACGGCGAAGAACGGTGACCTGAAGGGCTCCACCAAGGCGCGCAAGGGCTCGATAGCCGTGGCCTCGACGGACGCCGGTCTCAGCACCGCGTCGGCCAAGAAGGCCGCCGTCGCCGCCGACAGCTCCATCAAGGGCGCCGCCGCGAACTCCACCCGCAAGGTCGTCTGGGCCGGCAACCCGGCCAAGGCCCCCGTCCTCGCCTACGAGAGCGTCGTCACGGGCAAGCAGAAGGACGGCACGCCGAGCGAGCTGCACGTCGTCACCGACGCCGCCAGCGGCAAGAAGCTCTTCTCGTACCAGGCCATCGAGACCGGCACGGGCGTCAGCGAGTACAGCGGCACCGTCACTCTCGGCACCACGGCCGCCTCCGGCGGCTACGACCTGCTCGACGGTGCGCGCGGCGGCCACAAGACGTACGACCTCAACGGCGGCACGTCCGGCACCGGCACCCTCTTCCACGACGCCGACGACACGTGGGGCGACGGCACCGCCGCCAACCGCCAGACCGCCGGCGTCGACGCCGCCTACGGCGCCGCCGAGACCTGGGACTTCTACAAAACGGCCTTCAACCGCAACGGCATCGCCGGTGACGGCAAGGCCGCCTACTCCCGCGTCCACTACGGCAGCGCGTACGTCAACGCGTTCTGGGACGACAGCTGCTTCTGCATGACCTACGGCGACGGCATCGGCAACTCGCACCCGCTGACCTCGCTCGACGTGGCCGGCCACGAGATGAGCCACGGCCTCACCGCCGCCACGGCGAAGCTCAACTACAGCCGCGAGTCGGGCGGTCTGAACGAGGCCACCTCCGACATCCTCGGCACCGGCGTGGAGTTCTACTCCAACACCGCCGCCGACCCGGGCGACTACCTCATCGGCGAGAAGATCGACATCAACGGTGACGGCTCGCCGCTGCGCTACATGGACAAGCCCAGCAAGGACGGCGCCAGCGCCGACTACTGGAACAAGCGGGTCGGCAGCCTCGACGTGCACTACTCGTCGGGCGTCGCCAACCACTTCTTCTACCTGCTGAGCGAGGGCAGCGGCGCCAAGACCGTCAACGGCGTCTCCTACAACTCGCCCACGTACAACAACTCGACGCTCACCGGCATCGGCCGGGACAAGGCCCTGCAGATCTGGTACAAGGCCCTGTCGACGTACATGACGTCCACGACCAACTACGCGGGCGCCCGCACGGCCACCCTCCAGGCGGCCTCCGACCTGTACGGGGCGAGCAGCCCCGAGCGGGCCGCGGTCGCCGCGACCTGGGCCGCCGTGAACGTCAACTAAGTGCGCAGCACCGCGAGTTGATCCGCGGTCAGGGGCTCTGCGGCTTCCCGGAGCCGTAGAGCCAGTCCTCCCAGACCCCGGCAAGGGCCTTCTCCTTGCCGGGGTTGCGCCGTTCCACGTACCGCGTGAAGTCGGCCGTGTCCGCATTGCCGTACCGGTGGTCGGCGGGCCAGGACTTGAGAAGGGCGAAGAAGGCGCGGTCGCCGATCACCCGGCGGACCTCGTGCAGGACCATCGCGCCCCGGTCGTAGACGGGCGGGTCCGATATGTGCGCGGCGTCCGGCGGGTGCGCGGGCGGGAAGGCCCAGATGGGGTCCGAGGCCGGGGTGGACCAGCGGTCGTCGAAGGTCTGCTGGACGGTGTCGCCGCCGTCGTGCTCCTCCCACAGCCACTCCCCGTACGTGGCGAAGCCCTCGTTGAGCCACATGTCGCGCCAGGTCTTCGGGGTGACGCTGTCGCCGTACCACTGGTGGGCGAGCTCGTGGACGAGGGTGCCGACGCTGGGGGTGCCGGGGAAGACCGGGCGGTTCTGGGTCTCCAGGGCGTAGCCCGAGTCCCCGTCCCGGTCGATGATCGCGCCGGTGGAGCCGAAGGGATAGGAGCCGAACGTCCTCGTCTCCCAGTCCACTATCTCCGGGAGCCGCGCGAGGACCTTCCCGCTCATGCCCGCCTGTGTCGGGTCGACGGCCGTGTAGATGGGTATCCCGTCCGGGGTGCGGCTCTCCCGCGTGGTGAAGCGGCCGACGGCGAGCGTGGTGACGTAGCTGGCCATGGGCTGGGCCACGTGCCAGGACCAGGTGGTGCGGCGGCCGTCCGCGGTGTCCTTCCGGCCGCGCAGCTCCCCGTTCGATATCGCCTGCACGCTCTTGGGGACGGTGACGGTGATGTCGTACGTCGCCTTGTCGGACGGGTGGTGGTTGCCGGGGTACCAGGCCATGGACCCGGTGGGTTCGCCGAGGCCGAGGGCGCCGTCGGCGGTGCGCAGCCAGCCCTCCTGGGAGCCGTCCGGGTCGGTGATGGTGACGGGCTCGCCGTCGTAGCGGACGGTGGTACGGAAGGTACGGCCCTCGCGCAGTTCGTCGCGCGGCCGGACCGTCAGCTCGGTGCCGGTGCGGCTGACCACGGCCCGGTCGCCGTCGACGGTGGCGCCGCGCACGGTCATTCCGTCGAGGTCGAGGTCGAAGGCGCTGAGGTCCTTGGTGGCCCGCGCGGTGATGACGGCGGTGCCGGTCAGCCGGTGCGTGGACGGGTCGTAGTCGAGGTCGAGGGCGTAGTGCCTGACGTCGTAGCCGCCGTTGCCGGCCCGGGGGAAGTAGGGGTCGCGCAGCCCGGAACCGCCGGGCGTGCCGTGCACGCCGCCGCAGCCGACCGTCGCGGCCAGCGCCAGGAGGATCACGGGGAGGCGGGGGGTGCGCACCCCGTGATCCTATGGCGCGGGCGGGCAGACCGCCCGGTCAGAGGACCGCGATGCCCAGGGGGCGGGCGCCGGCGGCCAGTCGGTGGGTGTCGCCGCTGTCGAGGTCGACGACGGTGATGCCGTTCCAGTAGCCGTCTCGGGTGAAGCCACCGGTGACGTACGCGGTCTTCCCGTCCTTCGACACCGCGACGTCCTCGTGCGGGCCCTTCAGCGGGATCACCTTCTCCTTGCCGTCCTTGTCGCGGACGGTCAGCGACGGGCCCTCGTCCTGCGACGGGTCGATCGGCCCGGTGCCGACGGCGAGGAGCGTGCCGTCGGGGGTGATCGTGACGCCGTGCTGGTGCGTGTTGGCCGTCATCCTCTCGATGACCGACTTCCCGGTCTTCGGGTCGAGCACGACGAGGCGCTCCCCCTCGAACGGGAACAGCAGCTTGCCGTCGTCCCGCACGGCCGCGTAGTGCGGCTTCAGCCAGGAGCCGAGCCCGCCCTCGGTGCCGTAGGGGGCGACCTCGATGCGGCGGGTGTCGTGGGTGCGGGCGTCGACGACGGTGACGTCGAACGAGTCGTGGTCCGTCGCGTACACCTCGCGGCCGTCGCGGGACACGTCCACGTCGAACGGGCGCCGGCCGACGTCGGTGGTGTCGGTGACCTCGCGGGTCTTCGTGTCGATCGTCTCTACGGTGCCGTTGCCGCCGGGCACGTTGACGCCGACGTAGACGTGCTCCCCGTCGGGCGCGATCGCGATGCCCATGCCGCCGCCGCGGTACTCACCACCGATGACGGGCCCGAGGTCGTCGGTCTCGTACGCGATGAGGTCCAGGCGCTCGCGCCGGTCGGTGTCGACGACGGCGACGCCCTCGGCGGTGGCGACCCAGGCGCGGCCGTCCGCACCGACGACGAGCCCGTACGGGTACGCGCCGACCTTCACGGAGTCCACCGGCCCCTTCTCGGGGTCGACGAACGTGACGGTGTCGGCGCCGAAGTCGGCGACCAGGAGCGTCCCGTCGGGCGTCTTCCCGCTCGGCTCGGGGCCGGGGCTGCGCACGGGGGACGAGGAGGCGGGGGCCGGGGCCTCGGCCGCTCCCGCCGCGCCGTCCGCTCCGTCGGCGGTCGAACAGCCGGCGAGCAGGGCGGCGGAGGCCAGGGCGAGGGCCGCCGTACGGGACAGCCGGGCGCGGCGGCTCAGGGTGCGGGGCATCAGAGTGCGGGGCGTCAGGGTGTGGCGGGTCAGGTTGTGGCGGGTCATCGCACGGCCCTCAGCAGACCCGCGATCTCCGTGAAGCCGCGGCGTTCGGCGTGCTGCAGGGCGGTGACCCCGTCGGCGTCGGCCAGCCCGGGCGCGGCGCCCGCGGTGACGAGAAGCTCGACGATCTCCTGGTGGGCGCGGCCGCCGTCGCCGAGGATCACGGCTTCGAGCAGCGCGGTCCAGCCGAGCCGGTTGACGTGGTCGACGTCGATGTCGGTCTCGCGCAGCAGGGCGCGGACGTAGTCGACATGGCCGCGCTCGGCGGCGGGGATCAGCGAGATGCCGCCGAAGCGGTTGGTGCGCTTCAGATCGGGGCGGGCCGGGAGGAGCGCGCGCATCATGGCGACGCTGCCGGTGACGCCGGTGACCAGCCACGGGCTGTCCTCGCGGTCGTCCTGCGCGTCCGGATCGGCGCCGGCGGCGACGAGTGCCCGCGCGGCCTCGACCCGGTCGTGCAGGGCGGCGAGCAGCAGCGGCGTGCGCCGGTGGGCGTCGCGGGCCTCGGTCTGGGCGCCGTCGGCGAGGGCGGCCCGCACTGCGTCGGCGTCACCGAGGGCGGCGGCGTCGAGCAGGGCACGGTTGTGGGGGTTCATGGCGGCTCTCCGGGTGGCGGTCGATCGGGTCCTGGACATCCCGGCCGCGGTCACCGTGGCGAGGTGGATCCGGGACGCGTGCAGCCGGGTGACAGCGACCTTGACGGCCAGGGGCAGGGACACAGCGGCGATCCTTTCTCGGTGGTGCGGGGCGCGTGACGTGGGGGGACCCGTTCGGGCAGCTGAACGGTCCGTCTGCGAACCGCCCGGCCCGGGACAGGCGGGGCCGGGCGGTCGGCGGACGGCTCCGGCGGCGCCAGGACGGGGGTGTGCCTGGCGCCGCCGGAGGTTCAGGGGGTGGGTCAGCCGTTCAGGGCGGCGACACCGGCCTGGGCGAACTTCTCGTCCAGGTCGCCGGACGGGGCGCCGGCCACGCCGATGCCCGCGATCGGGGCGTTCTTGGCGGTGACGGGGGCGCCGCCGGCCAGGAACAGGGTGCCCGGGATGTCCTTCAGGGTCGGGGCGTTCGTGAGGCGCTTGGCCAGCTCGGAGGTCGGGGCGTTCCAGGAGACGGCGGTGAACGCCTTCTTCTCGGCGGCCTCGTAGGACTGCGGGCCGGCGCCGTCGCCGCGCAGGGTCAGGATGGTGTTGCCGTCGCGGTCCACGACGGCCACGGAGACGCGCTGGCCCTCCTTCTCGGCGGCGTCGAGCGCGGCCTGGGCGGCCTTCGACGCGGCGTCGATGGTGAGGTGCGTGGTCGTGGTGGTGGTGCTGCCCTTGACGTTCGCGGCGGCGACGGCCGGGGCGGCGGCCTGGGCGGAGTCGGCGGCGCTCGCCGAGTAGGCGCCGAAGCCCCCGAGGGCGATCGCGGCAGCCAGGGAGGTGCCGGTGATGACGCGGGCGCGCTTCGAGACCTTCTTGACGTGCTTCATGAGGATCAATCTCCAAGGGATGTGAAGGGAGGCTGGACACCGGCTGTCCGGTGCGTGGTCGAGGAGGCTCGGCCCACCCGGTGGCTTCCGGTTCCTGCCGTCCCGCTCTGATATCCATCCTGGGCCCGGGACCCGCCCTCACCCGTCGGCGTTCCGGCTGGTCGCGGCGGCCCGAGCAGCCGACCCGGGGGTCATCCGAACGGTTGACCCCCGCAGCGCCGCAGCAGGTGAGAATGGGAATGTTTGCCCATTTCACGCACTCGATCCACAGACTCGATCGGGGTGCCGCGGATCGAGGCGGTGCGCACGCGCCGCACGCGCCGTACAAGGAGAGGAGGTGCGCCCATGACGGACGCCGACCGGCGGGACGCTGCCCGCACCGGACGCCATGCCCGTCCGGCGGACGAGCCGGCCCCCGGCCCGCTGACCGAGCACGACCCGGACGGACGCTGGCTCGAGATCCTCATGAGCGTCGCGTTCTTCGTCCTGCTCGGCTCGTCCATGATCCGGTTCGTGCAGCGGCACGGCGAAGAGGTCAAGGCCCCCTACGTCATCACGCTGGCCACGATCCTCTCCGTCCTCTACATCGTGGGCCCGCGCCGCGGCAGTGTGCCGAACCTGCCGCCCGGCACCCCCGTCCCCTGGCCCCGGCCACGCCGCCTCGCCTGGCTCGTCGTCGTGATCGTCGTCTGGGCCGTCCTCGTCGACGTCGCCCCCAGCTTCGCGTGGGTGGCCGTCCCGCTCTTCTACGCGATCCTGCGGACGCTGCCGACGGTCGCCGCGTACGTCCTGGTCGGGCTGCTCACCGTCGTCGTGATCTTCTCCCAGTTGCAGCTGGCCGGGCGGTTCGACCAGGACCTGGTGATCGGGCCCGCCGCCGTCGCCGCGTTCGCCACGGCGATCTTCACGCAGATGCAGCGGCAGGCCGCCCGCCAGCGGGCCCTCATCGACGACCTGATCCGCACCCGGCGCGAACTGGCCGCCTCCGAGCGGCGCGAGGGCACCCTCGCCGAGCGCCAGCGGCTGTCCATGGAGATCCACGACACCCTCGCGCAGGGCCTGTCCAGCCAGCAGATGCTGCTCCAGGCCGCCGAACGCGTCTGGGACACCGACAGCGCCAAGGCCCGCGTCCACGTCCACACCGCGACGTCGATCGCCGAGCACAACCTCACCGAGGCGCGCCGCTTCGTGCACGACCTCGCCCCGGCGGACCTGGCCGACGGACTGGAGGCAGGGCTGCACGCCGTCGCCGCGCGCGCCTCCGGCGAGCGGCTCTCCGTCCGGGTCCACATCGACGACGGGGGGCGTACGCCCCGGCTGCCGGACCGGGTCCAGTCCGCGCTGCTCCGCATCGCACAGGGCGCGCTCGCCAATGTCCGCGAGCACTCCGGGGCCACGGAGGCGGCGGTGACCCTCACCCTCCTCGACGACCAGGTCGTCCTGGACGTCGTCGACAACGGCGCCGGGTTCGACCCCGCGGCCCTCCCCGACGCCTCCACGGGTGTCCGCGGGCATGGGGTCCCCGCGATCCGGGCCCGTGTCCGTCAGCTCGGTGGCACGCTGACTCTGGACTCCGCGCCGGGCGAGGGTACGGTCCTGACCGCCGCGATCCCTCTGTCCCCCCGAGCCTGACCCCTCCCAGGGGCTCCGCCCCGGCCCCCGCTCCTCAATCGCCGGAGGGGCTCGATCTTCGACTCTCCCGCCGTCGTGGCTGGTCGCGCAGTTCCCCGCGCCCCTGAAATGCCTGGCGCTTCGCGCCGCATTTCCCCGACCTAGGTGCGGGGCGCCTTTCATCTGGGGAAGGCGCGGCGAAGCCGCAGCCTTCCAGGGGCGCGGGGAACTGCGCGACCAGCCACGACGCACCCGCACCCGACGACGAAACCGCCACCCCGACGGCGATGGCCCCGCACCCGATCCACCCGCACAATGAACACCGCAGCCCACCCGAGGAGACCCGCGCCATCATGACGACGCCCGTGAAGATCCTGCTCTGCGACGACCACGTAGTGGTCCGCGCCGGCCTCCTCGCCCTCCTGGACAGCGCCCCCGACATCGAGGTCGTCGGAGAGGCCGGCACCGGCGAGGAGGCCGTCGCCCTGGCCGCCAAACTCGCCCCGGACGTCGTCCTGATGGACCTCCAGCTCGGCGAGGGCATCGACGGCGTAGAGACGACCCGCCGCCTCACCGCGCCCCCGGGCGGCGGCCCGAACGTCCTGGTCCTCACCACGTACGACACGGACGCCGACATCACCCGCGCCATCGAGGCCGGCGCCACCGGCTACCTGCTCAAGGCGGAACGCCCCGAGGAACTGTTCGCCGCGATCCACGCCGCCGCCCAGGGCCGCACCACCCTCTCCGCCCCGGTCGCCTCCCGGGTCATGGCCAACATGCGCAAGCCCCGCCCCACCCTCACCGACCGCGAGCGCGACATCCTCGCCCAGCTCGCGCACGGCCTGAGCAACCGGGAGATCGCCAAGGCCCTCTTCATCAGCGAGGCCACGGTCAAGACCCACCTGGGCCGGATCTACGACAAGCTCGGCGTCGACACCCGCGCAGGCGCCGTGGCCGTGGCGAAGGAGCAGCGCCTCCTCCCCTGAACCGCACGCCGATGCGGAGCCCCGCCCGGGCACCCGCACCACCGCGGCCACAGCCGCCCCGCACGCGGAGCGGCACCGCACACGTACGTGACACCATCACGTACGTGCTCGACATCGGATACGCCCTCTCCCGCCGCTTCCCGGACCCCCCGCAGACGGACTACCGCCGTGCGGACGTCCACGCGCTGCGCCACGACCTGTTCAGCGGCGACGTGTACCTGGCCGACACCAAGGCCGACCGGGAGCTGTCCACAGCCTGGGGATGGGTGCCGGTGCTCGACTTCGCGTGGGCCCTGTGCGACATCACCGAGCAGTTGGACCGCGACCCGCGCGGCAGCCGCAGCGCCACCCCCCAGTACGCGGAGCTGGACTTCACCGAGTCCACCGACCGCATGCTGTTCGAGCGCCGCTTCGGCTGGGTCGACATCGAGGCCGACTGGATGCCCGGCGACGAACCGCCGCTGACCTTCTCCCACTCCGAACTGCGCCGCGAGGCCCGCGACTTCCTCCACGACCTGATCGCCGACCTGACCGACCTGCACGAGGACCTCGCGGACAACCCGGCGATCTGGGACCTCCAGGCCCGCTTCCCCCGCATGAAGTGACCCGGCGCCGGGGCCCCGGGACCGCTCACCCCTCCACCCGCACCCCCAGCGCCGCCGCGAACACCGGCGCCAGATCCAGCAGCTGCGCCGTCGAGATCACGGCCCCGCCCAGCCGGTCCACCCCGCGCGCGATCTCCAGCCGCGCCGCGTCCCGCAGGTCCACGTCCACCAGCGTCGCCGCCGACAGATCCGCCCCCGTCACCACGCACCCGGGAAACTCCACCCGCTCCAGACGCGCCGCCCCGAAGTCCGGCTCCACCAGCACACAGCCCTCGAACACGACGTCCTTGAGCCGCGCCTTCCGCAGGTTCAGATAGTCGATCTTCCCGCCGCGGATCAGCACCCGCTCCAGGACCGCCCCGTGCAACTGCGTCCCGCCGAGCCGCGCGTCCACCACCTCGACGTCCCGCAGCGTCGCCCCCGCCAGATCCGTGCCCACGCCTCTGATCCCGCTCAGCGACGAGTCCAGGACCCGCGCCCGGCCCAGGTCCGTACCGTCCAGCGCGCACTCCTCGATCGCGCAGTCCATGAACCGCGCCCCGATCCCCTCCTGCCCCGACAGGTCCACGCCCCGGAGCTCCACCCCGTCGTAGTCCCCGTCCGGCTCCAGGAACTCCCCCTCCGGCCACGGCTCCAACGGAGGCAGCCGCACCTCGGGCCGCCGCGCCCGCCGCCCCTTCGCCGCCCCGGCCCTGCCCCTGCTCCCGCCACCGCTCCTGTCGACCATGCCCCCATGCTGCCCGGCCCCACTGACAACGCCGAGCAACCCCTTGTGACCAGCGCCGATCCGCGCCCGCCCCGGCCGATGTCACATCCTGGGGCGCCCCCGCCGTCGTATCCGTGCAAGCCACCCCCGCGCCCCCGGAACGCGCGCACGAAGGCAGGAGCACCGCATGGCCCGCAGGACGACCCCCGATCTCACCGTCGTCGGCGGCGGCTTCGCCGGTCTGACCGCCGCGATCACCGCCGCCGAGGCCGGCGCCCGCGTCACCCTCCACGAGGCCCACCACACCCTCGGCGGCCGGGCCCGCACCGCCGACGCCGCCTACCGCACCCACGACGGCCCCCACGCCCTCTACAACGGCGGCCCCCACTGGACCTGGCTGAAGCACCGCGACCTCCTCGGCGCCATCGCCGCCGTACCACCCCTCGAAGGCGCCCGGCTGCGGTTCCACCGCGGCGGCGTCCTGCGCCGCACCCCGCCCGCCGCCCTCCTCCGCCTGCTCCGGCACCGGGCCGAACGGGTCCCCGTGGACGAGGACTTCACCACCTGGGCGAGCCGCCACGTCGGCCCCGACGGCGCCCGCGCCGCCGCCCACTACACCGCTGTCGCCCTCTTCCACCACGCCCCCGGCTCTCTCTCCGCCCGCTTCGTCCAGGAACGCCTGCGCCGCACCGCCACACTCCCGCCCGAGGCGCACTACCCGGTCGGCGGCTGGTCCGCCGTCATCGACCGCATGGCCGCCCGCGCCTGGAACCTCGGCGTCCGCGTCGAGACCCTCAGCCGCCTCGACACCCTCCCCACCGACTCCCCCGTCGTCGTCGCCACCTCCCTGGACGCCGCCCGCCGCCTCCTGCGCGACGACACCCTCGTCTGGGACAGCGGCCGCACCACCCTCATCGACCTCGCCCTGCGACGGCGCCGCGGCGACGCCTTCGCGGTGTCCGGCATCGACTTCCCGGCCTGGCTCGAACGGTTCACCGCACAGGACCCCTCCCTCGCCCCGCACGGCGAGAGCCTCCTCCAGGGACAGGTCCCGATCGCGCCCGACGAATCCAAGGCCGACGGCTCCGCCCGCGCCGAGCACCTCCTCGACCTCGCCTTCCCCGACTGGCGCGACCGCACCGTGTGGCGCCGCGACGCCGTCGCCAAGAACCGCACCGGCGCCCTCGACCGCCCCGGCACCACCTGGCGCGACCGCCCCGCCATCGACCGCGGCGACGGCGTCTACCTCGCCGGCGACATGGTCGCCGCCCCCGGCGTCCTGTCCGAGGTCTCCTTCACCAGCGCCATCGAAGCCACCACCCTCGCCCTGCGCTCCGCCCTCCGCGTCCCCGGCCTCGACCTCAAGTCCGCCTGATCCCAAGCCCCGCCGGCCCATCGGGGAAATGCGACGCGAAGCGTCTGCATTTCAGGGGGCGCGGGGCTGTGTCGATCTGCGGCTCCGCCGCGTGGGCGCGACCAGCCCCCACCGGCCCGCACCCGGCAACGCTCAGGAAGAGACCACCGTTCCCCCGCCCTTGACCTCAAGTCCGCTTGAGGTCGAAGACTTGCGGCGTCGGCAACCCGGCCGACCACCGGCACCCGCCGACCACCGGCACCCGCCGGCGACCACCACCCGCTGGGGAGCCCCCATGCACGCCGTCCGCCTGCACGCCTTCGGCCCCGCCGAGAACCTCACCTACGAGGAGACGCCCGACCCCACGCCCGGCCCCGGCCAGGTCCGCATCGCCGTCGAAGCCGCCGGGGTCCACCTCCTCGACACCGCCCTGCGCGCCGGCCACCAAGGCCCCCTGCCCGCACTCCCCGACCTGCCCACCATCCCCGGCCGCGAAGTCGCCGGCACCGTCGACGCCCTCGGCCCCGACACCGACCCCAGCTGGCTCGGCCGCCGCGTCGTCACCCACCTCGGCATGGTCCCCGGCGGATACGCCGAACTCGCCGTCACCGGCACCGACCGCCTCCACGCCCTCCCCGACACCCTCGACGCCGCCCAGGCCGTCGCCCTCATCGGCACCGGCCGCACCACCGCCGGCATCCTCAACTTCACCCGGATCACCCCGGACACCGTCGCCCTGATCCCCGCCGCCGCCGGCGGCATCGGCACCCTCCTCGTCCAGTACGTGAAGCACGCCGGCGGCACCGTCATCGCCCTCGCCGGCGGCCCCGCCAAAACCGCGCGGGCCACCGCCAACGGCGCCCACCTCGCCCTCGACTACACCGCCCCCGACTGGGCCGACACCGCCCGCGCCTTCCTCACCGCCCGCGGACTGTACGCCACCCTCCTCCTCGACGGCGTCGGCGGCACCACCACCGACACCGCCCTCGACCTCCTCGGCCCCGGCGGCCACCACCTCGTCTTCGGCTGGTCCGCCCAGGGCATCGGCGCCGACACCGGCCCCCACCTCCTCGACCCCGCCGAACAGACCCGCCGCGGCATCACTCAGGAACAGGTCCTCGGCCCCCCGCTCCTCGCCCGCGCCGGCGGCCCCGACCCCCTGCGCACCCTCGAACTCCGCGCCCTCGACCTCGCCGCCCGCGGCATCTTCCGCCCCGCACTCCACCGCTTCCCCCTCGCGGAAGCAGCCGCCGCCCACCACGCCCTCGAAACCCGCGCCACCACCGGCAAGGTCGTCCTCGAACCCTGACCCGGCGCCTCAGCCCCCGAGTGCGCCCAACGCCTCGTCCGTCAACCGGAACACCGTCCACTCGTCCTGCGGCCGCGCCCCCAGCGCCCGATAGAAGTCGACCGCCGGAGTGTTCCAGTCCAGCACCGACCACTCCAGCCGCTCGTACCCCCGCTCGACACAGATCCGCGCCAACTCCCGCAACAACGCCTTCCCGTACCCACCACCCCGCGCCCCGGGCCGCACGTACAGATCCTCCAGATAGATCCCGTGCACCCCGCGCCACGTCGAGAAGTTCAGGAACCACAACGCGAACCCGACCACCTCACCGGTCACGTCGTCCTCCGCCACATGCGCGAACGCCGCCGGCCGCTCCCCGAACAACGCCTCCCGCAACTGCCCCTCGGAGGCCCGCGCCTCCTCCAACGCCTTCTCGTACTCCGCCAGTTCACGCACCATGGCGTGCATGGCGGACACGTCCTCGACCCTCGCCTCACGAATCATGGACGCAGGCTAACCGCCGGGAGGAAACGCGGCGCGCGGCGCGCATTCCACGGACCCGGAGCCGTCAATCCCGCCCCCGCCCCCACCCGCATGCCTGAATCAGACATGCCCGCACGCCCCATCCACCTCTGGCCCCGCGCCAAGACCTACGTACGACAAGCCCCCGGCACCTACCTCTGGCTCGCCGCCCTCTTCGTCACCACCGTCGCCCTCCACCACATGACCCCCGCCTTCGAAACCACCTTCCTGCGCCAGCGCTCGACCAACCTCCACGAGCTCTCCCAGAACCCCGTCCGCGTCCTCGTGGCCTCCGCCTTCTGGATCGACGGCAGCAGCTGGTGGCCCTACGCCGCCCTCTACACCCTCCTCCACGCCCCCACCGAACACCGCCTCGGCACCCCCCGCTGGCTCGCCGTCGTCGCCGCCTCGCACGTCCTCGCCACCCTCATCAGCGAAGGCGCCCTCCTCTGGGCCATCCGCCACGGCCACGCCCCCACCTCCGCCGTCAACACCCTCGACGTAGGCGTCAGTTACGCCCTCGCCGGAGTCGCCGCCGTCCTCACCTACCTCATCCCCTCCCCCTGGCGCTACGCCTACCTCGCCGCCGTCCTCACCCTCTACGGCCTCCCCCTCCTCACCGGCACCGGCCGCACCTTCACCGACCTCGGCCACGCCACCGCCGTCCTCATCGGCCTGTCCTGCCGCCCCCTCACCCGCGCCCCCACACCCGCCCCGCTCACCCCCTGCCGCAAACCCCCACCCCCGCAGTAACGTCCACCGCCATGAGCAGCACGCACCGCAGCACCACCACCACCGTCAACGGCGGCATCTCCTACTGGTACGCCGACGACGGCCTCCCCGACACCCGCGAACCCCTCCCCGGCGACGCGACCGCCGACGTCGTCATCGTCGGCGGCGGCTACACCGGCCTGTGGACCGCCTACTACCTCAAAAAGGCCGCCCCCTTCCTCCGCATCACCGTCCTCGAACAGAAGTTCTGCGGCTACGGCGCCTCCGGCCGCAACGGCGGCTGGCTCTACAACGGCGTCGCCGGCCGCGACCGCTACGCCAAACTCCACGGCCACGACGCCGCCGTCCGCCTCCAGCAGGCCATGAACGACACCGTCACCGAGGTCATCGACGTCGCCAAGGCCGAGGACATCGACGCCGACATCCACCACGGCGGCGTCCTCGAAGTCGCCTACACCCCCGCCCAACTCGCCCGCCTCAAGGCCTTCCACGCGACCGAGGTCTCCTACGGCGAGAAGGAACGCACCCTGCACGGCGCCCGCGAGACGGCCGAACGCATCCGCGTCGCCGGCGCCGTCGGCTCCACCTGGACCCCCCACGGCGCCCGCCTGCACCCCGTCAAGCTCGTCAAGGGCCTCGCCCGCGCCGCCGAAGCCCTCGGCGTCACCATCCACGAATCCACCCCCGTCACCGAGATCAAGCCCAAGCACGCCATCACCCCCTACGGCACCGTGCGCGCCCCCTACGTCCTGCGCTGCACCGAAGGCTTCACCGCCTCCCTCAGGGGCAGCCGCCGCACCTGGCTCCCCATGAACTCCTCCATGATCGCCACCGAGCCCCTCACCCCGGCCCAGTGGGAATCCATCGGCTGGGAAGGCCGCGAAACCCTCGGCGACATGGCCCACGCCTACATGTACGCCCAGCGCACCGCCGACGACCGCATCGCCCTCGGCGGACGCGGCGTCCCCTACCGCTTCGGCTCCCGCACCGACAACGACGGCCGCACCCAGCCCCACACCGTCGAGGCCCTGTACGACATCCTCACCCGCTTCTTCCCCCAGCTCACCGGCCTCGGCATCGCCCACGCCTGGTCCGGCGTCCTCGGCGTCCCCCGCGACTGGTGCGCCTCCGTCAGCCTGGACCGTTCGACCGGCCTCGGCTGGGCCGGCGGCTACGTGGGCTCCGGCGTGGCCACGGCGAACCTGGCCGCCCGCACCCTGCGCGACCTCGTCCAGCAGGACTCCGGCCAGTCCGGCCCCACCGACCTCACGGCCCTCCCCTGGGCCAACCACAAGGTCCGCAAGTGGGAGCCCGAACCCTTCCGCTGGCTCGGCGTCCACGGCATGTACGCCACGTACCACGCCGCCGACCGCCGCGAACTGACCGGCCACAGCGCGGACTCCTCCCGCCTCGCCAAGGCCGCCGACAAGATCGCCGGCCGCGGCTGACCGGCCGCGACAACGGGCTGTTGTCGCGCCCCCGCCCGAGTTGTTGGCCCCACCATGGCCCCGAGGACTTCACTCGGGGCCATGACCACAGAAGCCACGCCCCGCACCGTCGTCACCCGCTACATCGAGGCGGTGGCCACCGGCGACCTCCCCACGATCAGGTCCTCCTTCGCGGAGGACGCGACCTGGACCTACCCGGGCACCGACCTCCCCCTCTCCGGCACCTGGCGCGGTCGCGACACGATCCTCGACGACTTCCTCGGCAAGGCCACGGCGTCCCTCTTCGCCCCCGGCACCACCCCCACCATCACCCTGACGAACGTCCTGGCGGACGGCCCGACCGTGATAGCCGAATGGCGAGCCCAGGCCGAAGCCGCCACCGGCGCCCGCTACGACAACCACTGCCTGGGCATCTTCACCGTCCACGCCGGCAAGATCACCGAAGTCCGCGAGTACACGGACACCCGCCACGCGGCCCAGGCCCTGTTCGGCCTCTGAACAGCGAAAACCCCAGGTCACACCTGCGGTGACCCGGGGTTTCGGCTGATCGTGGAGCCCCCTGTCGGATTCGAACCGACGACCTACGCATTACAAGTGCGTTGCTCTGGCCAGCTGAGCTAAGGAGGCAGCCCGTGCAGTGTAACCAACGCCGTCCGCGGACCTCTCGAAGATTCCGGCGAATCCCACAGCCCCCGACCTGCTGACATACCCGCCCCCCGCCGGGTACGGTCCCAGCAGTTCACTCGCGTGGACTACACCACTCACCACCTTCCACTACGGATCGTCCGGCACGTTCCTGCCGGTGAAGGGGGCTTCACAGCCATGGCTTCTGTCACGTTCGACAAGGCGACCCGCGTCTACCCGGGTTCCACCAAGCCCGCCGTCGACGGCCTGGACATCGAGATCGAGGACGGCGAGTTCCTCGTCCTCGTCGGTCCGTCCGGCTGCGGCAAGTCGACCTCCCTGCGCATGCTCGCGGGTCTCGAGGACGTCAACGGCGGTGCGATCCGCATCGGCGACCGCGACGTCACGCACCTGCCGCCCAAGGACCGGGACATCGCCATGGTGTTCCAGAACTACGCGCTGTACCCGCACATGAGCGTCGCCGACAACATGGGCTTCGCCCTGAAGATCGCCGGCGTGAACAAGGCGGAGATCCGGCAGAAGGTCGAGGAGGCCGCCAAGATCCTCGACCTGACCGAGTACCTGGACCGCAAGCCGAAGGCGCTGTCCGGTGGTCAGCGTCAGCGTGTGGCGATGGGCCGCGCCATCGTGCGTGAGCCGCAGGTGTTCCTCATGGACGAGCCGCTGTCGAACCTCGACGCCAAGCTCCGTGTCAGCACCCGTACGCAGATCGCCTCGCTCCAGCGCCGCCTCGGCATCACGACCGTGTACGTCACGCACGACCAGGTCGAGGCCATGACCATGGGCGACCGCGTGGCCGTGCTCAAGGACGGTCTGCTCCAGCAGGTCGACTCGCCGCGCAACATGTACGACAAGCCGGCGAACCTGTTCGTCGCCGGCTTCATCGGCTCCCCGGCGATGAACCTGGTCGAGGTGCCGATCACCGACGGCGGCGTGAAGTTCGGCAACTCGGTCGTGCCGGTGAACCGCGACGCGCTGAAGGCCGCGTCCGACAAGGGCGACCGCACGGTCACGGTCGGCGTGCGCCCCGAGCACTTCGACGTCGTGGAGCACGGCGGCGGCGAGGCCTCGAAGTCCCTGACGAAGGACTCCAGCGACGCCCCGGCCGGTCTCGCGGTGTCCGTGAACGTGGTCGAGGAGCTCGGCGCCGACGGTTACGTCTACGGCACCGCTCGCGTCGGCGGCGAGGACAAGGACCTGGTCGTCCGCGTCAACGGCCGCCGGGTGCCGGAGAAGGGCGCCGAACTGCACGTGGTTCCGCGTCCGGGCGAGACCCACGTGTTCTCGACGTCCACGGGTGAGCGTCTCTCCGACTGACCCGGAGCGACCGTCTTCGAAGGCCCTCGCACCTCGGTGCGGGGGCCTTCGTTGTCGACAAATACCCCGGCAAATAGGACTTTTGGGCCAGCCGCGTCAACGCCCAAGCAAAGAAACCCCGTTGCCTGTCCCTCGGTCGAGTGACTAAATGTCGCCAAATCATCACCGACCGCTACGCTCACTCGCGTGACGCACTCCGCTAACTACACCCAGAGGTCGCGCCGAGCCCGGGGCCAGGGCCCCGCCCGCCGCGCCGCCCGCACGCTCGCCTTCGTCCTGCCGGTGATGCTGGTGCTCTCCGGGACCCTCGCGGTCACCCGGGTCAACTGGTCGGGAGGTTCGCAGGATTCCATCCTGACAGCTTCCTCGCAGGACGTCTCGGCGCGCGCCAAGTCCCGCGCGCCCCAGGACATCCTGCGCGACCGCCTGCTCGAGGAGCTCCAGGAGGAGAACCCGGGCGTCGCGCTCACGCATCTCCAGCAGGAGATCGACCGGCGGCCCTCGTTGGCGAAGCACTGCATGACGATCGCCAAGGCCCTCGGCCGCGCCGCCGTGCACGCGTACGGCCCGGCCCGCGCGCAGTCCTACGCCCGCCCGGTCTGCGACACGTCCTTCGCCTCCGGGGTCGCCGGCTTCCGAGGCTGACCTCCGAGGGGCCCTGGGGCTCCTCCCTGCCCGACGGGCCGTGCGCGGCTAGGGTTCCGGTCATGACGACCGTCGAACCGGCCGCGCACGGCCCGCACGCGTTCCCGCAGCACCGCCCGACGCAGGCCGTCGTCCTGGCGGGCGGCCAGGGCTCACGCCTGCGCCCCTACACGGACGACCGGCCCAAGCCGATGGTGGAGATCCCGGGCACGGGCATGCCGATCATCGGGCACCAGCTGGCCTGGCTGGCCGCCGAGGGCGTCACCGATGCCGTGGTCTCGTGCGGCCATCTCGCGGAGGTCCTCCAGGACTGGCTGCGCGAGACCGAGCTGCCACTGCGGGTCACGACGGCCGTCGAGAAGGAGCCGCTGGGGCGCGGCGGCGGCCTCAAGTACGCGGCGGGTCATCTGCCGCACCCGGACCGCCCCTGGTACGCGACGAACGGCGACATCTGGACGCGGTTCTCGCTGCGCGAGATGGCCGACTTCCACGCCGAGCGCGAGGCGACGGCGACGCTGGCGCTGGCCCGGCCGCGCATCCCGTGGGGCGCGGTGGAGACCGACGCGTTCGGCCACATCACGGACTTCATCGAGGCGCCACCGTCGCCGTATCTGATCAACGCGGGCGTGTACGTGTTCTCCGCCGAGTTCGCGTCGCTGCTGCCGGACCTCGGCGACCACGAGCGGACCACGTTCCCGCGGCTGGCCCGCGCCAAGCGCCTCGCCGGGTTCCCGCTCCCGCAGGGCGCGTACTGGCGGGCCATCGACACCGCGAAGGACCTCACGGAGGCCGCCAAGGAGCTTGCCGCACAGGCTCGTTGAGCCGTCCCGCACTGCGCTTTTGTACGACGACGGGGCCCCGCACACCACGTGTGCGGGGCCCCGTCGTCATGGGGGTCGTGGCGGCGGTCAGCCGCCGAGGAGGCCGCCCACCAGACCCGGCTTCTCGGCGCCGCCGTCGGAGCCGCCCGAGGTGGTGCCGCCGTCGGAGGTGCCGCCGGTCGTGCCGCCGGAGGTCGGACCGCTGGTGGTGCCGGCGCTGGTGGCCGGCTGCTGCGGTGTCGTCTGCTGCGGCGGGGCCTGTCCGGCCGTCGCGCCCTGTGTCTGGGCGGGCGTCGTGGTGCCGCTGGTCGCGCCGGCGGTCTCCCGGGCGCTCGGCGCGCCGGTCGGGCTCGACGTGGTGCCCTGGGTGGGCGAGTTGACCGCCGAGGGGCTCTGCGAGCGGCGCTTCTCCTTGCGGTGTCCGGGTTCGGACGGGAGCGGGGAGCCGGGCAGTTCGTTGCGCGGGGTGTCGCCGGGGCCGGGGGCGGTGACGCGGTCGGAGTCGCGGACGGCGGCGCCGAGCAGCGAGCCGATGAGGAGCGTGCCGCCGATGACGAGGGTGGCGACGACGGTGCCGCGGCGCAGGACGTAGCGGCGCAGTTCACCGAGTGCGGCGCGCGGGCCGAGGCGTCGCCAGGCGCCGCTGGCGAGTCGTCCGTCAACGGAGTAGACGGGGGCGCCCGCGATGATGAGCGGGGACCAGGCGGCCAGGTAGATGATGTCCGGCGTGTCGTAGGCCGGGACGGTCTTCCAGCTGACGGTGACGAGGAGTGCGGCGGAGAGCAGGGCGCCGAAGACTGCGGCGAGCCGCTGCCAGAGTCCGAGCACGGTCAGAACGCCGACGATGACCTGGAGGAAGGCGATGGCGAGTCCGGCGCCGACGGGGTGCTGGAGGGCCCAGTCGCGCAGGGGTTCGGCGAGGGCCCACGGGTGCAGCGAGTTGAGCCACTTGACCATGGAGCCGCGTTCGCCGCCGTCGAAGTAGACGGGGTCGCAGAGCTTGCCCATGCCGGCGTAGATGGAGATGAAGCCGAGGAAGACGCGCAGCGGGAGCAGCACGACGCCGAGGTTCATACGGCGGCCCGGGTAGTAGGCGTGCCGGACGGGGCCGTAGCGGCGGGCGGCGCGCTCGTGCTCGGGGTCGCCGTCGGAGCCCTCGAACTCGTCGTCCGCGTAGGCGACGGGGGCGAGTTCGCCGGTGTCCTCGAAGGCGCTGCCGGCCTGGCGCATCTGGGGCAGGATCCGGGTGCCGGGGGCGCCGGCCTGCTGCCCGATGACGGGCGTCTCCTGCGTCGGCTCGTCCCGGTACAGGTCGAGGTCGTCGGCGAGGTCGCGGGCGATGTCGACCCGTGGGATGACCTGGGTGGATCCGCCGTCGTCGACGGGGTCGCCGACACGGCGGGCGCCCTGCAGGAGTCCGCCGGTGTCGAGGCCTCCGCCGCCGCTCATGACGACACGGCGGCGCCGGGCACCGGGGGTGCCCGCGGCCGTGATGACGGGGACGCGCGGGCCCAGGGCGCTCACGTGCCGTGCGATGCGCGGGAGTTGCGTCTGTTGCCCCCGGGGGAGCTGCACGCGGAAGCTCGCGTGATTGACGATGACCTGCGCCGGGTCGCACGGAACCTTCACCATGCTCAGCGCGGGGCCGTCGTCGAATCCCGACGAGCGATCCCCCGAGGGAGTGCGGGGCGTTCTGGTGTCCACACTCATCTAACCGAGTGATGTGTGTTTAGGACACTGCCTCATGCCCACCGAAATGTCCGGACCCCGTCAAGCCCGGACAGGCCCTGGTCAGCCCGGGTCGAACCCGGGCTGACCTCGCGCTCAGCCGCGTCGGCGGGCCGCCTCGTAGAGGACGACACCTGCGGCCACACCGGCGTTCAGCGACTCGGCGCCGCCCGGCATCGGGATCCGCACGCGGTAGTCGCAGGTCTCGCCGACGAGGCGGGACAGGCCCTTGCCCTCGCTGCCGACGACGATGACGACGGGGCCCTCGAGGGCCGCCAGGTCACCGACGGTGCTTTCGCCGTCGGCCGCGAGGCCCACGACGACGATCCCGGCCTTCTTGTACTGCTCCAGGGCGCGGGTCAGGTTCGTGGCGCGGGCCACCGGCGTGCGCGCGGCGGTACCGGCGGACGTCTTCCACGCGCCGGCGGTCATGCCGGCGGCGCGGCGCTCGGGCACGAGGACGCCGTGGCCGCCGAACGCGGAGACGGAGCGGACGACGGCGCCGAGGTTGCGCGGGTCGGTCACGCCGTCGAGGGCGACGATCAGCGGGTCCTGGCCCTCGTCGTAGGCGGCGGCGACGAGGTCCTCGGGGTGCGCGTACTCGTAGGGCGGGACCTGGAGGACGAGGCCCTGGTGGTTGAGCCCGTTGGTCATGCGGTCGAGCTCGGGGCGGGGGGCCTCCATGAGGTGGATGCCGCCGCGGTCGCCGGCGAGCTGCAGGGCCTCGCGGACACGCTCGTCGTTGTCGATGAACTGCTGCACGTACAGCGTCACCGCGGGCACGCCCTCGCGGAGCGCCTCGACGACGGGGTTGCGGCCGACGACCATCTCGGAGGTCGCCTTGCCGCGGGGGCCGCCGGTGCGGCTGGTGGGGCGGCCCTGGGCGCGCTTGGCCTGGGCGTTCGCGATGCGGTTCTTCTTGTGCTTCTTGCGCATCTCGGCGGGCGGGGTCGGGCCCCGGCCTTCGAGGCCCTTGCGCCGCTGGCCGCCACTGCCGACCTGCGCGCCCTTCTTGCCGGACATGCGGCGGTTGTTGTTGGCGGCCATGACCTACCTGTCTCTTACGTCTGTCTGTGGATGTGTACGTCTATGCAGTGTGCCGCCCGATCGCCCGGGCGGCACATTCGCCTGGTCCTCAGCGGGTGCCGAGGGTCCAGCGGGGTCCGCTCGGGCTGTCCTCGATGACAAGGCCGGACTGGCCGAGCTGGTCGCGGATGGCGTCGGCGGTCGCCCAGTCCTTACGGGCCCGCGCCGACTCCCGCTGGTCCAGCACGAGCCGTACGAGCGTGTCGACGACCCCGTGCAGGTCCTCGCTGCGGTCGCCCTCGCCGGCCCAGTGCGCGTCCAGCGGGTCCAGGCCGAGGACGCCGAGCATGGCGCGGACCTCGGCCAGGCGGGCGACCGCGGCTTCCTTGTCGTCGGCGGCCAGCGCGCTGTTGCCCTGGCGGACCGCGGTGTGCACGACGGCGAGCGCGCCGGGCACGCCCAGGTCGTCGTCCATCGCCTCGGCGAACGCCGGGGGCACCTCGTCGGCGGGGGCGACGGTGCCCCCGGCCAGCTCGGTGACCCGCTGGACGAAGCCCTCGATCCGCGCGAACGCGGACTCGGCCTCGCGCAGGGCCTCCTCGCTGTACTCGATCGTCGAGCGGTAGTGCGGGGTGCCCAGGTAGTAGCGCAGCACGATCGGCCGCCAGTGCTTGACCATCTCGCCGACGAGCACGCTGTTGCCCAGCGACTTGGACATCTTCTCGCCGGACATGGTGACCCACGAGTTGTGGACCCAGTACTTGGCGAACTCGTCGCCGAAGGCCTTGGCCTGCGCGATCTCGTTCTCGTGGTGCGGGAAGATCAGGTCGATGCCGCCGCCGTGGATGTCGAACGCGGAGCCCAGGTACTTGTGGGCCATCGCCGAGCACTCCAGGTGCCAGCCGGGACGGCCGCGCCCCCAGGGGGTCTCCCAGTCGGGCTCGCCCGGCTTGGTCGCCTTCCACATCGCGAAGTCGCGCGGGTCGCGCTTGCCGGAGACGCCCTCGTCGGGCTGGCGCAGGTCGTCCAGGTCCTGGTTGGACAGCTCCAGGTAGCCGGGGAAGGACCGCACGTCGAAGTAGACGCTGCCGTCAGCCTCGTAGGCGTGACCGCGCTCGATGAGACCGCGCATCATCTCGATCATCTCGGGCACGTGCCCGGTGGCGCGGGGCTCGTAGGTGGGCGGCAGGCAGCCGAGTGCGTCGTAGGCGTCGTTGAACGCCCGCTCGTTCTCGTAGCCGATCGACCACCACGGCCGGTTCTGCTCCGCGGCCTTGCGGATGATCTTGTCGTCGATGTCCGTCACGTTCCGCACGAACGTCACGTCGTAGCCGCGGTACGTGAACCAGCGGCGCATGATGTCGAAGTTGAGGCCGGAACGGATGTGCCCGATATGGGGTGCGGCCTGCACCGTGGCGCCACACAGGTAGATCGAGACACAGCCCGGCGTGAGCGGGGTGAAATCGCGGATCTGCCGGGCGCTGGTGTCGTACAGGCGAATCGTCACCCCTCCAGGGTAGTGGCCCGGCACCCGTGCCCGTTCCCTCCGGGGGTTGGGCGGGGGGCGCCCCCGCCTGCCGGGTGCGGCCGTCGCGCGACCGCGGGCCGGTGGCTCCGTCCCGCGCAGTTCCCCGCGCCCCTGATGAGGCTGCGCCTCATCGGGGAAATGCGACCCGAAGGGTCTGCATTTCAGGGGCGCGGGGAACTGCGCGATCAGCCCCCACCGGGCCCGCACCCGGCGACGAAGCGGATGTCACCCCTTCGGGGACCGGACCACCAGTGCCGTTGCCACGGCCATCAGGCCTTCGCCACGCCCCGGGAAACCGAGACCGTCCGTCGTCGCGCCGGAGACGGAGACAGGGGCCCCCGCCGCACCGGAGAGGATCGACTCCGCCTCGGCCCGCCGCTTGCCGATCTTGGGCCGGGGCCCGACGGCCTGCACCGCGACGTTGCCGATGACGAAGCCCGCGTCACGGACGATCCGCGCGGCCTCCGTGAGGAGGGTGAGCCCGGAGGCCCCGGCCCACTCGGGACGGGACGTGCCGAAGTGCTGCCCCAGGTCGCCGAGCCCCGCGGCGGAGAACAGCGCGTTGCACGCCGCGTGCGCGACGACGTCCGCGTCGGAGTGCCCGGCGAGTCCGGGCCCCTCCCCCTCCCACTTCAGGCCGGCGCACCACAGCTCGCGGCCCTCTTCGAAGGCGTGGATGTCGGTGCCGATGCCGACCTGCGGCAGGGCCACGGGGAACTCAGAACCCATCGTTGGCCCTCCTGCGGGCGAGTACGGCCTCGGCGAGGACGAGGTCCAGCGGCCGGGTCACCTTGAACGCCTCCTCGTGTCCGGGCACGAGGACGACCTGTTCGCCGAGCTTCTCGACCATGCTCGCGTCGTCGGTGACGTCGTCGGTGACGGTCTCGTGGGCGCGGACGAGGGTGGCGTGGTCGAAGCCCTGCGGCGTCTGCACGGCGCGCAGCCGGGCCCGGACGGGCGTGGCGACGACGGGCTCGGGCGAGCCGTCGGTCGAGGGCACGACCTCCTTGACCGTGTCGGCGAGGGGCAGCGCCGGTACGACGGCCGGGGCGCCGTCGCGTACGGCCTCGATGACCGCGTCGACGGTGTCGACGGGGACGAGCGGGCGGGCGGCGTCGTGCACGAGCACGATGTCGATGCCGTCCGGCAGCGCGTCGAGGCCGAGTTTCACGGACTCCTGGCGGGTGTCGCCGCCGGGCACGACGAGGAAGTCGGTGCGCTCGGGGAGGGCGTGGTCGGCAAGGAGGCTCTTCACCTCGGCCGCGCCCTCGGGGGGTGCGACGACCACGACGAGGGTGACGGCGCGGGAGGCGGCCATGGCGCGGACGGCGTGGATGAGCATCGGGGTGCCGTTGAGCGCGCGGAGCGCCTTGGGGGCGCCCGGGCCGAGGCGGACGCCCCGGCCGGCGGCCGGGATCACGGCCGCGGTACGTGCGCCACCGGTGACGGGACGCGTTTCGTCAGACATCGCTTCCGTTCAGGTTTGTACGCTCGGGGGTGGTGGGTATGGCCACATCGTGCCGGGCGCGACGCCTTGACCGGACCCTTCCGTGACACTGGTCGAGCCAGCTGCCCGGGCCCGGCACGCCAGTACGCCGAGGTCGGCGGTGTGGGGATGCGGGGGGTGTTTCGGGTACGAAACATGCCGCAGCGCCCGGCGACACCATCAGGGTCATCGGGCACCACGGCATGTTTTCGCTACGCGGCTACGGCGCGCGTCAGGACGCCAGGACCTCGTCGAGCAGGGCCTCGGCCTTGTCCTCGTTCGTGTTCTCCGCGAGCGCGAGCTCGCTCACCAGGATCTGGCGAGCCTTGGCGAGCATGCGCTTCTCGCCCGCGGACAGACCGCGCTCACGCTCCCGACGCCACAGGTCACGCACAACCTCCGCGACCTTGATGACATCGCCGGAGGCGAGCTTCTCCAGGTTTGCCTTGTAACGGCGCGACCAGTTCGTGGGCTCCTCGGCGTACGGCGCGCGCAGCACCTCGAAGACCCGGTCGAGACCGTCCTGACCGACCACATCACGCACGCCGACGAACTCCGCATTGTCCGCTGGCACACGTACCGTCAGGTCGCCCTGGGCGACCTTCAGCACCAAGTAGGTCTTGTCCACGCCTTTGATCTGACGAGTTTCGATAGCCTCGATCAGCGCGGCCCCGTGATGGGGATAGACCACGGTGTCGCCAACCTTGAACGTCATGTGACAGGTACCCCTTCCGTGGCTATCCAGGGTAACACGGAAACTGCGGGTTCTGAATGGCGTTTTCGCAGGTCAGGGCATATCTCGGGGCTTGACAACCACAACCGGAACGTGCTGCGGAGGGGTCCGGGAGGGCGGTATTCGCAGGTGGGAGCCACTGTCCGGCGGAGCCGAAACACGCCCGTCACAGGCCTCCGAACAGGCCGTCCATGTGTCGTACGTCCCATTTTGCGCGCTTCGAAGCACTACACTTCCGCTACTCCGTTCGCGGGCCATGAGTCCGTTCGAGTCGAATCCGGAATTGATCACCTGGATTCACCGGGCCGGGTGATCGTTTTTCCTGACCGGCGCGCATTCCTTACCGGAAATCCGCGCGGGCCCCTGGACTGCGGATATGCGAATGGTGAACGAGGGATGTCCTGAGGCCGGCTGATGCCATTGGTGACGGTGCGACGCGTGGGGAACACGGGGTGTTCCACCGGCGCCGGGAGGGGTCCGGGGTGGTCTAGGGGCGGGTCGGGTGCGGCGGGCGTGGGGCGGCTCGGTAACCTAAGGCCGCTGACAGACCCTTAGGGCGGCTTTACCTCCTTGTCTCACCCGAGGCACGGAGCCGCCCGCATCACCCCGTCCGCCCCCGTTCAAGGAGTTGCCGCCGCCGTGAGCAGCAGCCTTCGACGCGGCGCCCTCGCCGCCGCCGCCATCGCGTTCTCGATCGCCTCGCTCGCCGCGTGCGGTGCCGGCAACAACGCTCAGACGCTTCAGGTCAAGCCCGACAACGCAGCGGTCACGGTCGGTGACATCAAGGTCCAGAACGCGACCGTCATCACGCAGCCGGACCTGAAGTCGCAGGGCCCGGCCGTGGTCACCGCCACGCTGTTCAACAACGGCACCAAGGCGCAGACCCTCGACGCGATCACCGTCGACGGTGTCGGCAAGACCGCGAAGCTGACCGGCGCCAAGGGCGGCTCGAAGATCACCGTCCCGGCCGGCGGTTCCGTCGTCCTCGGCGGCGAGGGCAACGCCACCGCCGAGCTGCCCAACAGCCGCACCGCGGTCCTGGACGGCAACGCGCAGGCGATCACCTTCCGCTTCAGCGACGCCGGTGACGTGAAGCTCAAGGCGTTCGTGGTGCCGGCCGAGTCCTACTTCCAGAAGTGGGGCCCGAAGGAGATGCCGGCGACGCCGTCCGCGCCCGCCTCCTCCCCGGCCGGCAAGCAGTCGCAGTCGCCCTCCGGCGAGGCCACCGCGCCGTCCCAGTCGGCGTCCGGCTCCCCCGCCGGCTCGGCGAGCGAGAGCCCGGCCGCCGGTCACTGAGCCGCGTCCGGCACGTACAACGCCCGGAGGGCGGCTTTCCCACGACAGGGAAAGCCGCCCTCCGGGCGTTGGTGCGACGGGGTCCGGCTTAGGGCTCGAACTTGTAGCCCAGGCCGCGCACCGTGACCAGGTACCGGGGCGCGCCGGGGTCGGGCTCGATCTTGGCGCGCAGGCGCTTCACGTGGACGTCCAGGGTCTTGGTGTCGCCGACGTAGTCCGCGCCCCAGACCCGGTCGATGAGCTGCATACGGGTCAGCACGCGGCCCGCGTTGCGCAGCAGCATCTCCAGGAGGTCGAACTCCTTGAGCGGGAGGTCGACCTTGGAGCCGGAGACGGTGACGACGTGCCGGTCCACGTCCATGCGGACGGGTCCGGCCTCCAGGGCCTGCGGCGCGACCTCCTCCGGCTCCCCGCGGCGGCGCAGGACGGCCCGGATGCGGGCCACCAGTTCGCGCGAGGAGAAGGGCTTGGTCACGTAGTCGTCGGCTCCTATCTCCAGGCCGACGACCTTGTCGATCTCGCTGTCCTTGGCGGTCACCATGATGACCGGCACGTTCGAGCGGCCGCGCAGCTGGCGGCAGACCTCGGTGCCGGGCAGGCCCGGCAGCATCAGGTCGAGCAGCACGAGGTCGGCGCCGTTGCGCTCGAACTCGTCCAGGCCGTCGGGCCCGGTGGCCGCGATGGCGACCTCGAAGCCCTCCTTGCGGAGCATGTAGGACAGGGCGTCGGAGAAGGACTCCTCGTCCTCTACGACGAGCACTCGGGTCACGGAAGGACCTCCGGGGCAGGGGTGGATGCGTAGGCGGTGGTGCTGTCGGGCCCGTGTGCGTCGTCTTCGTCGCGTACGTTTCCGGGGCCTGAGGCGGTGGTCTTACGGGGACCGGGGGAGCCCGCGGCGGCCTCGGGCAGCCGCAGGGTGAAGGTGGAGCCCTGTCCCTCGGAGCTCCACACGGTGACTTCCCCGCCGTGCGAGGCGGCCACGTGCTTGACGATGGCGAGGCCGAGGCCGGTGCCGCCGGTGGCGCGGGAGCGGGCGGGGTCGACGCGGTAGAAGCGCTCGAAGATGCGCTCCTTGTCCTTGTCGGAGATGCCGATGCCCTGGTCGGTGACGGCGAGCTCGATGAGGTCTCCGCCGGGTGCGGTCACCCGGCGGGCGGCTATGCCGACGCGGGTGCGGGCGGGCGAGTAGTTGACCGCATTCTCGACGAGGTTGCCGAGGGCGGCGGCGAGCTGGCCGCGGTTGCCCCACACGTTGAGGTCGGCGGTGCCGCCGGAGGCCATGGTGATCTGTTTGCTGGCGGCGGGCTGGCGGCAGCGGTCCATGGCCTCGGCGACGAGTTCGTCGACGCGGACCGGCTCGGCGTCCTCCAGCGGGTCGTCGTTCTGCACCCGGGAGAGGTCGATGAGCTCCTGGACGAGGCTGGTGAGGCGGGTGGCCTCGATCTGCATGCGGCCGGCGAAGCGCTCGACGGCCTCGGGGTCGTCGGAGGCGTCCATGACGGCCTCCGACAGGAGGGAGAGGGCGCCGACGGGTGTCTTCAGCTCGTGGCTCACGTTGGCGACGAAGTCGCGTCGTACGGCCTCGATGCGCCGGGCCTCGGTGAGGTCCTCGACGAGGAGGAGCACGAGGCGGGAGCCGAGCGGGGCCACGCGGGCGGACACGGCGAGGGCGTCGCCCCGGCCGGTGCCGCGGCGCGGGAGGTCCAGCTCGACCTGGCGTATCTCTCCGTCGCGCCGGGTGTCGCGGGCCATCTGCAGCATCGGTTCGACGGCGAGCTTGCCGCCGCGTACGAGGCCGAGGGCGTAGGCGGCGGAGCTGGCCTTGACCACGCTGTCCGCCTCGTCGAGGACGACGGCGGAGGAGCGGAGCACGGACAGGACCGTGTCGACGCCGGGCGGAAGGACCGGGTCCGTGTGCAGGGAGGTGCGGGTGGGGCGTTTCTGGTCGCGTTCGCTCCAGCGGAACGCCAGCATGGCGATGACACCGGTGCACACCCCGGCGATCGCTGCCGCTGCGGCGACCGCCGCGTTCACGTCCATGTCTTCAGGTTATGCGCGGTCAGCGGGTGTCCCACAGCCGTCCGGGTGGCAGCTCGAACACTCGTCGCCCAGAGTTCACCTTGGGTACGGGGCTGATTCACTTGTGGTGCCGGATCCCGACGCGTACTGGGCCGAACGTGGGAGCGTGGGGCTGCCCCGGCCCCACGGACAGATGAGAGGGACGTTCGTATGCGTGACGCGTACCACGAGGAACTTGACTCGATCGGCGAGGGCCTGGTCGAGATGGCCCGCCTTGTCGGGTCGGCGATCGGGCGCGCCACCACGGCCATGCTCGACGCCGACCTCAAGCTCGCCGAGACCGTGATCGCCGCCGACCAGAAGGTGGACGACCTGCAGCACGAGCTGGAGGCGCGGGCCATAGCGCTGCTCGCCCGCCAGCAGCCGGTGGCGACGGATCTGCGGATCGTCGTGACGTCGCTGCGGATGAGCGCGGACCTGGAGCGCAGCGGTGACCTGGCCCAGCACGTGGCGAAGCTGACCCGGCTGCGGTTCCCGGACCGTGCCGTTCCGCACGACCTGCACGCGACCATCCTGGAGATGGGTCAGCTGGCGCAGCGCCTGATGGCGAAGGCGGCCGAGGTCATCATCACCAAGGACGTCGATCTGGCGATGCAGCTGGAGCAGGACGACGACGAGATGGACCTGCTGCACCGCACGCTCTTCCAGCACCTGATGGACGAGAAGTGGAAGCACGGCATCGAGACGGCCGTGGACGTGACGCTGCTCGGCCGCTACTACGAGCGGTTCGCGGACCACGCGGTGTCGGTGGCCAAGCGGGTCGTGTACCTGGTGACGGGCGAGCACGCGGACGAGCTGCAGCAGGCGGAGTCGTCGGTGGAGGGCGCGTAGCGGAGTGCGGGGCGCGCGGGGTGGGGCGGGGCGCGTCGCGTAACCCCGTGCGCCGTTGATGCGCCGTACCGGGGTGGGCATGCAATGGGGAGGAAGGCGACCCACGCCTTGGAGGAGGGACCCCATGACCGATTCCCCCGTCACGACGACCGACTCCCCGCAGGAGGCGCCGCGCGACGTGGTGTTCCTGCCCGTCCTCGGCGCCTGCGGCTGCGGCTCAGGCTGCGGGTGCGGCTGCCAGTCGGGTGCGCCGTGCCAGTGCGGCGGCTGCTGCGGGTAGCCACGACGCGGTGAGGGGCGGCCCCGGCGCGGGGCCGCCCCTCACGTGTGCGCCGGGCCGTTCGCGCGGATGGGTACCGTACGGGCCGGGCTGCTGGCCGCCCGGCTGGTGGCCGGCCGCGCCCGGCGGCTGGAACAGGTAACCGCACCCACCCACCACAGGCCCCCACCCGCCGCGTCCGAGCGAACCGGCGAGCCGGGGGCTGTTCCGTGCGGTCGGTTCGCTGAGAACCCACCGGCGCGGGCGGCCTCCCACGGTCTAAGGTGAGCCGGTGTCCGCCTCCCCCTCACTACTGCTGTGCGCCGACCCGCTGCGTCCGGCCGCCTGCGACCCGCACTTCGCGGCGCAGGCCGCGGCCGCCCGTCAGGCCGGGGCGGCGGTCGCGTACCTCGATCACGACGCCCTGCTCGCGGGCCGCGCCGACGAGGCCGTGCGGCGTGTCCCGCGCGAGCTGGGTGCGGCCTGGTACCGGGGCTGGATGATCCCCGCGGGCGCCTACGCGTCCCTCGCGACGGCCCTGGCCGCCCGCGGCACCCGGCTCCTCACGACGCCGGCGATGTACCGCACGGCCCACGAGCTCCCCGGCTGGTACGCCTCGTTCGCCGCGCTGACCCCGTCCAGCGCGTACGCCCCCTGCGCCCCGCACGAGCCCCCGGCGCCTTCCGCGCTCGCCTCGCTCGCCGCGGCGCTCCCCGCCGGCGCGGGGCTGGTCAAGGACTACGTGAAGTCCCGCAAGCACGACTGGGACGAGGCCTGCCACCTGCCCGACCTCACCGACACCGAAGCCGTGCACCGGGTGGTGAGCCGCTTCGTCGAGCTCCAGGGCGACGATCTGACGGGCGGCATCGTGCTCCGCGCCTTCGAACCGTTCGACCGCGCGGTCGGCGAGGCCCGCGTCTGGTGGCTGGACGGCGCGCCCCTCCTCACCACCCCGCACCCCGACACCCCGGCCCTCCACCCCTCTCCCCCACTGGACGCCCTGCGCCCCCTGGTCGCCGCCCTGCCCTGCCGCTTCGTCACGACCGACCTGGCGCGTCGCGCGGACGACGGCACCTGGCGTCTGGTGGAACTGGGCGACGCCCAGGTCTCCGACCTGCCGTCCGGCACGGACCCGGCCCGCCTCCTGGCCCCGCTCCTCCGCGTGGGCCCCGCATGACGGAGCGAGCGCCCGTCACCGTGGCCCTGCTGCCCGGCCCGAGCGCGGCCCGTTCGGCGTCCGCGATCCTCTCCGTCTACGCCGAGGTCTTCACACAGCCCCCGTACGACGAGCCCGCCGCCGCCCTCGCCACCGCCGCCACTCGCTTCCCCGGCCAGACCGCCCGCCCCGGCTTCCTGGCCGCCCTGGCCACGACATCCACCGGCGAACCGGCCGGCATGGCCTACGGGCACGCGGTCCCCCGGGACACCACCTGGTGGGACGAACTCACCGAACCCGTCCCCGCGTCACTGCGCCGCGAGGACGGCCGCCGTACCTTCGGCCTGATGGAACTCGCGGTACGGGCCCCGTGGCGCGGCCGGGGCATCGCCCGCCACCTCCACGACACCCTCCTGACCGGCATCACGGCCGACCGGCTCCTCCTGAACGTCCACCGCTCCGCCACCGCGGCATCCTCGGCCTACCGCTCCTGGGGCTACCGCAAGGTCGGCGAGTCCGGCCCCTTCGGTCCGCGCGCGGACCGGTACGACGTCATGCTCCTGGAGCGGCCCGCGTGACGACGGCTTCGGGCCGCAGGCGGAGTTCCTGCACCTGATAGCAGTCCGAGTAGAGGGTGGCGACGACGGCGCCGCACCCGCACACCAGGTTCGGACCCCACTCCCCGTCCATGCCGCAGCAGTAGCCGCGACGCATCGCCAGGTCGGGGTGAGGCTCCAGGCCGAGGCCGTCGCCGGGGTGGAGCACGACGGAGCCCTTCGGCCCCGACTCCACCAGCAGGCCGGAGGGTTCGTCCAGGACGTACGGGGGCCCCGCGGGCTCCGGGTCGATCGCGAACGCCCCCGGGGCCATCCGCACGATCGGGCTGTCGCAGTGCCCCTGCTCGTCCGTGTCCGAAGCCTCCGGCCGGTACCACTCCTCGTCCCGGTCGGGGTCCGGCAGCGGCCGCTCCGTCGCCGCCGGCGTGATCGCGCGGCCACAGCCACGGCAGTGGAAGACCGTCGTCACAGTGTCCCCTTCGTGAGAAAGCCCCAAGCCCCCTGAACACACGGCGGGCCCCCGCCGGTGATCCGGCGGGGGCCCGGCTGCTCGTGGGCTGCCTGCTACTTGCCCTGGTTACTTCTTGCCCTGGTTCTTGACCGCCTCGATCGCCGCCGCTGCCGCGTCGGGGTCGAGGTAGGTGCCGCCCGGGTTCAGGGGCTTGAAGTCGGCGTCCAGCTCGTAGGAGAGGGGGATGCCGGTGGGGATGTTCAGGCCCGCGATGTCCGCGTCGGAGATGCCGTCGAGGTGCTTGACCAGGGCGCGCAGCGAGTTGCCGTGGGCCGCGACCAGCACCGTGTGGCCGTCCAGGAGGTCCGGGACGATGGCGTCGAACCAGTACGGGAGCATGCGGACGACGACGTCCTTGAGGCACTCCGTCTGCGGGCGCAGCTCCGGCGGGAGGGACGCGTAGCGCGGGTCCTCGAACTGGGAGTACTTGTCGTCGCGGTCCAGGGCCGGCGGCGGGGTGTCGTACGAGCGGCGCCAGAGCATGAACTGCTCCTCGCCGAACTCGGCCAGGGTCTGCGCCTTGTCCTTGCCCTGGAGGGCGCCGTAGTGGCGCTCGTTCAGGCGCCACGAGCGGTGGACGGGGATCCAGTGGCGGTCCGCGGACTCCAGGGCCAGCTGGGCCGTGCGGATCGCGCGCTTCTGGAGGGAGGTGTGCAGCACGTCGGGGAGCAGGCCGGCGTCCTTGAGCAGCTCACCGCCGCGGACCGCCTCCTTCTCGCCCTTCTCGGTGAGGTTGACGTCCACCCAACCGGTGAACAGGTTCTTCGCGTTCCATTCGCTCTCGCCGTGGCGGAGGAGGATCAGCTTGTACGGTGCGTCGGCCATGGGCCCGAGCCTAATCGACCGCCATACGGGCCGCCGATTGACGGTAGCCGTCAATTCGGTGGCCGCCTCCGGGGCCCCGGTCGTAAGTTACGGAGACCGATCTCGCCACTTACCCACACCCCGGGGGATGCACCCATGTCCGTCGCCGCGCTCAGACGTGCCGCAAGGGAGTCCGTGTCCGGGCTGCCGAGGGAGTTCTGGTGGCTGTGGGCCAGCACCCTGGTCAACCGCCTCGGCGCCTTCGTCCTCACCTTCCTCGCCCTGTACCTGACGGCGCAGCGCGGCTTCTCGGCCGCGTACGCGGGTCTGGTCGCGTCGCTGATCGGGCTCGGCGGGGTCATCGCCTCGGTGCTCGGCGGGGTGCTCGCGGACCGGCTCGGACGCCGGCCGACCCTGCTCACGGCCCAGCTCGCGACGGCCGCGACGGTCGCCGTCCTCGCCTTCGTGCGCGACCCGGCCGGGATCGCCGTCACAGGATTCGCGCTGGGCCTCGCCTCGAACGCTTCGCGGCCCGCGATCCAGGCGATGATGGCCGACATCGTGCCCCCGCACGACCGGGTGCGGGCCTTCTCCCTCAACTACTGGGCGATCAACCTCGGGTTCGCGGTCTCCTCCGTGTACGCCGGCTTCCTCGTCGCGCAGAGCTACACGCTCGGTTTCCTCGTCGAGGCCGGCATGACGCTGGCCTGCGCGCTGGTCGTGTTCGTGAAGGTGAAGGAGTCGCGTCCCGAGCAGACTGTCCGCGAGGCCGGTGAGGCTGCGCCCGCGCCCGTCACGATGGGCACCGTGCTGCGCGACGGCCGCTTCATGCTGATGGTCGGCCTGTCCTTCCTCGTCGCCGTGATCTTCACGCAGAGCTCGGTGGGCCTGCCGATCGTGATGGGGGAGAACGGGTTCACCAGCTCGGACGTGGGTCTGGTCGCGGCCGTGAACGGGGTGGTGATCGTCGCCCTCCAGATCCCGCTGACCCGGTTCATCGAGCGCCGCGACCCGGGCCGCCTGCTCACCGTCTCCTCGCTTCTCATCGGCTACGGCTTCGCGCTGACCGCGTTCGCCGGCTCGCTGGCCGCGTACGCGCTGACCGTCGTCGTGTGGACGCTCGGCGAGATGGTGAACGCGCCGACCCAGTCGGGGCTCGTGGCCCGGCTCGCGCCCGCCGAGGGCCGCGGCCGTTACCAGGGCGTCTACTCGATGTCGTGGTCGGCCGCCGCGCTCGTCGCCCCGCTCGCGGGCGGCTGGGTGCTCGACTCGGCCGGGGCCGGCTGGCTGTGGGGCGGCTGCGCGATGCTCGGCACGGTCACCGCGTTCGGCTACTGGGCCCTGATGCGCGGCCTGCCCGACCAGCCCACGGCCGAGCCCGCCTCGGGCCCGGTGAAGGCGGTGCCCGCACCGACCACGGAGAACGCCACGGCGTGACGCGCGGGCGGGTACGGGGCCGTGCCGAGGGGTACGGGACCGTACATGCCCGAAGCACCGCGGACCGAAGCGACGAGAACGGACGAACCGCCCAGAACGCTCGTGGGCGGTATCGAGGTGGACGTCCCGAACAGCATTCCGGCGATCCGTGCGGCTCTCGCCCCCGAGCGCCGCGCGGAGTTCGACCGGGCGATCAACGCGGCAGGGGTCGACGAGATCCACGCCGTGATGCGGCACTGGATGCTGGAGGCCGTGCCGGACCCGGAGGCGGACGCGATCCTGGCCCGGCTCGCCCGCGACGAGGCGGAGAGGCGGGGGCCGGCTTGAGCCGTCGCCGCAGGCGCAGCCCCTGCCGCATCGCGTACGCCCCGCCCGCCGACGACACCCTCGCCAAGATGGCCGACGCGGACGCCTTCCGCGCGGAGATGTCCCGCACCCTCGCCCACGACCCGTACGGCCACGGCTCCTGCTCGGTCGCGGGGGAACGGGACCGGCGCGAGGCCACGATCGGCGGCGCGATAGTCCTCTACTACGTCTCCGGCTCCGTGCTCACGGTGACGGTGGTGCGGATGGTGGCGCTGGGGTGAGCGCGGTTACTCGGAAGCGGCGGGCCGCTGGGTGAGGTGCGTGAACGCGTCCAGGTTGCGCGTGGACTCGCCGCGCGCGACGCGCCACTCGTACTCGCGGCGGATCGCGCTCGCGAAGCCGAGTTCGAGCAGGGTGTTGAAGGGGCCGTCGGCGGCTTCCAGGACCGAGCCGAGGAGGCGGTCGAGCTCGTCCGGGGTGACGGCGGAGAGCGGGAGCTTGCCGGTGAGGTAGATGTCGCCGAGCGGGTCGACGGCGTAACTCACGCCGTACAGGCGGAGGTTGCGCTCCAGGAGCCAGCGGTGGACGCCCGCCTCGTTCTCGTCCGGGTGGCGGATCACGAACGCGTTGAGGGACAGGCTGTGGCGGCCCACGCGCAGCGAGAGCGTCGTGGAGAGCTTGCGGGTGCCGGGCAGTTTCACGACGTAGGAGCCCGGTTCGGGGCGCTCCCACTCCAGTTCGGCGTCCTTGAGCGTGGACTCGATGATCTGTGCCGCGTCCGGCGCCGTCTCGGGGTGCTCAGCCATGGAGCGAGAGTACGTGACGGCGGTGATCGTGCAGGGCCGCGGTGTAGACGTCGGCCGTGGCGGACGCCGAGGTGTCCCAGCCGAAGGAACGGGCGTGCCGGGCCGCGGCGTCACCCATGCGGTCCACCAGGTGGGGGTGGTCGGCGAACTCGCCGAGCACGCGCGCGTAGCGGGCCGGTTCGTGGCCGTCGATCAGGAAGCCGGTGGTCTCGTCGCGGACGGCGACGGGCAGTCCGCCGACGGAGGCGGCGAGGACGGGGGTGCCCGCCGCCTGCGCCTCGATGGCGACGAGCCCGAAGGACTCGCTGTAGGACGGCATGACGAGCAGGGAGGCGGCGCGGAACCAGTCGGCGAGCTGGTCCTGGCCGACCGGCGGGTGGAAGCGCACGACGTCGGCGATGCCGAGGCGGGCGGCGAGCTTCTGGAGGGCGGCGGGCTTGGCGAGGCCGCTGCCGCTGGGGCCGCCGACCACGGGCACGAGGATCCGCGAGCGCAGTTCGGGCCGCTCGTCGAGCAGGACGGCGACGGCCTTGAGGAGGATGTCGGGCGCCTTGAGCGGCTGGATGCGGCCGGCGAACAGGGGTATGAGCGCGTCCTGCGGCAGGCCGAGGCGGGCGCGGGCGGCGGCGCGGCCGTCACCGGGGGTGAAGCGCTCCAGGTTCACGCCGGGGTGCACGACGGCGACCTTGCCGGGGTCGGCCTCGTAGTGCCGGACCAGCTCGTCGGCCTCCTCCGCGGTGTTCGCGATGAGGCGGTCGGCGGCGCGCACGATCTGGGTCTCGCCGATGACGCGGGCGGCCGGCTCGGGGGTGTCGCCGTCGGCGAGCGCCGCGTTCTTGACCTTCGCCATGGTGTGCATGGTGTGGACGAGCGGGACGCCCCAGCGCTCGGCGGCCAGCCAGCCGACGTGGCCGGAGAGCCAGTAGTGGGAGTGGACGAGGTCGTAGTGGCCGTGCCGGTGGCCGGCCCAGGCCTGCATCACGCCGTGCGTGAAGGCGCACAGCTGCGCGGGCAGCTCTTCCTTGGCGAGGCCCTCGTAGGGGCCCGCGTCGACGTGCCGCACCAGGACGCCCGGGGCGAGCTCGACCTCGGGCGGCAGTGCGCCCGTGGTGGCGCGGGTGAAGATCTCGACCTCGATGTTGATCGCGGCGAGCCGCTTGGCCAGCTCCACGATGTAGACGTTCATGCCGCCCGCGTCGCCCGTGCCGGGCTGGTGGAGCGGGGAGGTGTGCACGCTGAGCATGGCGACGCGCCGCGGCTTGCGCGGGGATCCGGGGAAGCGCAGGCGGCCCTGCGCCGCGCCGGAACGGCGGAACCTGGTCACGTACTGGCTCACGTGGCGGGCCCTCCTAGATCGGGCGTACTGCGGGCACGGCGCAAAGAGGGCGCGCGCCCTCTCTCATGGGCGGCAACGCCGGGGCCCCCGCCTCCCTTCCCACTTTGCCCAATCATTACCGTACGAGGCTCAACCCGAGGCCCCACACCGCTCCCACCTGCACGAACCCGGGGCGCGGCGGCCGGGCCGCCCCGGGCAGCGCATACCCTCGTAGCCATGAGCCCGCGCACCCCTTCCCGCCCCGTGGGAACGGTGACGCGGGGCACGACGAACCCGAACCGGTTGCGCCGCATGGATCGCTGGATCGCGGCGACGCACGGCGCCGCGCTGCGCCGCGCCGCCGATCCCGTGGCGGTCGACCTCGGGTACGGGGCGGCGCCCTGGACGGCCGTCGAGCTGCTCGGCCGGCTGCGCGCCGCGGCTCCGCGCACGCGCGTGGTGGGCATCGAGATCGAACCGGCGCGGGTCGCCGCCGCGAAGCCGTACGAGCGCGAGGGGCTCAGCTTCCGGCACGGCGGCTTCGAGCTGCCGCTCCCGTCGCCGCCGGCCCTGATCCGGGCCGCGAACGTGCTGCGCCAGTACGACGAGGCGCAGGTCGCGGAGGTCTGGGCGCGGCTGTGCGGGCGGCTCGCGCCGGGCGGGCTGCTCGTGGAGGGGACCTGTGACGAGATCGGGCGGCGGCACGTGTGGGTGGCGCTCGGGCCCGAGGGACCGCGCACGGTGACGTTCGCGACCCGGCTCGGGTCCCTGCACACCCCGTCCGACCTGGCCGAGCGGCTGCCCAAGGCGCTGATCCACCGCAATGTGCCGGGTGAGCCGGTGCACGCGTTCCTGCGGGACTTCGACCGGGCCTGGGCGGCGGCGGCGCCCTACGCCTCGTACGGGGCGCGCCAGCGGTGGATCCGGACGGTGCGGGATCTCGCGGCGGACTGGCCGGTGACGGACCGTCCGGGGCGCTGGCGGCAGGGGGAAGTCACCGTGACCTGGGAGGCGTTGGCGCCGCGGGAGCGCCCGTCGGGCTGAACGCGCCGGGTGGGGAACGATCTCGGCGGCCCGTTCGTCACAGCGTGCGGGGTCTGCCGGAGCGTGTGGGTCTGTCAGGGCGTGTGGGGTCTGTCGGATTTGGCGCGCACGTGGCACCATCCCCGAAGCACGCGCATGTTACTGACGGTAAATCAGGTTTCGGCTACTGCGGGGGCGGGGCGGATGAGCAAGCGGAGCACGACCACGATGGCGGCGGTGGCGGTGGTGTGCGCCCTGACCGTGCTGACGGCGCCAGGCGCGGCCTACGCGGCGCCCGCTCCCCCGGCCTCCCCTTCCCCCTCGGCATCGGCCCCGGCCTCCGCGGCCGGTGGGGGTACGGACCTGGAGGCGGTCCGCAAGAAGCTCGACAAGCTGTACCACGACGCCGCGCTGGCCACCGACGAGTACAACGCGGCGGAGGAGAAGGCCGACGACCAGTCCGTCGCCATCGTGAAGCTGGCCCAGAAGATCGCGGCGGGGCAGCGCAAGCTCGACCGCCTCAAGGGCCACGCGGGGGCGGCGGCCCGGGAGCAGTACCGCACGGGGGGCGTCCCGCGCGAGGCCCAGTTCCTGCTCTCCGGCGACCCGCAGCAGTTCCTCGACAACGCGGGGCGGGTCTACCAGGGCCAGCAGGCCACGAAGAACCTGATGTCCCAGCTCACCAAGACGCAGGACGATCTCGCGGGGTACGCGAAGGACGCCTCCGCTAAGTGGAAGCAGCTGGAGGAGGGCCGCAAGAAGAAGGCCTCCGCGAAGAAGCGCATCGAGAAGCAGATCAAGGCCGCGCAGAAGATCGAGAGCACGCTCGAGAAGAAGGAGCGCGAGCGGCTGCGCAAGCTGGAGGAGGAGGCCGAGCAGAAGGCCCAGACGGCCTGGCTGTCCTCCGGCGTCCTCAAGGAGATCAACGGCCGTGCGACCAAGGCCGGCAAGGCGGCGGTGGAGTTCGCCACGGCCCAGATCGGCAAGCCGTACGTGTGGGGCGCGGAGGGCCCGAAGTCCTACGACTGCTCGGGGCTGACCTCCCAGGCGTGGGCCGCGGCGGGGCGGCCCATTCCCCGCACCTCCCAGGAGCAGTGGAAGCAGCTCAAGCACATCGACGTGAAGGACATGCGGCCCGGGGACCTGATCATCTACCACGACGACGCGAGCCATGTCGGCATGTACATCGGCGACGGGGCGATCGTGCATGCGCCGCGGCCGGGGCGAACGGTGACGGTCGCCGGGGCGGGGTCGATGGCCATACTCGGGGTGGTCCGCCCCGACGCGTAGCGGCTACCGCCCGGACCGGGCCCACTCGGGCCCACCCCCACGCTGCGGGCCTGCCCGCCTCGGCCTCCGGCCCGGCGCCTCTCGATTGGCCCGCCCCCCGCTCCCACCGACCCGCCCCCTCCGGGGGCGTCGGCCCGGCGCCCGGCCTCGGGCAGTGCCTTGGCGCCGGGGGCACCTCTTGGTTGCCGGTAGCGGTGCCGCCGTAGAGGACGAGGATCGTCGCCGGGTGCTGCGGCGTCGTGGCTGAGCGCGCAGTTCCCCGCGCCCCTTACGGGGCGCGTCTTCCCCGGTACCTCTCGCCTCCGGCCCTACCCCGCCGTAGCTCCGGGTGTTCGTCGTCGGTGACGCGCCGGTGGGGGTTCTCGCGCAGTTCCCCGCGCCCCTTACGGGGCGCTTTTCGTCGCGGCCCTGGAGGCGCACGGAGTGTGCCTTTCAGGGGCGCGGGGAACTGCGCGCTCAGCCACGACGGTGGTGCACGCGGCGACCGCCGTCAGCCCCTACGGCGGTCGCGTTGCAGCCGGAGGGTGAGGGGGCGTCACCCTCCGGCTACCGGACGGTAGGCGTGATGGAGGGCACGTGATGCAGGGCACTCGGGGAGGGGCGGTTGCGGTGGGGTGGCGTGATGTTCGTCATCCCCCGCGGGGGCCCGGAGGGGCGGAACGTGCCCAATTCCGGTACCCCTTGCGGCATATGACACTGGCCGTTTGCTGCTCACCATTCCGCTGAACCGCCGGGTACCGCTAAGGTCCCCGTCTGGTGGGCCGAGGACCTTCGTCCCACCGCGCCCTCGGGGGGAGGGAAGGAAACCGAAGCGATGCCCGTACCCGTACCGCGGCAGAGAGCGATCCCGGCCGCGGAAGGTGGTCAGGCTCAAGCTGCGCCTACGACACCGTCCGCGGACCCGACCGCGCCGACGACCGCCCACGACAGCACCACCGGCAGCAACAGCAACAGCACGACCGTTCACGCCTCGGCCGCGAACGGGCCCGCCACGGGCCTGACGCTGCTGGTCATCGAGGACGACCCGGCCGGCTCCCTGAGCATCCCCGAGATGCCGGACGCCGCCGGCAAGCCGGTCCGCGTCCGCACCGCCCGCAACCTCACCGAGGCCGAGCGGCTGCTCACCGACGACGTGAACTGCATCGTGCTCGACCTGGCGCTGCCCGACACCCGTACGGCCCGCCAGGACGAGGACGCCGACGAGCTGGAGACCCTCCGGCACGTGCTGCGCCTCGCCCCGCGCCAGGCCGTACTGGCCCTGACCGACTCCGGCGACGCCGAGCGCGGCGCCGAGGCCGTGCGCGTCGGCGCCCAGGACTACCTGTTCCGCGACGAGCTGGACGCCCGCATCCTGGGCCGCGCCGTGCGCTACGCCGTCGAGCGCAAGCGCGCCGACGTGGCCCAGCGCAAGCTCACCGAGTCCCGTCTGCGCGCCCAGGAGAACGCCCGCCTGGAGCGCGGCCTGCTGCCGACCCCGCTGCTCGACGGCTCCCCGCTGCGGTTCGCCGCGCGCTACCGCCCCGGCCGCTCCCGGGCCCTGCTCGGCGGCGACTTCTACGACGTCGTCCGCACCCCCGACGGCACGGTCCACGCCATGATCGGCGACGTCTGCGGCCACGGCCCCGACGAGGCCGCGCTCGGCGTGGAGCTGCGGATCGCCTGGCGCGCGCTGACCTTCGCCGGACTGTGCGGCGACGAGCTCCTCTCCACGCTCCAGCAGGTCCTGGAGCACGAGCGGGAGAACGACGAGATCTTCGCGACCCTGTGCACGGTGGACATCGCGCCGGACGGGCGCCGAGCGGGCCTGTGCCTGGCCGGCCACCCCTCGCCGCTGATCTCCAGCCCCGGCCGCCAGGCGACGCTGCTCCCGTACGAGAACAGCGGACCGGCCCTGGGCCTGCTGCCGCGCGCCCGCTGGCCGCGCATGCAGGTCGAGCTGGGCCCGTCGTGGAGCCTGATGCTCTACACGGACGGCCTGATCGAGGGCCGGATCGGTGACGGCAACCGCCGTCTCGGCCAGGAGGGCATGGTCGACCTGATCCGCCGCAGCCGCGCCGCGGGTCTCCAGGGCGAGGAGCTCCTGGACTCCGCCGTGAACGAGGTCCGCGACCTCAACGGCGGCGAACTGACCGACGACATGGCGGTACTTCTGCTGGACCGATGACGGTCCGCTGACACCCCGATGACGGAGAAGGGCGCGCCGATCCGGCGCGTCCGTCGTCGTCAGCCGTACGCGTCAGGTCATCGCCGCCCGTTGTACGGCCCGTAGGGGCCGTCGCTGCTGGAGCCGCCACCGCGCCGCCAGCCGCCACCACCGCCGCCACCGACCTGCTTCAGGGCCGGGCGCACGTCCACGAAGAAGACGATCGACGCCACGAGGCCCGCGAGCTGCAGGAACAGCATCGGCACCAGCAGGTTCACCGCCACCGCGATGCCCAGGACGATCAGCCAGAACGGCTTCGTCTGCTTGCTCGCGGCGCGGTACGCGTCCTCCCGGGCCACCGCGGCCAGCACGAAGGCGACGACCGCGAGCACGAGCATGGCGGTATAGAGCAGCCACACCACGTTGCCGAAAGCCGACATCAGCACAACGCTCACCCACCCAGTTCTCCGAGACGACCCGTACGCGGGTCACCGTACCCGTAACAACGGGCCGGGCACCCCGAAGGTGCCCGGCCCGTCGACGTGCCCGTCACCGCTCACTCGGCGGGCGGCGTCGCCTTCTTCGCGGCCGGCTTCCGCGCGGGAGCCTTCTTCGCGGCGGGCGCCTTCTTGGCGGCCGGAGCCTTCTTGGCGGCCGGCGCCTCCTTCTCGGCGGCCGGCGCGGCGGCCTGACCGGGAACGGTCTCGGGCTCGGCGTCCGGCTCGACGGCCACGGCGATCTCGTTGATCTCCTCGGCGGCCTCGCCGCGCCACGCCTTCACGGTCTCCTCGCCGTGCTCGGCGACCTTCTCGTACGTCTCGCGCGCCTTGACGGCGGCCTCGGCGGCGTAGCCGACACCGCGCAGCGCGTACTCCTGGGCCGTCTCGCCGAGCTTCTTCAGGTCCGTGTCGAGCACGGCCACGAACTCGCCGACCTTGGCGGTCAGCACGGCCTGCGCCTCCTTGGCGCGCGCCGTGGCCTTCTCCTGCACGTCCTTGGGGTCGGTGCCGCGCACGGCCTCGAAGCGGGCGGGCGCCTCGGCGCGCAGCTGCTCGACGAGGCCCGGCACCTTCTTGGCCTGCTGGAACGCCAGCTCGGCGGTGCCGGCGGCGAAGTACAGAGGGGTCGGGTCGCTGAAGGTCTTGCGGAGGTCGTCCTTGATGGCCATGGGGTGGTCCTCCCGGATCACATCAACTGCTGCTTGAGGGCTCGGCATCGCCGTCGGCGCCGTCGTCACGCGTCCCGCCGTCCGATCCGTCCCCGTCCCGCGGTGAACGCTCCGCTCGCGCGGCCGCGTTCTCCTTCCGGAACGACTCGTAGATCTGCAGCAGGACCTGCTTCTGACGCTCGTCGAGCGAGGGGTCGGCGAGGATCACCGCACGCGTCTCCACCTCGTCCCGCTCCCGCTCCGCGTCGAGGATGCCCGCGCGCACGTACAGCGTCTCGGCGGAGATCCGCAGCGCCTTGGCGACCTGCTGGAGCACCTCCGCGCTCGGCTTGCGCAGCCCGCGCTCGATCTGGCTCAGATACGGATTGGACACCCCGGCGGCATCGGCGAGCTGCCGCAGGGACAGCTGCGCGGTGCGCCGCTGTTCACGCAGGTACTCGCCGAGGCTTCCGACGTTGAGCGATGCCATGCTTCGATACTGCCCACCCGCGCTAACAATTGCAAGCAGCCGCTTGCAAAAGTGTTCCATGTCATCGTCGGCCCCTGCCCCGGGTTCCGGCTCCGGCCTCCGTCCTACACTCCCGCCATGCCGATCCAGCACCGACCCGCGGACCCCGTCGAGGATCAGTTGTCGGTCGTCGACGCCCTGCTCGCCCTCCCCTACCCGGAAGGCGAGCGCGCGTCCGAGGCGCCGCCGGGATGGGGCGGGCCCGGCTTTCACATCGCCGTGCTCCATCGGAGCCGGGACTTCTGGGACCCGCCCGGCCCGGAGGCGTTCACGGAGGCCGAGGAGGAACTGGAGGCCGCGCTCACCGCACTCGTCACAGCACTGACCGGACGCCTGGGCGAGCCCGGCACGGTCGACCTGTTCCCTTACCTCGGTATCCACGACGACATCGACGACGCCGACGACCCCGCGGAGCCCCTGGACCTCGACGACGTGCCCGAGCCCCTGGCCTCCCTGCGCAATCTGGCGGGCAGCCTGTACGTGTGGTCCGCCCCGTCCGCCGGCCGCTGGCTCGGCGTCACCGTCGGTCAGGCCGACCGGGAGGAGCCCTACGAACTCCTCGCCGCCGTGGGCGAGGCGGCCACGCTCCCGCAGGGCGCCGCCCGTGTCACGCACCCTCCCGGCTCACGGCCGTCTCCCGCTCCAGCCGCCCCAGCTTCTCCGGGTTCCGCACCGCGTACAGACCGGTGATCACCCCGTCGTCGAGGCGGAGGGCGACGACCGAGTCGAGCACGCCGTCGCGGTGGACCGCCAGGGCCGGGTGGCCGTTGACGCGGACCGGTTCGAGGCGGGCCGTCGCGATCCTGAGCAGCACCGGAAGGACCGCCTCCGTACCGACGACGGGCCGCAGCGCCGCGCGGACGACCCCGCCGCCGTCGGTCAGCAGGACGACGTCCGGCGCGATCAGATCGATCAGTTCCCGCAGGTCACCGGTCTCGACGGCCCGCTGGAAGGCCCGTAGCGCGGCCCGCGACTCGGCCGGCGAGACCGTGCCGCGCGGGCGCCGGGCCGCGACATGGGCGCGGGCCCGGTGGGCGATCTGGCGCACGGCCGCCGGGGTCTTCTCGACGGCCTCGGCGATCTCCCCGTAGTCCAGGCCGAACACCTCGCGCAGCACGAACACGGCCCGTTCCGTCGGCCCGAGCGTCTCCAGGACCAGCAGCATCGCCATCGAGACGCTGTCCGCGAGCTCCACGTCCTCGGCGACGTCGGGCGCGGTGAGCAGCGGCTCGGGAAGCCACGGTCCCACGTAGGACTCCTTGCGGCGGCGCAGGGTGCGCAGCCGGGTCAGGGCCTGGCGCGTGGTGACGCGGACCAGGAAGGCCCGCCGGTCGCGCACGGTGTCGAGGTCGACGCCGGACCAGCGCAGCCAGACCTCCTGGAGGACGTCCTCCGCGTCGGCGGCCGAGCCGAGCATCTCGTAGGCGACGGTGAACAGCAGGTTCCGGTGGGCGACGAACGTCGCCGTGCCCGGGTCGGTGGTCTCGGCGTCGTCGTCCATGGCGTCTCCCTCGTCGGTCCGCTCGCTCCCGGGGTGTCACGCACAGGACGCCGCCCGCGGCCCGTACGTGACACCCGTCCACGGTGACCCATGCCACATCCACCCCCTGTCACAGGCCCGCCGCGCCCGGCATCTCCATGGCGACCGCACGCCGACGGAACGACGAACGACGGAACGAGAGGACACACCACCATGGAGACCGAGACCCCGGCTCAGCACCAGGCCCGCATCAATCTGATGGCCACCCGCACGGGCGCCGAGTTCGGCAAGCGCTTCTACCGGGCCGGCGCCGCGCTCACGGGCCTGCCGCCCGCCCTGTCGCAGCTGGTCGAGCTGCGCGCCAGCCAGATCAACGGCTGCGGCTGGTGCGTCGACGTGCACAGCAAGGAGGCCGCGGCGGCCGGCGAGAGCGCGGTGCGGCTCGCGCTGGTCGCGGCCTGGCGGGAGTCGGCCGTGTTCACCGAGGCCGAGCGGGCGGCGCTCGCCCTCGCCGAGGAGGGCACCCGGCTGGCCGACGCCGCGCAGGGTGTCAGCGACGCGACCTGGGCCGCCGTGCGCGCGCACTACGACGAGGAACAGACGGCCGCCCTCGTCTGCCTGGTCTCGATGATCAACGCCGCGAACCGGATGGGCGTGATCACCAGGATGCGCGGCGGCTCGTACGCGCCGGGCGTCTTCGCCGCACTGGAGGACTGAGGCCACGTAGCGGACGTAGAGACCTCAGGTCAGGAATCGAGAAGCCTCCGTGCCCGTCGGCGACTAGCGTCGGCGGGGACGGGGCCGCGGTGCCGGGGCCCCACCGACGGATGGAGCCACGATGAGCAGCCGAGCCGGCCGGCCGGACGTGCCGCACGCCGCCGACACCCACGATCTGATCCGGGTGCACGGCGCGCGCGAGAACAACCTCAAGAACGTCAGCATCGAGCTCCCCAAGCGGCGGCTCACGGTCTTCACCGGCGTCTCCGGCTCGGGCAAGAGCTCGCTGGTGTTCGACACGATCGCGGCGGAGTCGCAGCGGCTGATCAACGAGACGTACAGCGCGTTCGTGCAGGGCTTCATGCCGAACCTGGGCCGCCCGGACGTCGATGTGCTCGACGGTCTGACCACGGCGATCAGCGTCGACCAGCAGCGGATGGGCGGCGACGTGCGCTCCACCGTGGGCACGGCCACCGACACGGGCGCGATGCTGCGGATCCTGTTCAGCCGGCTCGGCACCCCGCACATCGGCTCGCCGCAGGCCTTCTCCTTCAACGTCGCCTCGATCAGCGGCGCGGGCGCCGTCACCGTCGAGAAGGGCGGCCACAAGGTCAAGGAGCGCCGCGAGTTCAGCATCACGGGCGGCATGTGTCCGCGCTGCGAGGGCCGCGGCAGCGTCTCCGACATCGACCTGACCCAGCTCTACGACGACTCCAAGTCGCTCAACGAGGGCGCGCTGACCATCCCCGGCTACAGCATGGACGGCTGGTACGGGCGCATCTTCACCGGCTGCGGCTTCTTCGACCCGGACAAGCCGATCCGCAAGTACACCAAGCGCGAGCTGAGCGACCTGCTGTACAAGGCCCCTACGAAGATCAAGGTCGAGGGCGTCAACCTCACCTACGAGGGCCTGATCCCGAAGATCCAGAAGTCGATGCTCTCCAAGGACATCGACTCGCTCCAGCCGCACATCCGCGCCTTCGTCGAGCGCGCCACGACGTTCGCCGTGTGCCCGGAGTGCGAGGGGACGCGGCTGAGCGAGGCGGCCCGCTCCTCCAAGATCGCGGGGATCAGCATCGCGGACGCGTGCGCGATGCAGATCAGCGACCTCGCCAAGTGGATCGGCGAACAGTCCGAGCCCTCCGTGGCCCCGCTCCTCACCTCCCTGCGCCAGACCCTCGACTCCTTCGTCGAGATCGGCCTCGGCTATCTGTCCCTGGACCGCCCCTCCGGCACGCTGTCCGGCGGCGAGGCGCAGCGCGTGAAGATGATCCGCCACCTCGGCTCGTCCCTCACGGACGTCACGTACGTCTTCGACGAACCGACCGTCGGACTGCACCCGCACGACATCCAGCGCATGAACGACCTGCTGCTGCGCCTGCGCGACAAGGGCAACACCGTGCTGGTCGTCGAGCACAAGCCGGAGGTCATCGCGATCGCCGACCACGTCGTCGACCTGGGCCCCGGGGCCGGTTCCGGCGGCGGCACGATCTGCTACGAGGGAAGCGTCGAAGGCCTGCGCGCGAGCGACACGGTGACGGGCCGTCATCTGGACGACCGGGCCCGCCTGAAGGAGACGGTGCGCGAGCCGAACGGGAAGCTGGAGATCCGCGGCGCCTCGGCGCACAACCTCCAGGACGTGGACGTCGACATTCCGCTGGGCGTGCTCACCGTCGTGACGGGTGTGGCGGGGTCGGGCAAGAGCTCGCTGGTGCACGGTTCGATCCCGGCCGGCGAGGGCGTGATCTCCGTCGACCAGACCCCGATCCGCGGTTCGCGGCGCAGCAATCCGGCCACGTACACGGGTCTGCTCGACCCGATCCGCAAGGCGTTCGCCAAGGCCAACGGGGTCAAGCCGGCCCTGTTCAGCGCGAACTCGGAGGGCGCGTGCCCGGCGTGCAAGGGGGCCGGGGTCATCTACACCGAGCTGGCGATGATGGCGGACACGGCGACGGTGTGCGAGGAGTGCGAGGGGCGGCGGTTCCGGTCCGACGTGCTGGAGTACACGTTCGGCGGGCGGGACATCAGCGAGGTCCTGGCGATGCCGGTCGCCGAGGCCGAGGAGTTCTTCGCGGAGGGTGCGGCCCGTACGCCGGCCGCCCACAAGATCCTGACCCGGCTCGCGGACGTGGGCCTGGGCTACCTCACGCTCGGCCAGCCCCTCACCACGCTCTCCGGCGGCGAGCGGCAGCGGCTGAAGCTGGCCACGCACATGGCGGACAAGGGCGGTACGTACGTCCTGGACGAGCCGACCGCCGGGCTGCACCTGGCGGACGTGGAACAGCTCCTCGCCCTCCTGGACCGCCTCGTCGACTCGGGCAAGTCGGTGATCGTCGTGGAACACCACCAGGCGGTCATGGCCCACGCGGACTGGATCATCGACCTGGGTCCGGGCGCGGGCCACGACGGCGGTCGCGTGGTCTTCGAGGGAACGCCGTCCGAACTGGTCGCGTCCCGGGCGACGCTGACGGGGGATCATCTGGCGGCTTACGTGGGCGGGTGAGGCTCCGGGGCTCCGGGGCTCCGGGGCTCCGGGGCTCCGGGCAGTCGGCGGGTGGGAGCGGGGCTCCGGCCGATCCGCCGCGCGCCGTGGGTGGATGGTGTCGTTGCGCGATCATCCGCCGGTGGGGGCTGATCGCGCAGTTCCCCGCGCCCCTGAGATGCGCACTTCGTGCGCCATCTCATCCGCCGCACCCGGGCCGGCCGGCCCGGAAGGACCGCCGCGCCCAGACCGCCCACTCTGGAAGACCCGCCACCCGCAGAAGCCGCCCACCCCTGAAGACCCGCAGTACCCCAGGCCAGCCACCCCGGAAGGCGCGCCGCGCCCAGAGGCACCGCCCACCCCGAAAGGCACGCGCGGCGCCCCCTCAGAACGGCAGTTCCCGGCGGTGGACGACGTCCAGGCGGGAAACGGCCCGGGTCAGCACCACGTACAGCCGCTCCAGCCCCCGTACCTCCGCCTCCACGATCGCCGCCGGCTCGACCACCACGACATGGTCGTACTCCAAGCCCTTGGCCACCCCGGCCCCGAGCACCGTCACCCGCTCCCCCAGATCCTCGGCCCCACCCGCCCGGACCCCGGCCCCGTCCAGCGCCTCCCGCACCACCCCCACCTCGGACTCCGCGGCGATCACCCCCACCGACCCCTCCCGCTCCAACGCCCTCCGCACCGCCTCCACGACCCCCGCCCCGAGATCCTCGGCCCGCTCCACCCGCACCGCCCCGTCCGCCCGCAACGACCGCGCCCCCGGCACCGCCACATCGATCCGCTCCCGCACCCGCTCCGCCAGTTCGAGCACGGCGCCCGGCACCCGGAACCCCACGGTCAACGGCACCACCAGCGCCTCCGGCTTCCCCAGGTGCCGCAGCAGTTGCCCCCACTCCCGCGCGGCCCAGGGAGTGGTCCCCTGCGCGAGATCCCCCAGCACGGTCAGCGAACCGAACGCGGCCCGCCGGGCGATCACCCGCGCCTGCATGGGGGAGAGATCCTGCGCCTCGTCCACCACGATGTGCCCGAACCCCTCGGGCCGTTCGATCAACCCGGCGATCTCGTCCAGCAGCACCAGATCGGCCGCCGACCACCGCACGGACCGCCACGAGCGCGCCGGCCGGCCCCACACCAGCCTCTGCCGCTCCGGCTCCGACAGGAGGCCGTCCCCCGCCGCCCGCTCCAACTCCCCCGCATCGCTCAGCAACCCGTGGAGCACCTCCTCCGCCCGCACCCGGGGCCACACCGCGTCCACGAACGCGCTCACGCACCGCGCCCGCTCCACCCGCCGCACCCACGCCGCCGACACGGCCCCGGCCCGCCGCTCGGCACGCTCCCGCACGTACCGCACGACCCGGCTCCGCACCCGCTCGCGCCCCACCTCGTACGGCGGTTCCTCGGCCAGCACCCCTTCGACGACGGACACCAGCACCTCGACGGGCACCCGCCACCGGTACGACCCGTCCGGCACGGCGAGCGCCTCGCGCACCCCGTCCGCCGACACCCGCGCGTACAGCCCCCGCCGCAGCACCTCGGCCATCCGCACATCGTGCTTGAGCGCCTCGACGTCCGCCGCGTCCCGCCCCCGCGCCTCCCCCCGCCCCACCAGCTCCTCGACGGTGGACTGCCGCACGCCCGCCTCGCCCAGCGCCGGCAGCACGGCGGAGATGTACGAGAGGAAGGCCCGGTTGGGCCCGATGACGAGCAGCCCGGACCGCTGCACCCGCTGCGGAAACGTGTAGAGCAGATACGCGGCACGGTGCAGCCCCACCGCGGTCTTCCCCGTGCCGGGCGCCCCCTGCACACACAAGGAGACCGTCGCGTCCTCCCGTACGAGATCGTCCTGCTCGGGCTGGATGGTCGCGGCGATGTCCCGCATGGGTCCGACCCGGGGCCGCTCGATCTCCCCGGCCAGGATCCGACTGCCGCTCACCTGCTGACCGGCACCCAGCAACTCGTCCTCGAACCCGCTCAAGTCACCGGATTCCCCCACGCTCCCCGGCGCCCACCCGAACCGCCGCCGGGTATCCACACCCTGTGGATCCTTGCCGCTCGCCTGGTAGAAGGCGCGGGAGACGGGCGCCCGCCAGTCCACGACGAGCGGCGGCGCCGCCGCGTCCTCGCTGATCCGCAAGCGCCCGACGTGGTAGCTCTGGCCGGCATGCTCACCGCCCGCGCGCCCAAAATCGAGCCGCCCGAAGAACAGCGGCGCCCGCGGCAACTCCTTGAGCCCCTTGGCCTGACTCCGCAACTCGTACCCGAGCACCTCGGCGTCGGCTCCGGAGGCCGAGGCGTTCTCCCCGATGACGACCTGCCGGTCGGCGCCCTCGATCATGGCGCCCAGAGCGGCCCGGCACCGCTCGTGGTACCGCCGCTCGACGAACAAGGGCTCGGAGGGATCGAGAAAGTCCATCCGCCCACGCTAACGCAACCAAGTCAAAAACTTAACTCGGTTACATTACCGACGGCTGATGACTCCTGTACCCCTGCGCCTCCCTGCGCATCCCTGCCTAGGCGTCCGGGACCCCGCCCCCGATACCGGCCTCCACCTGCCGAAACCCCACCTCGGCGGCGCGCACCGCACCCCCCGCCACCTCATCGGCCGACTCCCCGCCGACCACCCGCCGCACGTTCTCCTGCGCCAGGATCCGCTGCACGGTCACCACCTGCCCCGCCGCGAGTCGCGCCTCGACCCCGCCCCAGCCCTCCCCGACCAGCACCTCGGCAAGCGCCAGCTCGGACCGCTCCTGATACCCGGCGAGCCGCGCCACCAGCGCCGGCGTCCCGTACAGCAGCCGCAGATAGGCGAGCACCGCCGGATGATCACAGACCCCGGTCACCGGATCCCGCCGCGCGACCCCCTCCAGAAAGTGCCGCCGCAACGCCCCCACGACGGACTCCCCGTCCTCCCGCCCGGCCACCACCCGCGCGGCCTCGTCCTCGTGGTCCGCGAACCGGTGGAGAACGAGATCCTCCTTGGACGCGAAGTACCGGAACACGGTCGGCTTGGACACCCCGGCCGCCTCGGCCACCTCGGCGACAGAAACCTTCTCGTACCCCTTCTCGAGAAAAAGCCGCACCGCACTCTCGGACAACACCTCCCGAGTCCGCTGCTTCTTCCGCTCACGGAGGCCGGGGGTGGGGGCGGGTTCTGGGGTATCGCTGCTCATGGCTGGAGCGTATGCAACTCCGCCGCACTCACACGGACGCGGGCGGTACCACGCTGGTCGAGTTGGGCCAGACCGGCACGCGCGCAGTGCTCCACCTGGCTTCGAAGAAGACCTTCCAACCGTGGATGGCCCGCCTGGCGTCGGCTCCGCCTTCTGCGACCGTCACCCTGGTGAGCTGCGTCCCCGCACCTGACGGATCACGGTAGGAGTTCCCTTCCCAGGTCCTGGTGTTCTCCGGGTCGTAGAAGCCATACAGCGCGCACTCGTCGTTGAGGATCACCAACTTCACATCGGGTACACCGTCATACACGAGGTACTCGAACGACACGCGCCGGCTGACGCGAATGTCCTCACTCACGTCCCTCACCGCACCCGCGAGTTCAGCAGATACCGACCTGCACTTGGGGAGGATCTCCTGCACCCGGAAGGCGGGGTCGTCCACTGAGGACCCTTCCTCTTGCCTGAGTCCCGGAATGAGCCTCGGCTGCGTGAAGTCAGGCACGAGCACACGGATCGTGACCTTCCCCTGCCCCCTCCTCAGACCCGCGAGCCCTTCCTTGATCTCCTGCAGCAGCGTCTCTCCCGTGTACCCCAGCACACAGATCTCGGCCCTTCCCGCCCCGAAGGCCGCCACGACATCCGCGCCGAAGTGGCGCATGGCCGCCGCTCCGGTCCTGCTCTCTCGCACCGCAACCGCTTCCGTAAGGGCTTTGACGGAGTCATAGAGCAGAAAGGCCACCAAGCTGAGCAAGGCACCACCGAAGTAGGTCTTGCCCTGGATGGCGTCCCCAACCGGCTTCACAAAACCTGCGACCAGCCCGAGCACCGAGACCGCCAAGAGGAGCACCCGGACGCTTCTGGGCTCCCACTTCCGCCACAACTCCCTTATGCCATACGGGCTTTGCGTCCGCCCACCACCCCCGTTACGCGTCATCGCTCCATGGTCACGAACGGGCCCGTAACTGACAAGAGCCGCGGCACCAAGCGGGCTTCAGTGGTCGCTGACACCCCAGGAGAGCCACCTCTGGAGGGCAATCCCGACCGAACGCACAGACGGCACGTGATCCAACCCCATCGGTGCCGCTCCTCGATCGAGCACCCAGTGCAACTTGCGTGCGGACACCTGGAGCAGAGCAGCACGCTTCACCACGTCCGTGACCTCCTGGAGTGTCAGCGCAGTCCGGATGACATCCGTGAACACGGACTGCGCACGCTTGAAGTCCAGGAGCAGAGGCAGGTCACGAGTCAATCCGACGGCCCCGGCCATCCGCACCGTGCGCATCGCATCACGCCAGAGGGAGACCACCCGTCTCTCCTGATCCTTCGGATAACGCATGAGATGCAGATGAGTCGCCAGGTCGTACAGCGGGTCTCCGAACATTGCCAACTCCCAGTCGATCGACCAGAGCTTCCCGTACCGATCGACGATCAAGTTCTCCCGGTGCAGGTCGGCATGGAGCAGGTGAAACGGGCGCGACCACAACCCCTCGACCCGGTCGCGAAGGAACTTGAAGGCGACGTCATGGACGCCGAGAGCCTGGAAGAGACTGCCGAACTCACCAAGATGCCCCTGGTAGACGTTCACTTCCATGAAATGCATGAGCCGCTCGAGGAAGCCCGCTGAATCACCGTCGTCCGGCCGGTCCTCCGGCGCGCAACACCGTTCGACGGACACCATCTCCGGACGGACGGCGGCCAAGTCTGTGAACACCTGCATGATCTGCCGCTCGAAGCGTTCCGGGACCCGGGTGGCGGACCGGTACCTGGCACCCAACGTGACTCCCTCGACAAAACGCTGCAGAAGAACGCCTTCTACTTCGATGAGCTCGGGGACCCGGGTGACATAGTCCTTCAAGGCACCGACAAGCGGTTCTTCTCGTACGAAGCATCGGCGGTCGAACCAAAAGAGCCCAGGCCGAGGCTCCTTGCACTTCCAGCGAACCCCATCGGGATACGTGGTCCGACCGGCGAGCGAGACTACGTAAGTCTCGTGGTGGTACCCCCGAAGAGGCCCCTCGATCTGCGGCACGCCCCCGTTCAGGGCAGCGGCCTTGCGCCAGGCCTCCGAAGGAACTTCCAATGCCATCGCCGCTTCTTTCGCGCCAGTCCCGGCTCACGTGTCACGCCATTGCTGGCGCACGCTACTCCGCGCCAACCGCCCCAGAGTGCCGAACCCCCCTCAGTTCGAGGGGCAAGACTCTGAACGAGGTACATACCTGCGCAGACGTGCGACGCCTTCACAAAGAACGCGACGCGGCAAGGTCTCCGTTACCGACGCGAATACCTCAGACTGGCGACATGAGCGACGGGACACCGACGTACGACCGTGATCCAGCCCGACTCCTCCAGGAGGCCGACGGCGTGATCTTCGATTTCGATGGCCCGATCTGCGCGCTTTTCCCGGACGGCACCGCGCTGCATGCCGAGAAGATCAAGCATGCGGTCCGGGAGGGACTGGGCCGGCTACCGCTCTCGATCACAGACCTTCGCGACTCGCACGCCATACTCCAGGATCTCCGCCAGGACACCTCTGCAGCGGGCGGCATCGTGGCGCAACTGGTGACCGATGCGGAGTACGAGGCGGTTCGCACCGTCCACCCCACAGAGCACGTTCAGGAACTGGTGAGCCAGCTGGTTGCCCTGGGCAAAGCGCTGGCCGTAGCCAGCAACAACGCCCCCGGGCCGATCCTTGAGTTCCTCAATCGTGAAGGCATGGGCACCCCGTTCGCAGATCGGGTCTATGGCCGTGACGCACAGGCTCTTCAGCGGATGAAGCCTCATCCGGACAGTGTTCTCCGCGCCGTGGATGGACTAAGGCTGACACCGGACCGCTGCCTGATGGTCGGAGACAAAGTCTCTGACCTGGAGGCCGCCTTGGCTGCAGGAACCCTGTTCATCGGTTGCACGGATGACGAAGGCGAACGTGAACAGATGCTCAAGCTGGGGGCAGATGCAACAGTGGCGTGTCTGGCCCAACTGCTTGGCTCCCTCCCGTGATCACAGCTGTTTCCCAGCCTCAACGGCTCAGGCGCGTCCAGACAGATTCGAACCACGCCTGCCAGGACGCGGTGAAGACTGACCCACGCGACTCTGGGTTGTCATCCCTCACGTAGTGAGTGAGCTTCGCCCCCAGACCCAGGACGTCCAAGGCTCGGACCGTCTCGTGCTCGCTCAACACGATCGGCCGCTCGATGACCTCGTAGGGGCCGTGCAACGCCTGGGTCCCGTTGATCAGGTACAGCTTGAAGGTCGGCGTCAGATCCACATGCCGGATCTCCATCGCCGCCGACTCGACCAGCTTCTCCACTTCCAGCTGGCGCAGCTCCCGACGCAGTGCGGAGCTGTGCTCGTGCGTGATGTCCAGCAGCCGCTGCTTCAGCCGCGGGGTCAGCCTGCCGTTTCGATCGTCCAGTGCCACGGGGTACGGCAGGACGAGCGATTCGGTCGGCAACAGCATTCGGATGGCGATCCGCCTGGGCGCAACCTCCCCTGATCGGATCCGCTCTGTCTGCGCCCTGATCTGCGTGGCGAGAGACTCCGACGTGAGCGTGCTGACGTCCAGCACCACCTCGGGACCGGAGAACGCCTCGTCGAAGAACTCCCGCAGCGTCACGCTTCCCTCGACCGACGCCCTGGCGGTGTACGACTGCACCTGCTGCTCCCGGATGACACGCGTACCGCTGCCCTGCCGCGCCTCGATCCATCCCTCTTCCTTCAGCGCGCCGAGTGCCCGCTGCACCGTGTCACGGGACACGGAGAACTCGTCAGCCAGCTTGCGCTGCGAAGGCAGACGTGAGGTGCGCGGATAGACTCCGCCGGCCAAGCGCGCACGCAGTTCCTCCACGACACGGAAGACCTCCCTGCCGCCCCCTGCGCCGCCCCTCTCCTTCGTCACAGCGGGAACGTACATCCGCAAGCCCAACGGCACACCAAGTTCAGTCAACATCCCTACTGCACACGCCTGGTGCTTAACGATCTGCGGGATAGGGGAGACCCATGCAAGTCCACTCAGCCCAATTGGACTGAATGGCTCTATCGCACTGCTCGGCCGTGCCTTCAGGCAGGCCTACGCATCAAGCCCGGAGCTTCGGTACGTGCTCCCAGAGACCGTCGAACATTTTCTGCTCGCCCTGTACGAAGGCGGCCTCGACCGCTCCGTTCGCCCGGTCGAAGACGAACATCGGGGTGTCGAAGCCCTCGACGTCGCACAGTACGACGGACCGCCCGCCCTCGTACTCGTCTACCTCACGCTCCATCAGAGCGGGGATGTAGTGCCCGATGAGCACTTCCCGGCGGTTCAGGAGATACGCCTTCCGACTGGGTGTGCCGACGGTGTAGCGAATGTCGATCCGGGCGTCCACACCGAAGCGGCGCAGGCCCGCCATCGAGTTCCGCAGGACCGTGTTCTGGGCGTTTCGCTGCCTCCGGTTTCTGTCGCGGACCGCCTCGTCCAGCTTCGCGTCCTGCCCCCAGCCGTCCGCCGGCGAGGGATAGTCGAGGTCCTGCTCCAGGCTGGGCAGCAGGAGGCGCAGGCGGATCGACGTGGGGTGGCTCGTGCCGTCGTACACGACTCGCAGCGCTTCGCCCAGGGCCAGCATCAGGGTCTCGGCCGTCAGGCAGGCGACGTCGACCTGGACGTGCTCCTCCTCGAACGCGGCCTGGAGGCGCGGTACGAGGATGCTGCGGGCGGAGCGGGCGCCCGGGGCCGGGGTCTCGGAGCCGGGGGCGACCTGGGGCGGGCTGCCCCGGCTCACATTCGTGAGCAGTCCATCGGACTGGAGGCGGTGGAGGGCCTGACGGACCGCCCCGCGCTCCACGCCGAACTCCTTGGCCAGTGCGGCCTGCGTGGGCAGGCGGACCCCCGCCTTCAGGGCACCGGTCCTGATCCGTTCACGCAGCTCGTCGGCTATCTCTTCGGAGGTGGCCCGGGGGCCGGTGCCGCTCTTGTCGTTCATGCGTCACACTCCCGTCCTACCAGTGCCAAGTTCCGTCAACTCTACGCCAGTTGGCTGCCAACTCCACCCGGCTTGTCGACAGATACGGGAGAAACGCAGGTCAGGGGCGCGTGCGGAGAATCGCGAGAACGGGTTCCAGGGAGCCGATCACATGGGTGGCGCCGGCCTCCCGCAAGCGGCCCGCCTTGCGCTCGTTGCGCGCGTAGCCGAGGAAGGGCACACCGGCCGCCTCGGCGGCCTGAAGGTCGGTCGGGGTGTCGCCGATCATGAGCGCGGCGGCCGGGTCGGCCCCCATGGCGTTCAGGGCGCGGTGCAGGCAGTGCGGGTGCGGCTTGAGGAGTTCGAGGTTCTGGGTGCGGCCGTAGACGTGGCGCTGGAAGCATCCGGCGAGCCCGCGGCCCTCCACATAACGGCTCGCCGCCTCGGGCGAGTTGTTGGTCGTGATCGCCAGCCGGACGCCGCGCGCCGCCCACGTGCGGATCACCGGGTCCGCGTACTGCGTGGGCCACGCCGACTCGACAGCGTGCAGTTCCTCCGTGGTGAGACGATTCTCCATCTCGACGACCAGGTCACTGTTCGGCCGGTGCAGGCCCAGCGTGCGCAGGGCGCTGTGGGGGTCCTCGTCCTTGCGCTCGACCGGGGTCAGGGCATCGCCGAGCCCCTGCCGATCCAGCCATTCCACCTGCTCACGGGCGATGTCGGCCGCCTTGCGGACCGCGAACAGCCGGCAGATCGGCCCGTCGAAGTCGAAGAGCACATAGCGCGCCCCCCGCACCAGTTCGGCCAGTCCCGTCAGTTCGGCCAAGCGGATCACCTCGGTCGACTCGGTCGTTCCCCGCTGCGATTGCGTCTCTTCAGCCACTGGAACAGTCTGCTGCGTCGTTTCTGAAGTCACTAGGTGAGTGTCAGGTCCGACGTGATGGTTTCCCAGAGGGCGTCGAACCACTTCTGGGACTCCGCCACGAAGGCGCGGTCGCGGTGGCCGGCGCGGCGTTCGAAGGAGAAGAGGAGGGCCTGGGTGCCGGTGGCGGCGTACATCTCCAGGGTCGTGCCGCTGTCGATCTCCTCCTCGCGGCGCGTGACCATGTAGTACGAGAGGAGGGCCTCCTCCTCGTTGAGCAGGTAGAGCTTGACCGGCGGGGTGAACGGCAGGGCGCGGAAGGTGACGTTCACGTCGATGCCGTGGGAGGAGCGCAGGGAGCGGAGGTTGTGGCGCAGGACTTGGCCCTGCGCGTTGCGGGTGGCGAGCCAGCGCCGGTGGACGGGGTCCTCGCCGTCGCCCTGGCCGGTGTCGGAGACCGGGACGGGGAAGGCCAGGTCGATGTCGCGGCTGGGCAGCAGGATGCGCACGTCGATGGACTCGGGCTGCATCCGGCCCTCGTGGATCAGCCGGAGCGGCTCGCCGAGGGCCAGCATCAGGGTCTCGGAGGTCATGCAGACGGCGTCGATGCGGACCCGGGGCGCCTTGAAGGCCTCCACCAGGCGCGGGGAGAGCGCGACCATCGTGGGCTGCGGCTCGTCACCGGCCGGGGTGGAAGGGGCGATGCGGGGCGGGCTGCCCTTGCTGCGGTTGGCCAGGAGTCCGTCGGCCTCCAGGAGTTGGAGCGCCTGACGGACCGTGCCGCGCTCCACGTCGAACTGCCCGGCGAGCGTGGCCTGCGTCGGCAGCCGGTCGCCCGCCTTCAGGACGCCGGCCCTGATCCGCTCGCGCAGCTCGTCGGCGATCTCCTGCGCTCCGGGCCGTCTGTCGCCCCCGTTCAGGGCCGCCCCGGCGCCCGTACCCGCCGCGGCCTGCGTGCCTGCACTTCCCGCCATGTCCGCCACGCTCTCCTGAGTCACAGCCAAACGCTACAACTTCCACGGATTTGGTGGGAGTTGTTGGAACCTTGTTTATCCCCAGCGACCAAGCGGGGACAACTACGGTGTAGTTGGTTGCCAACTTGGCACAAGGTGGCCGTGGATGGCAGTTACCTGGACCAACCCTCCCGCACCACGTTCGTCGTACCCAAGGAGGTAAGAGCCATGCCTTTCCTGAGCCTCCTCTCCGCGGTGTTCGTGATCACCTTCGAACAGCTCGTCCAGTGGCACTACGGCCCGGCCGGCATCGCGGGTCTGCTGCTCCTGACGATCGGCCTCAAGGCCCGGAACGCCACGTGCAGCTCCATCGGGGCGGTCCTGCTCGCGATCATGGTCGCAGGTCCCGCTCTGCACTGAGCCTCAACTTCCCGCCATCTTTGGGGAGTTGATGTGAAGGTGGTTATGACTCGGAACACAGCGGAGATAAGTACCAATGAGTTGGTGACCAACTTGGCCGACATGGTCGGCCCGCCTCGCAGGTTGGCGTCCGTCACAGAGGTTGGTCCGCGTCACCGCCCGAAGGAGGTCAAGACCATGCCGCTCTTCGCCATCGTCGTCGCCGCGCTCGCCATCGGCTTCGAGCAGCTCATCCAGTGGAAGTACGGGCCGATGGGCATCATCGCCTTCATCGCGCTCTCCGTCGGCCTCAAGGCCAAGAACACCGTGATCAGCGGCATCGGGGCGGTCGTCCTCGTCATGCTGCTGGCCCAGAGCGGCTGACCGGGCTCCCTTCCGGAGGGGAGCCGGGAGCCCGGTCGGTCTTCGACAGCTCACCAGTTCGGCAGTTCGGCGGTTCAGCGGTTCAGCGGTTCAGCGGTTCAGCGGTTCAGCGGTTCAGCGGTTCGGCAGTTCGCCGTCCAGCAGCCGGTCCAGTAACAGGTGCAGCAGCAGGTACAGCGCAGCAGATCAGAACATGTCGGGGCACCACGGGCGCCGCGACGTACGCAGCAGGGCGTCGGCGACGGCGGCGGCGCCCGACTTCTCCTCGACCACCCGGCCCAGGGCCGCGAGCCGCACCGCGGACGCCTCGCCCAGCCACAGCGCCCCCAACTCCGCGACACCGAGCGTGAGCTGGGGTGCCGCGGCGCTCGGCGCGCACACCGCGCCGTCGGGCGCCGCCTCCAACGCGAACCGTCCCCCGGCGAGCCCCGCCTCGTCCCGCACCTCCAGGACCAGCTCCCCGCTCGTCCCGTACGACCGCGCCTCCAGGGCCGCCGCGACGTCCAGGATCCGCACCCACATCGAGTCCGACTGCCGCACGATCCTGGCCGCCCGGGGGTCCGGCAGCAGGTCGGGCAGCAGATCGTCGGGGGCGCGCAGGCCGCTCCGTACGACCGTCACCCAGTCGATCGCGCAGACGTAGTGCCACAGCGCGCGCTCGGCGGCCGGCGTCGCCCCGAACAGGTCGAGGACCGTCGCCGTGCACACCGGCTGCACCGCGTCGCTGAACTTCCCCTCGATCCGGTACCGGAGCAGGCCCTCGACCTCGCCGCGCGCCGAGCGGTACAGGGCGAAGAACGGCTCCGTCCACGGCTCCTCCGGGGCCACCGCGAGGCCCGTGTCGCGGCCCCACCAGGACGGCTCACGGGAGACCATGCCGGCGACCCGGGTGCGCAGCCGGTCGTGCAGCCCCGGGCCCTCCTTGCGGTACTCCTCCGCGTCGACCAGTTCGATCGTGGCGCCGTCCTCGGGAGCCGACCAGCGCGGGTCGAGGCCCGTGCGGGGTACGTCGATCTCCCAGGTCGTCGCGGTGGTGGCGGGGCCGAAGCCGTAGCGGCCGTAGATGCGGTACTCGGCGGCGATCAGGGTCGCCGCGACGTCGCCGCGCGCCTTCGCCTCCGCGAGGTCGTCGGTCATCATGCGGGTGAGCAGGCCGCGGCGGCGGTGTGTGGGGGTGACCGTGACGTTCGTGATCGCGTCCGTGGGGACGGTGGCTCCGCCGGGGACGGTCAGTTCCTGGGCGTAGGAGCGGAACGTGGCGACGGCTCGGCCCGTGTCCGTGAACGCGGCGCGGACGCGGGAGAGGTCGAACTGGGCTCGGCGGCGGTCGACCGTTTCGTCGGAGACGGTGGGAGAGCGGACGAAGCCCGTGTTGAGCGCGCGGCTCCAGGTCCGGATTTCTTCCGGGGTGATCGGGCGAACGGTTTCGGCGGGGCCGGGGCGGGTCGTCATGGGGTCACGCTAGGTCGGCCCCGCGCCTCTGTCGCCCCGATTTCGGCCCCCCGCCGTAACTCCGTCTCTTCGTCGCCGGGTGCCGCCCGGTGGGGGCTGGTCGCGCAGTTCCCCGCGCCCCTGGAATGCAGACGCTTCGCGTCGCATTTCCCCGATGAGGCGCAGCCTCATCAGGGGCGCGGGGAACTGCGCGAGAAGCCCCACCGGCCCGCAGCCCGCGACGAGGCCGCTCAGCCCCCGAGGAGATCGGAGACCCGCGCCTCACCCTCCCGGTAGCGGCGCGCAATCTCACCGCTGCAGTCGTCGGCGACCCGCTGCAGGACCTGCCGGCGCCGCGACACCTGCTGCTCGAACCGGACGAGCCGCCCCATCCCCGCATCCAGCTCCGCATCCGTCCGCGCCCCGAGATCCGACAGCTCGACCTCCGCGAGCATCCCCTCGGCCAGGGACCGGAACTCCTCGCTGTGCGGCGTGCCCAGCGTGACGTGCCGGGCCGAGGAGCGCTGCCCCGTCGGCTGGTCCCGCAGGATCTCGGAGAGCCGGTCCACGACCGGGGACTCCGGGTCGCGGCGCCGGGCCAGCTCGGCCCGCAGAATGTCGATCCGGCCCTGGAGCAGCCGCCGTACGTACGACAGATCGGCCTCGTCCCGCTGGGAGTCGCGCCGCACCGCCCGCAGCTCGGGGAGGCTCAGCGCGGGCAGGTCGGGTGCGGGGGCGGCGGGCAGCGCGGGGCTGTCGACGCGCTGCACCGGCGTGCGGGGCAGGCCGGGCAGCCCCGTGCTCGGCGTGTGGTTCATGGGATGCGCGTGCGTATCCATGGGCTGTGTACCGTCCCCTCGACCGGACCGACGCCGTGCGCCCCTGGCGCACCACGTGGAAGCATCGTGCCACTCCGGGTGGCCGCTTCGCGCGCGTTGCCCCATATCCGCCCCGGATGGGGGGTTCGGGAGGGCGTCCGAACGGGTAGACGCGGCACGGCATGATGACCGTATGCGTGCAGTGGTGCAGAGGGTGGACGGCGCGAGCGTCGTCGTGGAAGGCGAGACGGTCGGCGAGATCAAGGGCGAGGGCCTGTGCGTCCTCGTCGGGGTCACGCACGAGGACACGAAGGAGAAGGCGGCCCAACTGGCCCACAAACTCTGGTCGATCCGGATGCTCGGCGACGAGAAGTCGTGCAGCGACATCGACGCGCCGCTGCTGGTGATCAGCCAGTTCACGCTCTACGGGGACGCCCGCAAGGGCCGCCGGCCCACCTGGAACGCGGCGGCGCCCGGCCCGGTCGCCGAGCCGCTGGTCGACGAGGTCGTGGCGCAGCTGCGGGCGCTGGGCGCGACGGTGGCGACGGGCCGGTTCGGGGCACAGATGCGGGTGTCGCTGACGAACGACGGCCCGTTCACCGTCCTGCTGGAGATGTAGCGCGGCTACGGCTCGACGACGACTTCCTGGGCGGCGGCCGTCGTCTCGGCGAGGAGCGGCGCGTCCACCGGCACGTTCCGCTTCACCAGGGCGAGGGCGATCGGGCCCAGCTCGTGGTGGCGGGCCGAGGTGGTGACGAAGCCGATCTTGCGGCCCTCGGGGCCGTCCGCCGCGAGCCGCACCTCGGCGCCGTGCGGCGGCAGGTGCACGTCGCTGCCGTCGAGGTGCAGGAAGACGAGACGCCGCGGCGGCTTGCCCAGGTTCTGGACGCGGGCGACGGTCTCCTGGCCCCGGTAGCAGCCCTTCTGGAGGTGGACGGCCGAACCGATCCAGCCCAGCTCGTGCGGGATGGTGCGGTGGTCGGTCTCCAGGCCGACGCGCGGCCGGTGCTGCTCGACGCGCAGCGCCTCGTAGGCGAGCAGGCCCACCGCCGGACCGTTGTCCGACGCGTACGACTCCAGGTCGGCGCGCGGCAGGAACAGGTCGCGGCCGTACGCCGTCTCGCGCACGGCCACGCCGTCCGGCACCGGGGCGATGGAGCCGGCGGGCAGGTGGACGACGGCGAACTCGTCGGTGCGGTCGGCGACCTCGACCCGGTAGAAGAACTTCATCGACTCCAGGTACGCGAGGAGCTCCTCCCGCGTGCCGGGCTCGATGTGCGCCCAGGTCGTCGTGCCGTCGTCGACGAGGTAGAGGGCGTGCTCGATGTGCCCGTTCGCGGACAGGATCAGGGCCTCGGTGGCCTGGCCCGGGGGCAGGTCGCTGACGTGCTGGGTGATCAGCAGGTGCAGCCAGCTCAGCCGGTCCTCGCCGGTCACCGTGAGGACCCCGCGGTGGGAGAGGTCGACGACGCCCCGGCCGTCGGCGAGGGCCCGCTGCTCGCGGAACAGGTCGCCGTAGTGCGCGGCGACGCCTTCGTCCCGGCCCTCGCCGGGAACGGCGCCGGGCAGGGTCAGCAGGGGGCTGCTCGTGGAATGTCGCTGCATGGTCACACAGACTACGACGACGGCCCGGACCCGCTTATTCCTGCGGGTCCCCCGGATCCTGGGCGACGGCGCGGGCCGCGCAGTCGCGGCAGCGGCCGAAGATCGCGAAGTGCTTCAGGTCGGTGTCGAAGCCGTGCTCGGCGCGCAGCTTCGCGGTGAAGTCCTGGGCCGCGTCGACGTCGACCTCGATCACGTTCGTACAGTCGCGGCACACGAGGTGGATGTGGTGGTGGCGGTCGGCCAGGTGATAGGTCGGGGCGCCGTGCCCGAGGTGGGCGTGGCTGACCAGGCCGAGCTCCTCCAGGAGCTCCAGGGTCCGGTAGACCGTCGAGATGTTGATCCCCGACGCCGTCCTGCGCACTTCGCACAGGATGTCGTCGGGGGTCGCGTGCTCCAGGGTGTCGACGGCTTCGAGGACAAGCTGACGCTGCGGCGTCAGCCGGTAGCCGCGCTGCCTCAGGTCGCTCTTCCAGTCGGTGCTCACCACACCGCCGAGTGTAAGACCTGACCGTGCGGGACCTGGAGGTCCTACTTGAAGAAGGCGATGCCGTCGTCGGGCATGTCCGGGAGGTTGCGCGCCATCTCGGCGACCTCCTCCGGCGAGACGACCTTCTTGAGCTGGGCCGACATGTAGGGGCGCAGCGGGACCTCGGGGGTCGCCTTCTCGCCGACCCACATCAGGTCGCTCTTCACGTAGCCGTACAGACGCTTGCCGCCGCTGTACGGGCCGGAGGCCGCCGTGCGGGCCACCGCGTCCGTGACCAGGTCGATCTGCGGCTTCTTGTCGGCCAGCTCGCCGTACCAGACCTCGACGACGCCGTCGTCGCGGACCATCACGACCTCGACCTTGCGGTCCTTGTCGATCCGCCAGAAGCCGGACTCGGTCTCGAGCGGCTTCACCTTGTTGCCGTCCTGGTCGAGGATCCAGGTGCGCGAGTGGTACTCGAGGAAGTCTCGCCCGTCGTGGGTGAAACTGACCTCCTGGCCGAAATTGGCCTTCTCGGCGCCGGGGAAGTCGGTCACACCGGCTCCCGCCCAGTTGCCCAGGAGGAAGGCGAGCGGAACGAGCTCGGGGTTCAGGTCGGACGGGATCTCGATCATGATCTGGGGCTTTCCTCGAAGGGGGTCAGCGCTGGCCCTGGTACAGCTTCTTCACGGTCAGACCGGCGAAGGCGAGGACGCCCACGCAGACCAGGACGAGCAGAGCGGAGAAGAAGGCCTCAAGCACGGGTGCTCCTCGGTGAGCGGCACTAGCGGACTAGCGAACGTAAGCGGACAGAGCCGGACCCCACTCTATCCGTGCGGGGTCCGACTCTCTCGGCGAGGTCGGCTGCGCCGTCAGCCGAGCAGTTGGTTCTGCAGCGCGACCGTCTGGTGGAAGGGCACGGCCGGGGTGTGCCCGTCGTCCGACTGCACGACCAGGGCCATCACGTCACCGGCGTCGATGTAGGCGAAGCGGACGCGCTCCTTTCCGTAGGGGCGCTGCTCGCCGAAGACCCGCAGATAGGTGAAACGGACGGCGGTGGTGCTGTTCCTGAGCTCGTGGTCCGGGGCGAGGCGCTCCACGCCGGCCGGGAGCGCCCCGCTGCTCGTGAGGTTCCTGCGGTAGTCGCGGGCGAAGGCGCCCGTGTTGAAACGCAGCAGGTAGACCCGGGTGCGGGTGCCGTCGGGCATGGTCCAGCCGCGGGCGGCGACATGGCGCAGGCCGCCGTCCTTCAGGTTCTCGGCGAGCTCGCGGCGGTGTTCCTTGTCGTACTCCGCGAGGTATCCGTCGGTGCCGAGCCAGCCGTCATGGCCGGTGAGCTTCCGGTCGGCGGTGGCGCCCTTCGGGGCGGGCAGGACGAGGGCGCGCAGGTCGGCGAAGTGCTCCTCGCGGAGGTTCTCCTCGGCGAACGGTGCGGGGTCGCCCTTCGGGAGCGGGGGCCGCTCGATCCGCGGGTACTCCCAGCGGCCGTCGCTCTCGGTGGCGAGTCCGGGCAGGTCACCCCGGTCGCTCGCGATGACCCCGTACGCGCCGGCGGCTCCGGCGGCGGCGAGGACGAGCGCGGCGGCGATCCAGCGCAGGACGGCGCGCAGGACCCGGCGGTCCTTCTTCGGGGCGGGCGCCTCGGAGTGCTCGGGGGCGGGCGCCTCGGAGTTCTCGGCGGGCACCGAAGGGGTCTCGGTGAGGTGGGTCATACGAGTTCCCCCCGGGAGGAGATGTGGTCGAGCTGCCGGGCGAGGAGGTCGGCCACGGCCTTGGTGTCGAGGGACTTGGGGCCGTACGCGGTGACGGAGACCAGCAGGTCGTCCTCGTACGCGCTGCAGGTCAGCAGGTCGAGGCCGTCCTTGCCGTCGCGGGGTGCGAGGAAGCAGTCCGCGTTGCGGTGGCCCTTGATCTTCGGGCCCTTCTTGAAGACGCCGAGGGCGCGCAGGAACTCGGACTGGAAGTCCTTCAGGCCCCGGCCGACCTGCCGGTTCCCGATCTCGGCGAGCCGGGTCTCGATGACGAGGTCGTCGTCCTCGGAGGCGTAGCTGCGCAGCGCGAGGCCCTTGAGCCGCAGCTTGTCGACGGCCTTTCGGCGCTCTTCGCGCTGGCGGGCCGGGAGGTCGTCGGAGCCGGCCTTGAAGCGGTCGACCGCGTCCTGGCCGGTGATCACGTGGTCGTTGCCGAACTCGTCGATGTCCGGCCCCGGTACGTATCCGTCGGGGACGGGCAGAAGGCGTTCGCGCAGGTCACTGCTGGGGTGGCGGCCGGCCCGCTGCTTCGGTTCCGTCGCGTCGCCCCACACGGTGGTGCGGGCGGTGCGGTCGGCGTCCCGCACGGTGACCACGGTGAAGCCGACACCGCCCGCGACGGCGAGCAGCACGACACCGGCGACCAGGACCGTGATCCACCGGCGGCGGCGCGGCGCGGGCCGGTCCTGGGTCTCCGGTCCCTGCGGCATCTCGGGCTCCTGCGGCATCTCGTCACTCACAGGCGCTCCAACTGCCGCTCGGCCAGGTCCATGATCGTCTTCATGCGGAGGGGCCTGGTGTCGTAGATCTGGATGTCCATGGCGATGTCGCCGCGGACGGCGAGCGCCCGGGCCGAGTACATCGGCAGGTAGCCGGGCTCGCTCTTCGGGTGGTCGGAGACGAAGGCGCGCCCGTTGGAGCTGTGCGGGATCGGCTCGCCCGTGTTGCCCGCCCATTGGCCGCCCGGCATGTAGGCGAGCTGGCCGCCCAGGAAGGAGAGGGAGCCGCGCTTCTCGGCGTCGCGGAACTGGACGAGCTGGACCGAGGTCGAGGCGTTGCCCTTCTCCCAGACGGTGACGGCGGCCCGGCGGAAGCCCTCGTCGGACAGCTCGCCGAACATCGGCCCCGGCTTCTTGAAGAAGTACTCGGCGAAGTCGTGCTGGTCGACCCAGCCCTGCTGTGCGTCCGACTTCCGGGTCCCGGCGGGGCGGGGCACGAGCAGCCGCCGCAGGTCGCCGTCGGTACGGACCCGGTGGTCGGCGGACACGGACAGCGGCTCGGGCGCCTTGCCGCCCTCGGCCTGGGTGATCCGCGGCTGGGCGAGCGGCGGCAGCGGGTCGGGGTCGCGCTCCGCCTGGACGGCGTAGCCGGTGCAGACGCCGGCGACGACGCCCAGTACGGCTGCGCAGGCGATCAGGGCGACGGTGCGGCGGGCACGGCGGCCCGGCTTCTTCTCGGCGGCCGGCTCACCGGGTGGCGCCCCGGGCTCGGCCGATGGTGCGAGTACGTCTTCCAACGGGTCCCCCCACGGAACTCGAGGCGCGGATTCCGTATCCGCGCGCACAGGAGACCCGCGACGACTCCTCGGGGTTGCCCGTCAGTCGATCACGAAACAGCCACGTTCCAGCAGCTCAGCGGGGAGGTTCGGGGGGCGGTTCAGGGGCGGCGCTTCTTGCCGTCCAGTTCGTCCCACCACTCGTCGGACTTCTGGTCGCCGGACGGGTCGTCCCACCAGCGGTCGTCGGGGCCGCGCCGGTTGGCGACCATGGCGGCGAAGGGCGGGATGACCATGGCGACCACGCACATGGCGACGGCGGCCGGCACCGACCAGAGCCGCACGACACTCCAGGCCAGGACGAAGAGCGCGATGCAGACGCCCATCATGGCGAAGTAGATGTGCTTACGCCGCGCGAGCATGTCTCCAGCGTAGATCGTGCGGGGGCCCGGGCCCAGCCCACAAGGACGCCACCTCACCCCAGGCCGGCGGACGGGAGTCCGACGCAGCGGCCCGAAGCCTGCGAAGCAGTGCGAGAGCCGCAGAAAGAGTGGGCGCGGGCACGCCGGAGGGCCGCACCCCGTACCAGTGGCGTCCAACCCCCTGGGGTGCGGCCCTCCGGCCGTCAGGTGATCGCTCAGACGGCGATCGCGACCTCCGCGAGACCGCCGGTCTGCGCGACGACCGTGCGGTCGGCCGTGCCACCGGGGATCAGGGCACGGACGGTCCAGGTGCCCTCGGCCGCGTAGAAGCGGAACTGGCCCGTGGCGGAGGTGGGGACCTCCGCGGTGAACTCGCCGGTCGAGTCGAGGAGACGGACGTAGCCCGTCACCGGCTCGCCGTCGCGGGTCACCTGGCCCTGGATGGTGGTCTCACCGGGCTTGATCGTCGAGGCGTCGGGGCCGCCGGCCTTCGCTCCACACATACTGAACTCCTTGAGAGGTAAAGGCCGTTGGTTACTTGTTGGCGCCGAGCTCGATCGGCACGCCGACGAGGGAGCCGTACTCGGTCCACGAACCGTCGTAGTTCTTGACGTTCTCGACGCCGAGCAGCTCGTGCAGCACGAACCAGGTCAGGGCCGAGCGCTCACCGATGCGGCAGTAGGCGATGGAGTCCTTCGCCAGGTCGACCTGCTCGGCGGCGTAGAGCTCCTTGAGCTCGTCGTCCGACTTGAACGTGCCGTCGTCGTTGGCGTTCTTCGACCACGGGATGTTGCGGGCGGACGGGACGTGGCCCGGACGCTGCGACTGCTCCTGCGGGAGGTGGGCCGGGGCGAGCAGCTTGCCGGAGAACTCGTCGGGCGAGCGGACGTCGACCAGGTTCTGGTTGCCGATCGCGTTCACGACGTCGTCGCGGAAGGCGCGGATCGAGGTGTCCTGGGCCTTGGCCTTGTACTGGGTGGCCGGGCGGTTGGGGACCTCGGAGCCGTCGACCAGGTCGCGGGAGTCGAGCTCCCACTTCTTGCGGCCGCCGTCGAGGAGCTTCACGTCCTGGTGACCGTAGAGCTTGAAGTACCAGTAGGCGTAGGAGGCGAACCAGTTGTTGTTGCCGCCGTAGAGGACGACGGTCGTGTCGTTGGCGATGCCCTTCTTCGACAGCAGCGCCTCGAAGCCGGCCTGGTCGATGAAGTCGCGGCGGACCGGGTCCTGGAGGTCGTCGGTCCAGTCGATGCGGATCGCGTTCTTGATGTGGTTCTTGTCGTACGCCGACGTGTCCTCGTCGACCTCGACGATCGCCACGTTCGCGTTGTCGAGGTTCGCCTCGACCCAGTCGGCGTCTACCAGGACGTCGCTGCGGCTCATGCTGAATTCCTCCGGGGCAGTTGCGGGGGCAGGTGAAACCAGGGTGTGCGGGGGTGCACGGGTGACCCCGAGTCGTCTCGAGGGGTCAGGGGGGAAAGCGGGGAATCGGCGGCGTCGCCGCACGGCCCGCTCAGACGGTGCGACAGAGCATGGCGGCGACGCGGCAGAGGTCCACTGCCCGCCGCTTCGTGAATTCCGCCTGTTGCATCATGCGTCCGATCGTAAGGACGCTCAGGGCCGCCTGTCACCGGTGTGTCGGATTATGAGACGGGATCATCCACTATCTGGGATACAGAACGCCCCGGAGCCGCTCGCGCGGACCTCCGGGGCGGAGAGTCTTCCCTGCTCTTCTACTGTGCGGACGGCGCCGTCTCGCATCGCGGACGGGCGCCCATTTCCTCCCCGTTCGAACGGCTATCCGATGCACTGTCCGACGCACCATCCGACGCGCTATCCGATGAGCTTCAGGTCCGAGCCCTTCACGGTGATCTCGACGCCGTCCTTGACCGCCTCGACCTTGTCGAGCTTGACGCCCGCCGGCAGGTCGTCGATCGCCTGCTGGAAGTCGGTCACGGCCCGCACCCGCCCCTCGGCCATGTCGAACGCGCCGACCTTCGGCAGACTGTCCGCGCGGGCCGAGACCTTGCCGCCCTTGACCTGCACGGCGCTCATGACGGTCGGGTGCAGCGTGCCGAGCGGGGTCTTCACCGCGAGCAGGACCTTGATCTGGTCGCCGCCCCCGTAGGACAGGCCGTCGATCTTCGCCGTGATGCCGGGCGCGACGGGCGCCGGGTCCTGCTTGCTCACGGCCTTGAGCAGCTCGTCGTAGGAGACGCGGGCGGTGCCCGTGGCGGAGTCGGCGGTCGCCGAGCTGTAGCCGCTGTCGAAGGTCACGCCGTGCATCTCGGCGTTCAGGTCCGCGATGCGGATGGTGCCGCTGCCGCTCTTGGCCTCGTAGTCCTTGATGCCGATCTCGACGTCGTCGAGGGAGCTGCCGGCGATCTGGGTGAGGAACGGGAAGCCCTTGATGGACACGGTCGGCGTGCTCGCCAGGCCCTCGCTCGTGCGCACCTTGTCGGCCGCCTCGTCCTCGGCCAGGTTCACCGCCACCCGGTCGGCGATCACGAAGAGGCCGCCGAGGATGACGACGATGATCAGCAGTATTCGCAGTGCGCGCATGGCCCGGAAGCTCCCCCATGGTCTGGCGTCCCCCGGCTGCCTTCGGTGTCCCCCGCGCCGGAAGTGGTTCCTGCCGCGAGCGTACGTGCCGGTAATGAGAAGACGGCGGGCTCCGGCCGACTTGTTCCCAACTTGTCGATCAGAGCCCGCCGCCGTGGTGCGCGGGAGTCGGCGCGATCAGCCCAGGGCGCGGCCCAGCAGGTAGACGGCCGGGGCGGCCGCGGCCAGCGGGAGCGCGACGCCCGCCGTCATGTGCACGAACTTCGACGGGTAGTCGTACGAGGCGACCCGGTGGCCGATCAGGGCGCAGACCCCGGCGCCGAGGCCGAGCAGCGCGCCGCCCGTGCCGAAGCCGGTGAGGGCACCCGCCGCGAGACCGCCCGCGGCCGCGGCCACCAGGGCGACGACGACGGAGGCGGGCGTGGGCAGCGGCAGGGCGCGGGCCACGACGGTCGCCGCGACGGCGATCCCGCCGACCGTCACCGCGTCCGGGAGGGCCGCGAGGTGGCCGGCGGCGACGATCGCGAGGGCCGCCGAGACGACGGTCGCCATCAGGCCGTACATCCGCTCGTCCGGGTCGGCGTGCGAGCGGAGCTGGAGGACGAGGGTGAGCAGGACCCAGACGCCGAGGGTGCCGAGGATGGCGGCCGGCCCGTGCTCCCGTCCTGCCGCGAGGAGCGCGATGTCGGCGACGACGCCGCCGAGGAAGGCGAGGGCGATGCCCTGCCGGGCGGGCCACATGCCGTTCAGCCGGAACCAGCCGGCGGCCGTGACGGCCTGGAGGATCAGGAGCGGCACGAGCAGCGCGTACGGGCCGACGGCGGCGCCGCCCGCGAGCAGCAGGCCGAGCGCGGCGGTGAGTCCGGCGGGCTGCATGCCGGGCTCGATGACCGGCGAGCGGCCCTCGGCGCGGGCGCGCTGGGCGTCGGTGACGCGGGTGTTGCCGGTGACGGTGGCGCGGCCGTAGGCGGGCTCGCCGGGGGCGGACTGCGCGGGCGCGGGTTCGGCCTGCGGCTGCGGCTGGGCCTGCGCGCGGACCGGCGGCAGGACCTCCGTCATGGGGTCCGGCTGAGGCTGCGCGTACGGCTGAGGCTGAGGCTGCGGCTGCCCGTACGACTGCTGCTGCGCGTACGCCTGCTGCTGCGGCTGCTCCTGATACTGCGGCTCCTGGTACTGCGGCTGCTGGGCCTGCGCGTACTGCTGCTGCCCGGCGTCGTACTGCTGCGGCGGCAGGTACGGCTGCTGCGCGGGCTGCACCTGGGTGTCCCAGGTCTGGCCCTGCCACTGCTGGGTGGCGTCGGCGGGCTCGGGCTGCGGCGCGTACTGCTGCCCGTAGGCCTGCTGTCCGTACGGGTCGTGCTGGTTGTTGCTCATCGGGGTCACCCTCCTGCGAACGGCGGGAGCACCTCGACCGTGCCGCCCTCGGCCAGCCGTACCGTCTCATGGTCCCGGGTGCCGACGGGGTTCCCGTCGATCAGGAACGAGGAACGCTGCAGGACACGGACCAGGTCCCCGGGGTGTCGCGTGCGGGCCCCGGCGAGCGCGTCGGCCAGGGTGTCGGCGTCGTACGGTTCCTCCGCGACTCCGGCGGCCGACTTGGCCGCCGCCCAGTAGCGGATCGTGCCCTGTGCCATGGAGACGGCTCCCTTCGTGTGTCCTGCGATGTGTCCTGCGATGCGGTCGGCGTCCTATTCTGCGGCACCCCCGGCACCGGCCTTCGCCGCCCAGTCACCGATCCGGGCGAGCAGCGCGTCGCTCGCCGCGTGCTCGGCGTGCCCCATGCCGGGCTCCAGCCACAGCTCGGCGCTCCCGCCGGACGCCTCGACCAGCATCCGCGGGTGGTCGACGGGGAAGTACGGATCGCTGTCGCCGTGCACGACGAGCAGCGGCGTCGGCGCCAGCAGCGGCACGGCCTCGACCGGCGAGAGCGGCACCGGGTCCCAGTCGCGGGGGTGGATCCGGGTGCGCAGTCCGAGGCGGCTCACCATCCGGCCCGCGGGACGGGTGACCGCCCAGTGGACGCGGCGCATCGGGGCGGTGCCCCGGTAGAACCAGCGGGCCGGGGCGCTCACCGCGACCACTCCGTCGGTGTGTGCCTCCGTGCGCCCCCGGTACATCGCCGCGTGCCGCAGCACCACGGAGCCGCCCATCGAGAAGCCGACCGTCACCACGCGCGTGTGCCCGAGTGAACGCGCCCACGCCACGGCCGCCGCCAGATCGAGCACCTCGCGGTCGCCGACCGTGGACCGCCCGCCGGACCGCCCGTGCCCCCGGAAGGAGAACGTGATCACGGCCGCACGCTGGGCGAACACTGCCGCGGCGCGCCGCACGTGGGGTCGCTCCAGATCGCCGGTGAAACCGTGCGCGAGCACGATCGCGAGGTCGGTGCCGGGCGCCGGGCCGGGCGCGTAGGCGGCGTCGATCGCGACCGCGTCCTGTGTCCGCAGCATGGCGCGACGTGACGGTTCAGTGACCGGACGCACAGAAGATCCGTCTTCGTCACCTGCCGGACGCCGATTCATGTGGGCTATTCTGCTGGACAGAGGACTCGGGCAATGCAGCCCCCGAGTCCTTTTGTGCGTTCTGGAGCGTTGTATACGAACGACGCTCATCACACCGGACGCGCACGGGCCCGGGGCGCGGGCCCGACCGAGTACGCAAGTACACGCAGTACGAAGCAGTGCCGCAAACGTCCTCGCAGGGACCGAGGAGGAACCAGACGTTATGGGCGAGCGAACCGTGCACGAAGACAGGACGACCCGGGCGGGTGGAGCGCGATGAGCTCTCTGCTGCTCCTCACCAATGCCCTTCAGCCGTCGACGGAGGTGCTCCCCGCCCTCGGCCTGCTCCTGCACAACGTGCGGGTGGCTCCGGCGGAGGGCCCGGCCCTCGTCGACACCCCCGGCGCCGACGTGATCCTCATCGACGGGCGCCGTGACCTGCCACAGGTCCGCAGCCTGTGCCAGCTCCTGCGCTCCACCGGACCCGGCTGTCCGCTGGTGCTCGTGGTGACCGAGGGCGGCCTCGCCGCCGTCACCGCCGACTGGGGCATCGACGACGTCCTGCTCGACACCGCGGGTCCCGCCGAGGTGGAGGCGCGGCTGCGGCTCGCGATGGGCCGCCAGCAGATCGTCGCCGACGACTCCCCCATGGAGATCCGCAACGGCGACCTGTCGGTGGACGAGGCCACCTACAGCGCGAAGCTCAAGGGGCGGATCCTCGATCTCACCTTCAAGGAGTTCGAGCTCCTGAAGTACCTCGCGCAGCACCCGGGCCGGGTCTTCACCCGCGCCCAGCTGCTCCAGGAGGTCTGGGGCTACGACTACTTCGGCGGCACCCGCACCGTGGACGTGCACGTACGGCGGCTGCGGGCCAAGCTGGGCCCCGAGCACGAGTCGCTCATCGGCACCGTACGGAACGTGGGCTACCGCTTCGTCACCCCGGAGAAGCCCGACAAGGCCGAGAAGTCGGCCAAGAAGAGCGACCCGAAGAGCGAGCAGCCGGCGGAGCCGAAGGGCGAGCCGGTCCGGGCCGACTCCTAGGTTGGGGCTTACGCCCTGCCCAGGAGAGGTTCCATCCGCGTAGACTCCGCGCGTGGCCAAGGTGACTCGGGACGACGTTGCGCGACTGGCGGGTACTTCGACCGCCGTCGTGTCCTACGTGATCAACAACGGACCCCGGCCGGTCGCCCCGGCCACGCGCGAGCGGGTGCTCGCCGCGATCAAGGAGCTGGGGTACCGGCCCGACCGGGTCGCCCAGGCCATGGCCTCGCGGCGCACCGACCTCATAGGCATGATCGTGCCGGACTCGCGCCAGCCGTTCTTCGCGGAGATGGCGCACGCGGTGGAACAGGCCGCGTCCGAGCGCGGAAAGATGGTCCTGGTCGGCAACTCCGACTACGTGGCCGACCGTGAGGTGCACTATCTGCGGGCCTTCCTCGGCATGCGGGTCTCCGGCCTGATCCTCGTCAGCCACGGTCTCAACGATCTGGCGGCCACCGAGATCGAGGCCTGGGACGCCCGCGTCGTGCTGCTGCACGAGCGGCCCGAGGCGATCGACGACGTCGCCGTCGTCACCGACGACCTGGGCGGCGCCCAGCTCGCCACCCGCCATCTCCTGGAGCACGGCTACCCGTACGTGGCCTGCCTCGGCGGCACCGCCGAGACCCCGTCCGTGGGCGACCCCGTCTCCGACCACGTCGAGGGCTGGCGGCGCGCGATGAGCGAGGCCGGCCTGTCGACCGAGGGGCGGCTCTTCGAGGCCCCGTACAACCGCTACGACGCGTACCAGGTGGCGCTCGAACTGCTCGCCGGCCCGGACCGGCCGCCGGCGATCTTCTGCTCCACCGACGACCAGGCCATCGGCGTGCTGCGGGCCGCGCGCGAGCTGCGCATCGAGGTGCCGGGCGAGCTGGCCGTCGCCGGGTTCGACGACGTGAAGGAGGCGGGGCTCACCGATCCACCGCTGACCACGGTCGCCTCGGACCGCTCGGCGATGGCGCGGGCCGCCGTCGACCTGGTGCTCGACGACTCGCTGCGGGTCGCGGGGTCGCGGCGCGAGCGGCTGAAGCTGTTCCCGTCCCGGCTGGTCGTGCGGCAGTCCTGCGGCTGCGAGTAGCCGCGCGCTCCTGAGTCCCGACCCGTCTTTATATCGGGCAAACAGGCTTCTGCCGGGACTCTCAGGGAGCACTCAGACAGCTCTCATGTCGGCGTCGCACGCTGAGTGACATGACCGAGAGCTTCCGCCCCAGCGGCGAGTACCAGCACGAGTACCCCCAGGGCTCCTCCTACGGCGCCTACCCGCCCCCGCCGGCCCACGCGCCGGACGCGGCGGCCCCCGAAGCGCCGCGGCGGAAGCGGCTGCGCGGCCCGGTCGGGCTGCTGGCGGCCGTGGCCGTCGCCGCGGCGGCCGTCGGCGGCGGCACCGCGTACGCCTTCCAGGAGCTGACCGGCAGCGACACCGCCGCCTCCAGCTCCACCAGCACCACCGTCGTGCCGAGCAGCCAGCGGGGCACCGTCGCCGGGGTCGCGCAGGCGGTCAGCCCGTCGATCGTCGAGGTCAACGCGGAGCTCAACTCCGGCTCCTCGACCGGCTCGGGCGTCATCCTCACGGGGGACGGCGAGATCGTCACCAACAACCACGTCATCGCCGGGGCCTCCTCGGTGAAGGTGCGCACCAGCGACGGGAAGACGTACACGGCGGAGGTCGTCGGCACCGACGCCAAGAAGGACCTCGCGCTGATCAAGCTGAAGAACGCCTCCGGCCTCAAAGCCGCGACGCTCGGCGACTCCTCCGGCGTGAAGGTCGGCGACCAGGTCGTCGCGATCGGCTCCCCCGAAGGCCTGACCGGCACCGTCACCAGCGGCATCGTCTCCGCGCTCGACCGCGACGTCACCGTCTCCACCGACGAGGGACAGCAGCAGCAACAGCAGGGCGGCGGGGGCGGCAACTGGCCCTTCGAGTTCGGCGGCCGGGAGTTCAACGGCGACACCGGCTCGTCCACCACCACGTACAAGGCGATCCAGACCGACGCCTCGCTCAACCCGGGCAACTCCGGCGGCGCGCTGATCGACATGAACGGCAACATCATCGGCATCAACTCGGCGATGTACTCCAGCGCCCAGGACGCCGGTTCCTCGTCGAGCGCCGGCAGCGTCGGCCTCGGTTTCGCGATCCCCGTCAACACCCTCAAGGCAGACCTCGACACCCTGCGCGCGGGCGGCACCGACAGCTGACCGCCGCGGCCCGTCCCCGCAGGAGGACCCCATGGCTTCCCCCGTCCACCCGCACCCCGCGACCGCCCACGGCCCCGCGGACACCGGCCTCGCGCTCGCCGTCGCCGCCGCCCTGCACCGGCCGGCCGCCCGCGCCCCCGAACTCGTCCCCTCCACGACGAAGACGCGGGCGAAGACGCAAGCGAAGGCGGAGCGCCGTGCCGCACGCGAGCGGCGGGCGGCCGTGCGAGGCTGAAGGCCGTCCGTACGCCCCGTTCCCACCGACAGGAAAACGCAGCCCATGAGCCCCGCCGACGGCGACCGTGACGACCGACACCGCATCCTCATCGTGGACGACGAGCCCGCGGTGCGGGAGGCGCTCCAGCGCTCCCTCGCCTTCGAGGGCTACGCCACCGAGGTCGCCGTGGACGGCGCGGACGCCCTGGAGAAGGCCGCCGCGTACCGGCCCGACCTCGTCGTCCTCGACATCCAGATGCCGCGCATGGACGGGCTGACCGCGGCCCGCCGGCTGCGCGCCACCGGCTCCACCACCCCGATCCTGATGCTGACCGCGCGCGACACGGTCGGCGACCGCGTCACCGGGCTCGACGCGGGCGCCGACGACTACCTGGTCAAGCCGTTCGAGCTCGACGAGCTGTTCGCGCGGGTGCGGGCCCTGCTGCGGCGCAGCGGGTACGCGGCGGCCGGGGCCGGGGACGACTCCGACGTGCTGTCCTTCGGCGACCTGCGGATGGACCCGGCGACCCGCGAGGTGACCCGGGGCGCGCGGACCGTGGAGCTGACCCGCACCGAGTTCACGCTCCTGGAGATGTTCCTGGCGCACCCGCGCCAGGTCCTGACCCGCGAGCAGATCCTCAAGGCCGTGTGGGGCTTCGACTTCGAACCGTCCTCCAACTCCCTGGACGTGTACGTGATGTACCTGCGCCGCAAGACGGAGGCCGGCGGCGAGCCGCGGCTCGTGCACACCGTGCGGGGCGTGGGCTACGTGCTGCGGTCGGGCGGGGCCGAGTGAGCGGGTGGCTGCGCCGGCTGCGCGGGCTGCCCCTGCGGTCGCGGCTCGCGCTGCTCGTCGCGGGCGCGGTGGCGGCGGCGGTCGCGGCGGTCGCGGTCACCTGCTGGTTCATGACGCGGGCCCAGCTCCAGTCGCAGATGGACTCCTCGCTGAAGGGGACCAAGGTCGACGACTCCTATGTGTCGGATTTGACCGCCGCGTGTCTGGGCAATGTCACCCAGGCCCCGCGCCCGGTCGGCAACTACACGGTGCAGCTGGTGACGGCGGCGGGCCGCACCTGCACGGGCCCGAGCCAGACCCCCATCGCGGCCGAGGCCAGTGACGTCCAGGTCGCCACGGGTCAACGGGACTTCGCCCTCCACACGGCCGACAACACGAAGGGCGAGGCCCAGCGCGTCTACACGTATCGGCCCCCGCCCGGCGCCGCGGGCCTGCTCCAGGACCGGTACGCCGTCTCCATCGCCCAGCCGCTGAGCGAGATCGACCGGCCGCTCACCTCGCTGGCCTGGATCCTGCTCCTCGTCGGCGGCATCGGTGTGCTCGGCGCGGGCGCGGCCGGCCTGTGGGTCGCGCGCACCGGGCTGCGGCCCGTCGACGAGCTGACCGACACCGTCGAGCACGTGGCCCGCACCGAGGACCTGACCGTCCGCATCCCCGTCGAGGGCGACGACGAGATCGCCCGCCTGTCCGCGTCCTTCAACTCCATGACCGCCTCCCTCGCCGCGTCCCGCGAGCTCCAGCAGCAGCTCATCGCGGACGCCGGGCACGAGCTGCGCACCCCGCTGACCTCCCTGCGCACCAACATCGACCTGCTCACCCGCAGCGAGGAGACGGGCCGCGCCATCCCGCCCGACGACCGCAGGGCGCTCCTCGCCTCGCTCAAGGCGCAGATGTCCGAACTCGCCGCGCTCATCGGCGACCTCCAGGAGCTGTCCCGGGGCGGCCTGAGCGCCGACGACGCGCCGCTCAAGGTCGTCTCGCTGCACGACACCGTGCGCAGCGCCGTCGAACGGGCGCGGCTGCGCGGCCCCGAGCTCACCGTGAGCGCGGAGCTCGCGCCCTGGTACGTACGGGCGGAGCCGGCCGCGCTGGAGCGGGCGATCGTCAACCTGCTGGACAACGCCGTGAAGTTCAGCCCCGAGCGGGGCGCGGTCGAGGTCCGGCTGATGCGCGGGACGCTCACCGTGCGCGACCACGGTCCGGGCATCCCGGACGAGGAACTGCCGTACGTCTTCGACCGGTTCTGGCGCTCGCCGACGGCGCGGGCGCTGCCCGGTTCGGGGCTCGGGCTCTCGATCGTGGCGCGCACGGTGGAGGCGATCGGCGGCGAGGTGACGCTCGCGGCGGCGGACGGCGGCGGCACCATCGCCACGGTCACGCTGCCGGGGGCGCCGACGCCGCCGCCCGAACTGCCGTAGCCGGTCAGCCGCCGACGCTGAGTCCGGCGCCGGACAGTTCGACGCGGATGCCGTCCTTCTCCACGGACACGTCCCGCAGCCGTACGTACCCGTGGTCGCGGGGCAGTTCCGGCAGCCGGAACGCGAGGGAGAGGCGGTCCGCGAGGGCGGGGCGGGTGAGCCGGGACAGGCTGTCGAGCAGCGACGGATCGAGCCCGACCTTCTTCAGCAGCCAGGGGTGGTCGAGCGCGATGTCGATCAGGTTCATGCGCATCAGCTGGTGCACGAAGCGGGGCGAGCCGGTGAGCTCGGCGAGCTTGGTGTCGCTGCGCAGGGCCGCGCGCACCGCCCGGTCGGGCACGCCGATGCGGTGCATGAGCGCGGGGATGGACAGCAGCCGCTTGGCCTTGTCGGTCTCGGCGGTGACCCGGGCGACCGAGCGGCGGCTCAGGTGCAGGCCCTGGGAGGTGCCGGTGCCGGGCCGGTAGGTGGCGAGGTCGCCGATGCTCAGGCTCATGCCGTCGATGTCGGTGCTGATGCCGGTGGTGCCCAGGCGCCGGATGGTGGCGTCGGCCCTCACCTTCAGGTCGTGTCCGGCGACGGGCAGCGTGCCGCGGGCCAGGACCTTGTCGCGGCCGTGCCCGGTGAAGGTGACCTGGGAGGCGCCCAGTTCGCGGTTCATGTCGGCGAAGCTGAGCAGCACCTCGCCGTTCATGGCGTCGGCCTGCGCGCCGCTGATGCCGGTGAGGCCCTCGCCGGTGATCCGGACGTCGCGCACGGTCGCGGAGACCTCGGCGAGGGTGACGCGGTCGGCGGCGACGTCGGGGACGGTGATCTTCATCTCGTCGACGCGGCGGTCGGCGAGCTGGGTGAGGAAGGGGAAGCCCTCGATCTCGACCTCGGGGGCGGCAGTCAGCTTCATCTGCCGCTTCAGCTGCTGGGCCGCCTCGTGCTCGGCGTAGAGCAGGGCCCAGCGGTCGGCGAGCGTGAGGAAGGCGGCCAGGACGAGGACGGCGATGACGCCCTTCGCCGCGAGGGACAGGCCCGCGAAGCGGTTGCGGCGGCGGCTGCCGCGCCGGTGGTTGGGCGGCGACCATTCCGCCTCGTCGGGGTCGTCGGGCTCCTCGCGCAGGAACGCGTCGAGCGGGTTGCCGGCGAGGGCGGCGAGCTCGTCGTACGGATTCGCGTACGCGCGCGTGTCCGGGTCCGGGTCCGGGTCCGAGGGAACCGATTCGGTGATCGGTCCATCAAAGGGGGTGCGGCCGTCAGGTATGTGGCCGTCAGATATGTGGTCGTCAGCTATGCGGTGGGGGGTACGCATCGGGTGATTCCACCACACACCCCCACCCTTCGCGCAAACAATCTTCACGACGCGCGAGTGGCCCACGGCGAAGAGCCGCGGGCCACTCGGACGTGCCTGAAGAAGCGCTGAGCCGTGCCTACTTGAGGAGCGTGACGCGGTCCGCCTTCGGCGGGTCGATCGGCTTCTGCGCGGAGGAGTTCGCGGTCAGGTAGTCGCCGAACGCCTTGAGGTCGTCGTCACCGACGAACGGGTTCTTGCCCTGGCCGAGCGCCTTGAAGCCGTCGCCGCCGCCCGCCAGGAACGCGTTCATCGCGACGCGGTAGGTGGCCGCGGGGTCGATGGCCGCGCCGTTCAGCTTGACGGTGTCGACGAGGAGACGGGCCGCGCCGGTCTTCTTCATGTCGATCGTGTACGTGAGCCCGGAGGACGGCTGAAGCACCCTCGGCGAGGCCTCGTTCGAGCCGCTGACCTGCTGCTGCAACGCCTCGATCACCTGGGCGCCGGTGAGGTCGACGAGGTTGACCGTGTTGCCGAACGGCTGCACGGCGAAGGCCTCGCGGTACGTCACGACACCGTCGCCCTCGCTGCCGCTCGCCTTGTGGACGAGGTCGGAGCGGACGCCGCCGGCGTTCATCAGAGCCAGCGAGGTCTTCGGGTCCACGGACTTGCCGTAGGCGAGCTGCGCGTCGGCGATCAGGTCACCGAGCGGCTCCTCCGGCGTCTTCGCGCCCCGGCCCAGGATGTCGGCGGAGATGTGGCCGACGGGTCGGTTCGCGACCGGCGCGGCCAGCTTGTCCCAGCGGCCGATCAGCTCGCTCATGTCGGCGGCCTTGGGCTGGGTGCGGGCCACGACGTGGTTCGCGGACTTCACCGAGGTCCGCACGATGTCCTGGGTGCGGCGGTCGTAGGTCAGCGTGGTGTCCGTGTAGACCTTGCCGAACGAGGACGCGGAGGTGACCATGCGCGGCTTGCCGGACGGGTCCGGGATCGTGCACACGTAGGCCTGGTGGGTGTGGCCGGTGACGAGCGCGTCGACCTTCGGGGTGATGCCCTTGGCGATGTCGACGATCGGGCCGGAGATGCCGTCGCCGGCGCCCGGGGAGTCGCAGTTGTAGTTGTAGTCGCCCGAGGCCGGGGCGCCGCCCTCGTGGATGAGCGCGACGATGGACTTCACGCCCTGCTTGTCCAGGATCTTCGCGTACTTGTTGACGGTCTCGATCTCGTCGTGGAACTTGAGGCCCTTGACGCCGTCGGCGGTCACGATGTCCGGCGTGCCCTCCAGGGTGACGCCGATGAAGCCGACCTTCACGCCCTTGTTCTTCCACACCCAGTAGGGCTTGAGGATGGGCTTGCCGGTCTTCTCGTCCGTCACGTTGGCGGCGAGGTACGGGTAGTCGGCGCCCTCGAAGGTGCGGCCGTCCTCGTAGCAGCCGGCGTCGGGGTGGCAGCCGCCGTTCTGCAGCCGGGCCAGCTCCTTGGCGCCCTCGTCGAACTCGTGGTTGCCGACGCTGGTGACGTCGAGGTCCAGCTTGTTCATGGCCTCGACGGTGGGCTCGTCGTGGAACAGGCCGGAAAGCAGCGGGCTGCCGCCGACGAGGTCACCGGCGGCGGCGGTCACGCTGTAGGGGTGGCCCTGGCGCGCGGTGCGCAGCGACGAGGCGAGGTACTCGACGCCGCCCGCGTCGATCGCCTTCGACGTCCCGTCGGCCTGCTTCTCGGTGACCTGCCCGGCGCCGCCGGCCGGGGGCTCCAGGTTGCCGTGGAAGTCGTTGAACGAGAGCAGCTGGACGTCCTGGTAGCGGCCCTGGCCCTGCCGGTCCTGGCCCTGGTCCTGCTGCGTGGCCCCCGCGGGCAGCGCGGCGATCAGCGCGCCGGCGGTGGCGAGGGTAGCGGTCGCGGCGAGCGCCGCTCTGACCCGGCGCCCCGGCCGGTTCCTTTTCACGGGCATATGTCCCCCCTGCGGGTGCGGTGTTCGTGGCATCGCGGCGCGACGACGGTGACCCGGGGAAGCCTAGAGTCAACGCGCGTAGCGCAACAGGGGGTTGCAGGTTACGAGGCGGTTGCCCTTCTCCGGGGCGGGGCGGCCCGTACCCTCGTAGCCATGACCACGGACTCCGTAAACGCCAGCGATCCGGCCGTTCCGGGCCGATCGATCGACACCCTGTCAGCCCTGTCCGCCGGGCAGGCCGGCGAGGTTCTCGCCCTGCTCGCCGAGGCCGCCAGGACCGACGGCCAGCAGGCCGTGTCGGAGCAGGGGCGGCTGCAGTTGCGGGGCGGCGAGCGGGAGGGCGTGCGGCATCTTCTGCTGACCGTCGGCGGGGAGCTCGCGGGCTACGCGCAGCTGGAGGACACCGACCCGATCGAGGCACCGGCCGCCGAGCTGGTCGTGCACCCCGCGCACCGCGGGCACGGGCACGGGCGGGCGCTGGGCGCGGCGCTGCTCGCCGCGTCCGGGAAGCGGCTGCGGGTGTGGGCGCACGGCGGGCACAGCGCGGCGCGGCACCTCGCGCAGGTGCTCGGCCTGACCCTGTTCCGTGAACTGCGGCAGATGCGGCGTTCGTTGAGCGACCTGGCGCTGCCCGACCCGGTGCTGCCGGAGGGCGTGCGGATCCGTACGTTCGTGCCGGGGCAGGACGACGCGGCGTGGCTCGCGGTGAACGCGGCGGCGTTCGCGCACCACCCGGAGCAGGGTTCGCTGACCCAGCGCGACCTGGACGACCGCAAGGCGGAGCCGTGGTTCGACCCGGCGGGCTTCTTCCTGGCGTTCCAGGGGGACGAGCTGGTCGGCTTCCACTGGACGAAGGTGCACGCCGCGGAGCGGATCGGCGAGGTGTACGTGGTCGGCGTGGCGCCGGGGAACCAGGGCGGCGGGCTCGGCAAGGCGCTCACGACGACGGGGCTGCGGCATCTCGCGGCGGCCGGTCTGCCGACGGCGATGCTCTATGTCGACGCGGACAACAAGGCGGCGGTGAGCGTGTACGAGCGGCTCGGCTTCAGCACGTACGAGACGGATCTGATGTACCGCACAGAGTCGTGACCTGCGGTTTCACCCGGCAGTAAGACCCCGAGGGGCCGGCGTCGCTTGACGCCGGCCCCTCTCTTGCATCACCCTTTCACTACTTGATTAGTGAAAGTAGGGAAAGGGGGGCACGACGTGGCAGGAGACACGGGGCCCGTCATCGAGTTCCGCATCGACCGCTCCAGCGGCGTCGCCACCTACCTGCAGATCGTCCACCAGACCGAGCAGGCCCTCCGGCTGGGCCTGCTGGAGCCCGGGGACAAGCTGCCCACCGCCCGCGAGGTCGTCGAGGCGACGGCCATCAACCCGAACACGGTGCTGAAGGCGTACCGCGAGCTGGAGCGCTCCGGACTCGTCGAAGCCCGCCGCGGCCTGGGCACCTTCGTCCGCAGATCACTGGGCTCGTCCCCCGCCGACTCGCCGCTGCGAGCCGAGCTGGAGGACTGGACGAGACGCGCGAAGGAGGCAGGGCTCGACCGCGAGGACGTGGCCGCCCTGTTCGGCAGCGCACTGGACGCGCACTTCCGCACCGCAGGCTCCACAAGCACCGCAGGGACCGCAAGCACCGCAGGGACCGCAAGCACCACGAGCAGCACCGAGGGGACAGCATGACCACGGCCATCGAGGCGACCGGCGTCGTCAAGCGCTACGGGCGGCGAGGCATCGCCGCTCTCGACCACTGCGCGTTCCGGCTCCCGGCCGCCCGCGTCAGCGCCCTGGTGGGGCCCAACGGCGCCGGAAAGTCCACCCTGCTGGCCATCGCCGCCGGACTCCTGCGCCCCACCTCCGGCCGGGTCACCGTGCTCGGCGGCGCCCCCGGCGAACACCGCGCCAAGGTCGCGTACCTGTCCCAGGACAAGCCGCTGTACCCGCAGCTGACCGTCGCCGACACCCTGCGCCTGGGCGCCGAGCTCAACCCCGGCCGCTGGGACGCCTCGTACGCGGCGGGCATCGTCGCGCAGGGCGACCTCGACCCGAAGGCCCGCATCCGCTCGCTCTCCGGCGGCCAGCGCACCCGCGTCGCCCTCGCCCTGGCCCTCGGCAAGCGGCCCGAACTGATGCTGCTCGACGAGCCGATGGCCGACCTCGACCCGCTCGCCCGGCACGAACTCATGGGCACCCTGATGGCCGACGCCGCCGAGCACGGCACCACCGTCCTCATGTCCTCGCACATCGTCGCCGAGCTCGCCGACGCCTGCGACCACCTGCTCCTCCTGGGCGGCGGCCGCATCCGGCTCGGCGGCGGCATCGACGACCTGATCGGCGCCCACAGCCTCGTCACCGGCCGCGGCGACCTCACCGGCCACACCGTCGTCGAGTCCCGCGCCTCCGGCCGCGGCATCACCGCCCTGATCCGCCGCGACGGCGCGCTCGGCGCCGGCTGGGCCGTCCAGGAACCCTCCCTGGAGGAACTGCTCCTCGCCCATCTGCGCTCCCCCGACGCCCCGGCCCTGCTCACCCCGAGCACCGGCCCGGCCCCCGCGCCGCTGACCCCGGAGGTGTCCGCATGAGCGCCCCCGCCCCCGCTCCCGCTTCCGAGAAGGACACCGCCCGCGTCCGGCGCACCCTGCCCGGCCCCGACGGTCTCGTCTGGACGACCCTGCGCCTGCACCGCACCGCCCTGTGGGCCTGGACCGGGTACGTCGTGATCAGCCTCGGCCTGCTGCTGTGGCTGTGGGGCCCGGGCTCGTCCGAGGTCCTGCGCGCCTTCGACTCCCTCGGCTACGAGGGCGCCTTCGAGGCCAACCGCAGCGACCTCGGCTGGGGCTTCTACCTCACCTTCGACTCCCTCTTCTACGATCCGCTGTCCTGGGCCCGCATCGCCGCGGTCGCCGTCGCCGTCTTCGCGGCCGGACCGCTGATCGCCCGCGAACTGGAGTCGGGCACCGTCCAGTTGGCCTGGACCCAGTCCGTCTCCCCGGCCCGCTGGCTCGCCGCGAAGCTCGCCGTGCCCGCGCTGTTCGTCACCGTCGGCACCACCCTGATCGTCGTCCTGTACCGCCTGGTCTGGGACGACCGCAACCACCTGCTCGTCGCCGGCATCGGCCCGCGCGACCTCGCCTTCTCCATCGGCCCCGCGACCGTCGCGAACGCCCTGTTCGGCCTCGCGTTCGGCGTCCTCGCCGCGCTCGTGCTGCGCCGCACCCTGCCCGCGCTCGCCGTCGCCGGCATCGGCACGTACCTGGTCGGCGCGTTCCGCGGCAACTCCTGGCCCTTCCAGGGCCGCCACCAGACGCCCGAACTGCCCGTGCACAGCCGGGCCGTCACCTCCACCGGCGCCGAGATCCGCGACCCCGGCTGCACCACGCAGACCTGTCTGGACCGGCACGACATCACCGGCTTCACCCGCCACTACCTGCCCTCGCCGGACTACTGGCCCCGCCAGCTCGCCGAGACGGGCATCCTGCTCGCCCTGACCGCCCTCGTCGTCGCCGCCGCCTTCCTCGTGCTGCGCCGCTACCAGCCCCGCCGCAAGGAGGCCTCCGCATGAGCGCCCTGACCTTCTCGCCCCGCACCGGCCTGACCTGGACGGTCCTCAAGCTGCACCAGGTCGCGCTGTGGCTCTGGGTCGCCTACGTGGCGCTGTGCGCGGGCGTCCAGCTGTGGCTCATCGGCCCCGGCACCTCGGGGCTCGGCATCGTCGGGCGCTGCGTCGCCGGAGTGGCCAACTCCTGCGTCGCCAAGGGCCCGACCGCGGGCGCCTACAGCTCCGCGACCCTCGTCGTCGACGTGTCGATGGCCGCCGTACCGCTCGCCGTCGCGCTGTACATCGGCGGTCTCGTCCTCGGCCGCGAACTGGAGCGCGGAACCGCCCAGTTGACCTGGGCGCAGTCCGTCACCCCGGTCCGCTGGCTCACCGCGAAGCTGGCGCTCCCGGCGCTGCTCCTCACCCTCGGCACCGGCCTCCTGATCGCCCTGCGCCAGGTCGTCGTCGCGCGGGCCCCCGGCCTCACCGACAACCAGTGGTACGCCGCCGGCTCCTTCGACACGCTCGGCACGGTCGCCGTCGCCCTGCCCCTGCTGGGGCTGGCCTGCGGGGCGCTCGGTGCGCTGCTGTACCGCCGGGCCCTGCCCGCCGCCGCGACCTCCGGAGTCCTGCTCCTCGTCCTCTCCGCCCTCCTCGGACAGCTCCGCCCGCACCTGTGGAGCACCCGCACGGTCACCGGCTCCGTCGAGCAGGGCTACCGCTTCTTCGCCGGCCAGCTCACCGGTGAGGGCGCGATCACGGGTTCCGGGGCGCGGGTCGACGACCCGATGTGCGTCGACGACCGCGCCTGCCTCACCGAGCACAACATCACGGGCTTCTACCGCGAGGGCCATCCCCCGGCCCACTTCTGGCCCATGCAGCTGATGGAGACGGGCGTGATCCTGGCCCTCGTCTCGGCCCTCACGTACGCGGCGTTCCGGCTCCTCCGCCGCCGGGTCCCGTCTGCCCGGTAACGGTCTCGTCGCCGGGTGCGGCCCGGTGGGGGCTGGTCGCGCCCACGCGGCGGAGCCGCATATCGACACAGCCCCGCGCCCCTAATGAGGCTTCGCCTCATCGGGGAATGCGACGCGAAGCGTCTGCATTTCAGGGGCGCGGGGAACTGCGCGAGACGGAGCCACCGGGCCGCACCCGGCATCGATGACGGTCGAAGTTACGGCGCGTGCAGGCCAGCCCCAGATAGCCCGCACGTCATGTCGCCGTAACCAACGATTCAGACGACCTTGCGACCCTCACGAAATGCAGCCCCCCGCCCCCGTTCCCGACCGCCCGACGGATTCCAGCGCGCCTCCGCGCCCCCTCGCGCGGAAGAATGGGCGCATGAGCCAGCCGAACGCCGCCCAGGACCAGTCGTCCCCCAAGGCCCAGCCCTCCGTAGGCTCCCTCGCCGCCCACCGCCCGCATCCCGTCGCGGCCGGTGACTTCGACGCGAAGCTCGCCGGGATCGTCGCCGACATCGACGCCGATCCGGACGACTACGAGGAGGACTACAGCAGCCGCGCGGACGGGGACGAGCTCCCGCAGGGACGTTTCCTGGACCGCGAACGCAGCTGGCTGGCGTTCAACGAACGGGTCCTGGAGCTCGCCGAGGACCCGAACACCCCGCTCCTGGAGCGCGCCAACTTCCTGGCCATCTTCGCCTCGAACCTCGACGAGTTCTTCATGGTGCGGGTCGCGGGACTCAAGCGCCGTATCGCGACCGGCGTCGCCACCCGCTCCGCCTCGGGCCTGCAGCCCCGCGAGGTCCTGGAGCTGATCTGGAACCGCTCGCGCGAGCTCATGGCCCGGCACGCCGCCTGCTACCAGGAGGAGGTCGCCCCGGCGCTGGCCGACGAGGGCGTCCACATCGTCCGCTGGCACGAGCTGACGGAGAAGGAGCAGGCCCGGCTCTACACGCTGTACATGCAGCAGATCTTCCCGGTGCTGACCCCGCTGGCCGTCGACCCCGCGCACCCCTTCCCGTACATCTCGGGTCTCTCCCTGAACCTCGCGGTCGTCGTCAGCAACCCGGTCTCCGGCCACCGCCACTTCGCCCGCGTCAAGGTCCCGCCGCTGCTGTCCCGCTTCCTGGAGGCCTCGCCGCAGCGCTACGTGCCGATCGAGGACGTGATCTCGGCGCCCCGGCACCTGGGCGAGCTGTTCCCCGGCATGACGATCGAGGAGCACCACATGTTCCGCGTGACGCGGAACGAGGACCTGGAGGTCGAGGAGGACGACACCGAGAACCTCCTGAAGGCGCTGGAGAAGGAGCTCATGCGGCGCCGCTTCGGCCCGCCGGTGCGCCTGGAGGTCGAGGAGACCATCGACTCCGAGGTCCTCAGCCTCCTCGTACGGGAGCTGAAGATCAGCGAGTCGGAGGTGTACCCGCTGCCGGGGCCGCTCGACCTGACCGGCCTGTTCGCGATAGCGGGCCTGGACCGGCCCGAGCTGAAGTACCCGAAGTTCGTCGCGGGCACGCACCGTGACCTCGCCGAGGTCGAGTCGGCGTCGGCGCCCGACATCTTCGCGGCGCTGCGCAGCCACGACGTGCTCCTGCACCACCCCTACGACTCGTTCTCCACGTCCGTGCAGGCGTTCCTGGAGCAGGCCGCGCAGGACCCGGACGTCCTCGCGATCAAGCAGACGCTGTACCGGACCTCGGGCGACTCGCCGATCGTCGACGCGCTGATAGAGGCGGCGGAGGCGGGCAAGCAGGTCCTCGTCCTCGTCGAGATCAAGGCGCGTTTCGACGAGCAGGCCAACATCAAGTGGGCCCGCAAGCTGGAGGAGGCCGGCTGCCACGTCGTCTACGGCCTCGTCGGCCTGAAGACGCACTGCAAGCTGTCGCTCGTCGTGCGCCAGGAGGGCGACACCCTCGTCCGCTACAGCCACGTCGGCACCGGCAACTACCACCCGAAGACCGCCCGGCTGTACGAGGACCTCGGCCTGCTCACCGCGAACCAGGACGTGGGCGCCGACCTGTCCGACCTGTTCAACCGGCTGTCCGGCTACTCGCGCCGGGCCACCTACCGCCGTCTCCTGGTCGCCCCGCGCTCGCTGCGCACCGGCCTGGTCACGCGGATCGAGCAGGAGGTCCAACACCACCGCGCGGGCCGCCCGGCGTACGTCCGGATCAAGGTCAACTCGATGGTCGACGAGGCCGTCATCGACGCCCTCTACCGGGCCTCGCAGGCGGGCGTGCCCGTCGACGTGTGGGTGCGCGGCATCTGCGCGGTGCGCCCCGGCGTCGCGGGCCTGTCCGAGAACATCCGGGTCCGCTCGGTCCTCGGCCGCTTCCTGGAGCACTCGCGGGTCTTCGCGTTCGGCAACGGCGGCGACCCCGAGGTCTGGTTCGGCAGCGCCGACATGATGCACCGCAATCTCGACCGCCGGATCGAGGCCCTGGTCCGCGTCGACGACCCGGCGCACCGCGCGGCCCTGAGCCGGCTGCTCGAAACGGGGATGTCCGACACCACCGCCTCCTGGCACCTCGGCCCGGACGGCGAGTGGACCCGGCACGCGACGGACGCGGACGGGCGACCCCTGCGCAACGTACAGGAGATGCTCATAGACGCCCGGAGGCGCCGGCGTGGCACAGCAACACCTTGAGTCCAGCGAGGCGTACGACACGGACGCCGTGCTCGGGTCCCACCTGCGGGGCCGGGCGACCGACTTCCTGCGCGCCCTGCGGCAGCACCGGGAGAGCGGCGCGGCCGGCGACACGGCGGACGCGGCCCGCGCCCTGCGCCGCGCCGCCCGCCGGATCAGCGGCACCCTGCACACCTTCCGGCCGCTGCTCGACGCCGAGTGGTCGGACGCCCTGCGGCCCGAACTGGCATGGCTGTCCGGCACGCTGGCCCACGAGCACGCGTACGCGGACCGGCTCGCCCGGCTCGCGGAGGCCCTGCACCGGCTGACCACCGGCACGGTCGCGCCGCCCGCCCAGCGCGCCGAGCCCGGGGCACCGGCGGCGCCGCCCGGCCGGGAGACCCTCGCGCTCGGCGCGGCGAAGGCGGCGGCGCTGCTCGACCGGCAGCTGACCCTGGCCAGGACGCGGGCGCACAGCACGGCCCTGCAGGCGCTCGGCAGCTCCCGCTTCCACGCGGTGGCGGACAGTGTCGCGGTGCTGGCCAGCGAGGTGCCGCTGTCCGGCGCGGACGCCCCCCTCGACCGGTTCGCGGCCGAGGCGCAGGCCCGGCTCACGGAGGCGGTCGCGGGGCTCGGCGGCCGGCCCCCGTACAGCCAGTACGACGCGGGCTCGGACACGCCCTGGCACCACGTCCGGCTGCTCCTGCGCCTGCACCGCTACGCCCTGGAGGTCGTCCCGGGCCCGCCGGCCGACGCCGTACGCCTGTCGTCGGCGGCGCACGCCCTGAACGCGCACCGGGACGCCGCCGAGGCGGCCGCCGCCGCGTCCCAGGCGGCCCGCACCCCGCGCATCGCCCCGCCGACCGCGTACGCCCTGGGCGTGCTGCACGCGGACCAGCGGCACCAGGTGGAGGCGGCGCGGGAGGCGTTCCTGGACGCGTGGCGCCGGGAGCCGGTGAGCACGCCGTGACCGTGTACGGGGACGACGGCGCGGTCCTGGCCGCGGGCTGTGTCCTGTGGCGCCGCTCCCCGGGCGCCTCGGGCGTGCAGATCTGCCTCGTCCACCGGCCCAAGTACGACGACTGGTCGCACCCGAAGGGCAAGCTCAAGCGGGGGGAGACCACCCTGGCCTGCGCGCTGCGCGAGGTGCGGGAGGAGACCGGTTTCGCCTGTGTGCCCGGCGCCGTGCTGCCCGAGGTCCGCTATCTCGCCCAGGGTGTCGCGAAGCGGGTCAGCTACTGGGCGGCCGAGGCCGGCGAGGGCGCTTTCGAGCCGAGCCGCGAGGTGGACCGGCTGGTGTGGCTGGCGCCCGCCAAAGCCCGCGACAGGCTCACCCAGCCCCGCGACCGCAGGCTCGTCGACGCCCTGCTGAACTCGCTCGACGTAATCACTCCGTGACCTCACCGCACCGCCCGCTGAGGTTCACCCGCCGTTCACTCTCGCCCTTCGGCCGCTTCACCTGATCTGCCTAATTTCGGCCTTGTGCGGTGAGCCCCGGACCTCCGGGAACACCCCACCGCTCGACTGAAATCCGCAGACTTTCGCACGCCGCCAGACGACACGCGGCCGGCGGCTCCTGGAAGGAACATCCGAAGGTGAAGCTTCAGCGCAAGAACCGGCTCCGCGCCCTCTCCCTCGGCGCTCTCGCCGTCACTGGCGCCCTGGCCCTCACGGCGTGCGGCTCGGACGACACGGGCACCAACGGCGGCAGCAGCGGCGGCCCCTCCGCCAAGGCCGGCAACATCAAGTGTGACGACGCCAAGGGCCAGCTCCTCGGCTCCGGCTCCTCGGCCCAGGCCAACGCGATCGACGCCTGGCGCAAGGCCTACTCGCAGGCCTGCTCCGGCGTGCAGATCAACTACAAGCCCGACGGATCGGGCGCCGGCATCGAGGCCTTCAACCAGGGCCAGGTCGCCTTCGCCGGTTCCGACTCCCCGCTCAAGCCGGAAGAGGTCGCCGCCTCCAAGAAGGTGTGCAAGACCGGCCAGGGCATCGACCTGCCGATGGTCGGCGGCCCGATCGCCGTCGCGTACAACCTGGACGGCGTCGACAACCTCGTCCTGGACGCCCCGACCCTCGCCAAGATCTTCGACTCGAAGATCACCAAGTGGGACGACGCGGCGATCAAGAAGCTGAACCCCGACGCGAAGCTGCCGTCGACGAAGATCCAGGCCTTCCACCGCTCCGAGGAGTCCGGCACCACGGACAACTTCACCAAGTACCTCGGCGCCACGGCCAAGGCCGACTGGAAGTACGAGCACGGCAAGGCGTGGATGGCCAAGGACGGCCAGTCCGCCCAGGGCTCCTCCGGTGTCGCGCAGCAGGTCAAGCAGACCGCCGGCGCCATCGGCTACATGGAGCTCTCCTACGCCAAGGGCATGAACACGGTCGACATCGCCACCGGTGCCGCCTCCCCGGTCAAGGCCACGACGGACAACGCCTCGAAGGCCATCGCCGACGCCAAGATCGTGGGCACCGGCAAGGACCTCTCCCTGGAGCTGAACTACGGCACCAAGGCCGAGGGCGCCTACCCGATCGTCCTGGTCACGTACGAGATCGCCTGCGACAAGGGCAACAAGGCCGACACCCTGGCCGCCACCAAGTCGTTCCTCACCTACATGGCGAGCGACGAGGGCCAGGCCTCCCTGGCCGACCTGGGCTACGCCCCGATCCCGGCCGAGATCAACGCGAAGGTCCGCGAGACCGTCGCCGGCCTGAGCTGACCCAGAGTGCGGGCCGCCCGGAATCCGGGCGGCCCGCACCGTCCGGTGCACCGCCGCCAGAAGTCCCCGCCCCGACCCGGGTGACAAGGACTTCGCAGACCGGAGAATCCCCATGGACATATCTACGCAATCCCCCGCGCCACCAGCGCCCACAGACCGCCCGACGCCCGCCCAGCACAAGCGCGCGGCCCGCGGCGCCACCCGCCCCGGCGACCGGATCTTCCTCGGTCTCTCGCGCGGCTCCGGCATCCTGCTGCTGGTGATCATGGCCGCGATCGCGGTCTTCCTGACCTACCGCGCCTCGCTGGTCCTCTCGAAGAACGAGGGCAACTTCCTCACCACCTTCGAGTGGAACGCGACCGCCACCCCGCCAGTCTTCGGCATCGCCGTCCTCGCCTTCGGCACCATCGTCACCTCGGTCATCGCCATGGTGATCGCGGTCCCGGTCTCCGTCGGCATCGCGCTGTTCATCACGCACTACGCGCCGAAGAAGCTGGGCGGCCCCATCGCCTACGTCGTCGACCTGCTCGCCGCCGTGCCGTCCATCGTGTACGGCCTGTGGGGCGCCCTGTTCCTCGTGCCGCACATGCAGGGACTGTTCGGCTGGCTCGACCAGTACTTCGGCTGGACCGGGATCTTCGAGTGGCAGGGCGGCGCCCCGCGCACCCTGCTCACCGTCGGCATCCTGCTCGCGATCATGATCCTGCCGATCATCACCAACGTCTCCCGCGAGGTCTTCCGGCAGGCCCCCCTGATGCACCAGGAGGCGGCCCTCGCCCTCGGCGCGACCCGCTGGGAGGTCATCCGCATGTCGGTGATCCCCTTCGGCCGCTCCGGCGTGATCTCCGCGTCGATGCTCGGCCTCGGCCGCGCGCTCGGCGAGACGATGGCCGTCGCCACGGTCCTCTCCCCCGACTTCCTGATCCACACCAGCCTGCTCGACCCGGGCGGCGGCACGTTCGCGCAGAACATCGCCGCGAAGTTCTCCGAGGCCAACGACCAGGGCCGCGACGCCCTGATCGCCTCGGGTCTGGTCCTCTTCGTCATCACGCTGCTGGTCAACGGCGCCGCCCGGCTGATCATCGCCCGCCGCAAGGAGTACTCGGGGGCCAACGCATGAGCCACGCGACCGTACCTGTGAAGCGCCCCGACTCCCTGAGCGCCGCGCGCCTGCCCCGCTGGTCCCCCTGGGCCATCGCGGTCGGCTCGGTCGCCGCGGGCTGCGCGATCGGCCTCGGCGCCGGCCTCGACAGCCGCATCCAGTGGGGCCTGCTCGCCGCGCTCCTGTTCGTCCTCGTCACCTACGCGCTGGCCGCGAAGGTCGAGGGCACCCGCCAGGCCAAGGACCGCGTCGCGACCAGCGTCGTCTGGGTCGCGTTCGTCCTCGCCGTGATCCCGCTCGCCTCCCTCGTCTACGAGACGGTCAAGCGCGGCATCAAGGTCCTCGACCCGTACTTCCTGAGCCACTCCATGGGCTACGTCACCAGCATGGAGACCGGCGGCGGCATCTACCACGCCATCCTCGGCACGCTGGAGCAGGTCGGCATCGCCACCGTGATCTCGGTGCCGATCGGCCTCCTGACGGCGATCTACCTGGTCGAGTACGGCCGCGGGAAGCTCGCCAAGGCGGTCACCTTCTTCGTCGACGTCATGACGGGTGTCCCGTCGATCGTCGCGGGCCTGTTCATCCTGTCCTTCTGGATCCTGATCCTCGGCTTCGGCTTCTCCGGCTTCGCCGGCTCGATGGCCCTGTCGATCCTGATGATCCCGGTCGTGGTCCGCTCCACCGAGGAGATGCTCAAGCTCGTCCCGAACGAGCTGCGCGAGGCCTCCCTCGCCCTCGGCGTCCCGAAGTGGCGCACCATCCTGAAGGTCGTCCTGCCGACCTCGATCGGCGGCATCACCACCGGCGTGATGCTCGCGGTCGCCCGTATCGCGGGAGAGACGGCCCCCGTGCTGCTCCTCGTGTTCGGCAACCCGCTGATCAACGGCAACCCCTTCGAAGGCCCGCAGGCCTCGCTGCCGCTCTACATCTACGAGCAGTACGCGAAGAGCGGCGGCAACGAGGCCGCGTACGACCGCGCCTGGGCCGCCGCCCTGGTCCTCATCGCCTTCATCATGATCCTCAACCTCGTGGCCCGCGGCATCGCCCGCTGGAAGGCCCCGAAGACGGGCCGCTGACGCGGCTATCTCGAAGCATCAGCGACTCGAACCCGGAAGTAGTGAACCAGTCATGGCCAAGCGAATCGACGTAAGCGGACTCACCGCCTACTACGGATCCCACAAGGCGATCGAAGACATCTCGATGACCGTCGAGCCCCGCTCGGTGACGGCCTTCATCGGCCCCTCCGGCTGCGGCAAGTCGACGTTCCTGCGCACCCTCAACCGCATGCACGAGGTCACCCCCGGCGGCCGCGTCGAGGGCAAGGTGCTGCTCGACGACGAGGACCTGTACGGGTCCGCCGTCGACCCGGTGGCCGTGCGGCGCACCGTCGGCATGGTCTTCCAGCGCCCCAACCCCTTCCCCACCATGTCGATCTTCGACAACGTGGCGGCGGGTCTGCGTCTGAACGGCAAGTACAAGAAGTCCGAGCTCAACGAGATAGTCGAGCGGTCCCTCAAGGGCGCCAACCTCTGGAACGAGGTCAAGGACCGCCTGAACAAGCCGGGCTCCGGCCTCTCCGGCGGTCAGCAGCAGCGTCTGTGCATCGCCCGCGCGATCGCGGTCGAGCCGGACGTCCTGCTCATGGACGAGCCCTGCTCCGCCCTGGACCCGATCTCCACCCTCGCCATCGAGGACCTGATCGGTGAGCTGAAAGAGCGCTTCACGATCGTCATCGTGACGCACAACATGCAGCAGGCGGCCCGCGTCTCGGACCGCACCGCCTTCTTCAACCTCGCGGCGGTCGGCCAGCCCGGCAAGCTCGTCGAGATCGACGAGACGGAGCGCATCTTCTCCAACCCGTCCGTCCAGGCCACGGAGGACTACATCTCGGGCCGCTTCGGCTAGGCCCGACTCCCCCCGACCCCTCGTGGTGCTGCATGGCGGTGCCACCACGAGGCAAAAGAGCCCGCCCCGCAAGGGGCGGGCTCTTTCCATTCAAGCGCCGGGGAGATGCGCCCCGTAAGGGGCGCGGGACTGTATCGATGTGCGGCTCCGCCGCGTGGGCGCGAGCAACCACGGAAAAGCCGCGGACGCGTCTGCTCGGCACATGAGCAGACGCGTCCGCGGCTTGTCGTGGGCTTGTCGCGCAGTTCCCCGCGCCCCTGGCGGCACCTAGCCGAAGGCCAGCCAGATGATGCCGTAGGAGCCGGCGGCGACCAGCGCCGCGGCCGGCATCGTGATGAACCAGCCCAGGATGATGTTCTTGGCGACGCCCCAGCGGACAGCGTTGACGCGCTTGGTGGCGCCCACACCCATGATCGCCGAGGTGATGACGTGCGTCGTCGAGATCGGCGCGTGGAACAGGAACGCCGAGCCGAACATGATCGAGGCGCCGGTCGTCTCCGCGGCGAAGCCCTGCGGCGGGTCCAGCTCGATGATCTTGCGTCCCAGGGTCCGCATGATCCGCCAGCCACCGGCGTACGTACCGGCGGACAGCATGACGGCACACACGATCTTGACCCAGACGGGGATCGGGTCGTCGAAGGACTCGTGGCCGCCGATGACGAGGGCCATCACGACGATGCCCATCGTCTTCTGGGCGTCCTGGAGGCCGTGTCCGAGCGCCATGCCCGCCGCCGAGACGGTCTGCGCGATACGGAAGCCGCGCTTGGCCTTGTGCGGGTTGGAGCGCCGGAACAGCCACATGATGAGGGTCATCACCAGGTAGCCGACGACGAGACCGATCACCGGCGAGGTGAACATCGGGATGACGATCTTCTCCCACACCCCGGTCCAGTAGACGGTGGTGCCACCCGCGAGGGCGGCACCCACCATTCCGCCGAACAGGGCGTGCGAGGAGGAGGACGGCAGGCCGAAGTACCAGGTGACCAGGTTCCAGATGATCGCGCCGACGAGGGCGGCGAACAGGATGCCCATGCCCTTGTCGCCGACGGGCGTCGCGATGATGCCCTCACTGACCGTCTTGGCGACACCGCTGCCGAGGAAGGCACCGGCGAGGTTCATCACCGCGGCCATGGCCAGTGCCGCGCGGGGCGTGAGCGCACGCGTGGAGACGGACGTGGCGATCGCGTTCGCCGAGTCGTGGAAGCCGTTCGTGTATGTGAATCCGAGCGCGACGCCAATGGTCACGATCAGGGAGAAGGTGTCCATGAGCCGGCCTCAGGACTCCTTCACGGCGATGGTCTCCACCGTGTTGGCCACGTGCTCGAAGGCGTCGGCCGCCTCTTCCAGCACATCGACGATCTGCTTGAGCTTCAGCACCTCGATGGCGTCGTACTTGCCGTTGAAGAGCGTCGCGAGCAGCTTGCGGTGGATCTGGTCGGCCTGGTTCTCGAGGCGGTTGACCTCGATCCAGTACTCGGTGAGGTTGTCCATCGTGCGCAGGTTCGGCATGGCCTCGGCGGTCAGCTCGGCCGCCCGGGCCAGAACCTCGATCTGCTGCTCGACGCCCTTGGGGAGTTCCTCGACCTGATAGAGGACGACCAGGTCGACGGCCTCCTCCATGAAGTCCATGATGTCGTCGAGGGACGAGGCGAGGTTGTAGATGTCCTCGCGGTCGAACGGCGTGATGAACGAGGAGTTGAGCTGGTGGAAGATCGCGTGGGTGGCGTCGTCACCGGCGTGTTCGGCTGCCCGCATCCGCTCCGCGATCTCGGCCCGGGCGGAGGAATCCGCCCCGAGCAGTTCCATCAGGAGCTTCGAGCCCGTGACGATGTTGTCCGCGGACGCGGCGAACATGTCGTAGAAGCTCGTCTCCCTGGGGGTCAGACGAAAGCGCACAAGGGGTCCTCGGGGTGCTCTGGATTCGGTCAGGCTGATGCTAGGCGCATCATCCGGCCACGGCTAACCGGCGTTACCCCAGTGTCGCCCATCAGGCACAGTGATCGGCACGGGGCCCGGCCAAGCCGCCACAGGCCCGGAAAATCCGGTACCGTATACCCACCAGGGGTATACGGATCACAGCATGACACGGGAGGTCGGACACGGTGACGACGGAGACCACGGACATGACGAACACGTCACACACCGAGCAGCCGGTCGAGCCCGCGGGCGAGATCGTGACCGACCACGACCGCGGCATCCACGGGTACCACCACCAGAAGGCCGAGCACCTCAAGCGCCTGCGCCGCATCGAGGGCCAGATCCGTGGCCTGCAGCGGATGGTCGACGAGGACGTCTACTGCATCGACATACTCACCCAGGTCTCGGCCTCCACGAAGGCCCTGCAGTCGTTCGCGCTGCAGCTTCTGGAGGAGCACCTGCGCCACTGCGTCGCCGACGCGGCGGTCAAGGGCGGCGACGAGATCGACTCGAAGGTCGAGGAGGCCACGAAGGCGATCGCCCGGCTGCTGCGCACCTGAGACCGCCCCGGTCCCGGGGGACGATCAGCAGCCGCGCCGATCGGGTTCGTCGCGGGACCGCGCCTCGGCGACCCGCAGCACCTCGTCGATCCGGTCCGCGCTGAGCCGCTCCTCCACGGCGGACGCCGCGATGATCAGCTCACCGCACAGCTCGATCTCGGCGAGGGCGACGTGGTCCTGCACCGCCGTACCGGCCGGGAGCGCCACGATCATCACCTCTTCCCTGTCGCCGATCACCGTCCGGCCGTCGCCGGACAGCTCCCAGGGTAGGGACCGGGCGATCCCCCGGGCATGGCACGGAAGAACCATTTCCGCCACCCCGCCGGGCCAGGACGGTCCCCTACTGCTCCGCGACCTGGCCCGAGAAGATGTCCCCCCGCGCCGGCAGCCGCACGCTCGCCTTCGTACCGAAGTCGTGGAGCAGCGTCGTCGAGGACACCACCGCGTTCTTGCGGCCGTGATCGCCGTGCCGGTCGCCGTCGAAGGTGAACCGGTGCCTGACCTTGCGGATCAGCCCGCCCTCGTCCAGGTAGACCTCGAAGGTCACCGGCTCCTTGCTGAACCCTTTCGCCGCGGCGGCGAGCGTCGCCCTCGTCCCCGCGGACGCGGCCGCGGCGGCCGCCGCGAGATCGACCCGCCCCCGGTAGTGCCGGGTGGGCACGCCCGCGACGTCGATGTCGCCCACGTACGTCACGTCCCGCGCCCCGCGCAGCAGCTCGGCGGCGGCCAGCGGATCGGTGGCGCCTCCCGTGACCAGGTTCCCGTCGTCCAGCGAGGCGGTGTCGACGCGCACCCACTTGTCGGCGGGCACGCCCGCGCCCCGGTTCTTCATGTAGAGGGCGCCGGGGGCGAGGAGTTCGGTGATCGGCCGGTGCTCCTCGGCGCCGGCCGCGTCCTGCGGCAGCCGCACCTTGAGCCGGCCCTTGCCCGCCCGGTAGTCGTAGACGCCGGCGCCGCGGATGGTGACCCGGGTCCCGCCGCTGGCCATCTCCATCGAGGTCGTCGCCTCGGAGCTGCCCTCGCGCACCAGCCGGTCGGCGGCGCGGTGCACCGCCTGGGTCGGATCCGCGTTCCGGTCCCCCGCCTCGGCTCCGCCGCCGCAGCCGGCGACCCCCGTCACGATCCCGGCCACGGCCACGGCCGCCGCCGCGCTCCTCACCCGGCGCCCGTGCTGCTGCACCACCATCGCTTGCCTACCCCCAAGCCTGTCCGTGCGTGTGCGGGCCGCTGTCGACCGGTTAACGACGGGTAGGGACGGCCGTCACGCGAACGGGGGGTTTACGTGCGCCCGCTACCGTGGCCGTGTGGCGCACGAGGAGACACAAGAGAAGAACGGACACACGGCGACGGTCGTGGAGCAGGGTCGTTTCTGCCTGGCCCGCTGCACCTGCGGCTGGCGCGGCCCGGCGCGCAGGGCCCGCAGCAGGGCCCGTACGGACGCGGAAGAGCACAGCGCGGAGCACAGCGGGTAACGCGCCGCGGGACATCCCGGGGAACACCGGGGAACCCTGACGGAACCCGCCGCCGCCGCTGCTCGTCTCCTGTGGGGAACAAGGGGGTCGGTATGGAACGGCGCGGCTTCATCGCGGCATCGGCGGCAGCACTCGCGACGGGGGTCACCGCCGCCTGCACCTCGGGCGGCGGCGGCACGGTCTCCCGCAGCGCCACCGCCCCCATCCGCTCCCGCACCGCGAGCGCCGACACGTCCACGAGGGCCGCCGCGGACCTCGCGGGCCTGGCCCGGGACCTCGACGGCGGGCTGATACGGCCGGGGCAGTCGGCGTGGGCGGCGGCCCGGCAGCTCTACAACACCCGCTACGACTCCCTGAAGCCGACGGCGGTCGCCTACGTCGCGGGCGCCGACGACATCCGTACGGTCCTGGCGTACGCCCGCTCCCGCAAGGTGCCGCTCGCGATACGCAACGGCGGGCACTCGTACGCCGGTTGGTCCTCCGGCGACGGGCGGATCGTGCTCGACGTGTCGCGGCTGAGCTCGGTGCGCCCCTCGGGAAACAGCGCGGTGATCGGCGCAGGCGCCAAACTCATCGACGTGTACCGGGCGTTGGCCGCGAAGGGCGTCACGATCCCGGCGGGCTCCTGCCCCACGGTCGGCATATCCGGCCTGACCCTCGGCGGCGGCCACGGCGTCGTCTCCCGCGCGTACGGACTGACCTGCGACAGTCTCACCGGCGCGACCCTGATCACGGCCGACGGCAAGCAGCTGACCGCCGACGCGACGACGAACAAGGACCTGTTCTGGGCCCTGCGCGGCGCGGGCAACGGCCAGTTCGGTGTCGTCACCGAGCTCCGCTACAAAACGCATCCCGCGCCGCAGGCCGTCTCGGCGTACATGACCTGGCCGTGGGCCAAGGCCGCCACGGTGCTCAAGGCCTGGCAGCGCTGGGGCCCGGACCAGCCGGACGAGATCTGGTCCTCGCTGCACATCGCGGGCGCGGCCGGGGGCGGCCCGACGATCTCGATCGCGGCGTTCTCCCTCGGCTCGTACACGGAGCTGCAGAACGCGGTCGACCGGCTCGCCGACGGCCCCGGCGGTCCCGGCCCCGCGACCTCCGTCTCGCTCAAGCGCCGCTCGTACGAGGAGTCGATGGAGGTCTACGCGGGCTGTTCCTCGTTCGGCTCGGACGAGCTGTGCCATCTGCCGGGTACGACGCCGGGCCGCTCGCCGCGGGGCGCGCTCCAGCGGGAGACGTACGCGGCGCACTCGGACTTCTTCGACCGCTCCCTGTCGGACGCGGGGGTGCGGACGCTGCTGCGGCAGCTGGAGCGGGTCGCGGAGGGCGCGGGCTCGGTGGCGCTCACGGCGCTGGGCGGCGCGGTGAACCGGGTGGATCCGACGGCGACGGCGTTCGTGCACCGCCGCTCGCGGATGCTCGCGCAGTACATCGTGTCGTGGCGCCCGGGCACCTCCGGAACGGCGGCGCGGGGCTGGCTGAAAAAGACCCATGACGTGATGCGCCCGTACGCGTCGGGGGCGGCCTATCAGAACTACACGGACCCGACGCTGACGAACTGGAAGCAGGCGTACTACGGGCCGGCCGTGGCCCGGCTGTCGACGGTCAAGCGCCGGTACGACCCGACGGGCTTCTTCTCTTTCCCACAGTCGCTGTAGCTGTAGCTGGGTGGGCTACGCCGCCAGGTCCCGTTCCGTCGCGGGGTCCCGGGACTCGGGGAACTCGACCGCGCCGGGCTCCGGTGCCGCGGGCCTCGGCGCCCACACGAGCCGGCCGATGCGGCGGGTCCGCCCGATCGCCCGCGCGAGCGGGGTCAGCACGGCGGAGGCGAGCGGGGAGAGCAGCAGGGCGACGGCGGTGCCGAGCGCGAATCCGCCGATGACGTCGGTCGGGTAGTGGACGCCCATGAAGACCCGGCAGAAGCCTTCGAGGACGGCGAGTCCGATGCCGACCAGGCCGAGCCTGCGGTTCGCGACGAAGAGGGCGACGCCCATGGCCATCGCGAGGGTGGCGTGGTCGCTGACGAACGAGAAGTCGTTCTTCCCGTTGATGAGGACGGTCAGTCCCTCGTGGTCCTTGAAGGGGCGGGGCCGCTCGACGAAGCCGCGGATCGGCACGTTCACGAGGACGGCGACGGCGGCGGCGAGCGGGGCCCAGACCACGGCGGCCACGGACGAGGCGGCGTCGTCGAGGGCGCCGCGCCTGCGCGCGCCCCACCAGGACCACAGCACGACGAGGACGAGGCCGAGCAGGATGCCGTACTCGCCGACGAACTCCATGAGCTTGTCGGCCCAGCCGGGCGTCGAGTCGGTCAGTCCGTTGATGTCGTAGAGCAGCGTGACGTCAGGGTTCGACCCGGAACTCTCGATCGCCTCGAGTCCAGCCATAGCTCTGCGGCCCCTTCGTCTTCAGCCACCCCCGTGGTCGTTGTCTTCGGTCGAGCAGTTGTGATGCGGTCCCGCCCATTGTGCGGCGGTTCTGCAAGAGGAACGCACGCCCCCGCTCCTTACGTTCCAACTCCACCGAATGATCACGCAGACGTTATCGAAGAGAGACAGAAAACCGCAGCTCAGGGCCAGGACTTTACGGAGAGTTCCGGTCGTGTCCGGCGGGAACTCACACCTCGGGCGAAGCGGTCGGCAGCGCCTGCGCGCCGTCCTCGGTGACGCGGGTCGCACCGAAGTAGTCCGGGGTGTCGACCGGGTCGAAGCGGATCACGGCACCCGGCCGCGGCGCGTCGATCATGTAGCCGCCGCCGACGTAGATGCCGACGTGCCGGATCGCCCGGCTGTTGCCGAGGTCGTCGGAGAAGAACACCAGGTCGCCCGGGAGCAGTTCGTCGCGCTTGGGGTGCGGCCCCGCGTTGTACTGGTCGTTGGCGACGCGCGGCAGCCGCACACCCACGGTCTCGTACGCGGCCTTCGTCAGCCCGGAGCAGTCGAAGCGCCCGCCCTGGTCGGCCGTGCCGTTGCCGCCCCACAGATAGGGGGTGCCGAGCTTCTTCTGCGCGTAGGAGATGGCGGCGGCGGCCTGCCGGGACGGGTCCACCCGGCCGACCGGCCGCGCGAAGCTCTTCTCCAGCGTCGTGATGGTCTTCACGTAGTTCTGCGTCTCGCGGTAGGGCGGCACGCCCTTGTACTTGATCACCGCGTACGCGCCCGCGTTGTAGGAGGCGAGCATGTTCTTCGTCGCGTCGCCCGGCACGTCCTTCACGTAGGAGGCGAGCTTGCAGTCGTACGAGGCCGCCGAGGGGATCGCGTCGTTCGGGTCCCAGATGTCCTTGTCGCCGTCGCCGTCGCCGTCGACGCCGTGCGCGGCCCAGGTGCCGAGGATGAACTGCGCGATCCCGTACGCCTTCGCGGGGCTCTTCGCGTTCGGGTTGAAGCCGCTCTCCTGGTAGAGCTGCGCGGCGAGGAGCGCCGGGTTGATCGCGGGGCAGAGGTTGCCCCACTTCTGCACGAGTGGCTGGTAGGCGGTCGGTACGGAGCCCTTGGCGAGGCCGACGGCGCCCTTCCCCACCCCGTTCACGAGGCTGCCCGCGGCCATGTACGTGCCGACCACGAGCAGGGTCACGAACGCGGTGCCTCCGGCGGCGGCCGATCCCGCGACGATCCACGCCTTACGCACCGTCAACCGCCCTTCACCCCACGGGAGTCACCAGCCGCCCAGTCTAAGCGGGAGGCGGCCCCGGAACCGGGACACATTCCGGCATATTCAGGCCGGTCCGCGTCCCGGCTCGGTCAATCGCCTGCCGGGGGCCCGGCGGCACCCCTACAGTTCCGGCGTGGACCAGCTGATCACCTCCGATCCGACGCACATGGGCCCCTACCGGTTGATCGGCCGGCTCGGCGAGGGCGGCATGGGACTGGTCTATCTGGGCCGCTCCGAGGCCGGCCGGACCGTCGCCGTGAAGGTCGTCCAGGCCGAGTTCGCCGCGAACCCCGAGTTCCGGCGCCGCTTCGCCCGCGAGGTGGCCGCCGCCCGGCGCGTCGGCGGGGCGTGGACGGCGGACGTGCTCGACGCCGACACGGACGCGGCGCTGCCGTGGGTGGCGACGCAGTACATCCCCGGCCCGGACCTGACGACGGTCGTCGGCAAGGACTTCGGCCCGCTGCCCGAGGACTCCGTACGCGTCCTCGCGCACCGGCTCGCGAGCGCGCTGCAGGCCGTGCACGACGCGGGCCTGATCCACCGTGACCTGAAACCGTCCAACGTCCTGGTGACGGTAGACGGCCCGCGCGTCATCGACTTCGGCATCGCCCGCGCCCTGGACACCCTCACCGGCGACAGCCTGCACACCCGCACCGGCATGCTGATCGGCTCGCCCGGCTTCATGTCGCCCGAGCAGGTGCGCGGCCTCGAACTCACCCCGGCCAGCGACGTGTTCTGCCTCGGCGCGGTCCTGGTGCACGCGGCGACGGGCCGGCTGCTGTTCGGCGCGGGCGAGTCCGGACTGAACGCGCACCTCTTCCGCGTCGCCGAGGAGGAGCCGGATCTGACGGGCGTGCCCGCGTCCCTGGTGGAGCTCGTCCGCGCGTGCCTGTCGAAGGATCCGGCCGCGCGGCCCTCCCTGCGGGAGATCGCGGACGCGACCGTTCCGGCGAGCGACGGCGAATGGCTGCCGGGTCCGGTCCTCGCCCAGCTGGGCCGGCACGCGGCCCAGCTCCTCGACTACGCGCCGGCGACGCCTCAGGCACCGGTGCCGACGCGGGTGGATCCGGCGCCGAGCGTCCCGGGGCAGTTCGGCGCCCCGCCCACGTCCGTACCCGCTTCTGTTCCCGCTTCTGTTCCCTCGACTCCGCCGCCGCCCGCGTACGCGCCGACGGTGCCGGTGGCGGACCCCGCGGTCCCGCACCCGCGGCGCTGGTGGGGGCTCGCCGTCCTGGCACTGGTCCAGCTGCTCGTGCTGGGCGGCCAGGTCGCGACGTCCGTGCTGTCGACCGCGACGAGCGACCTCGGGCTCTCGTCCGGCACACAGGAGTGGCTGTTCCTCGGCAGCGACCTGGCCTTCACCGGCCTCCTGCTGCTCGGCGGTCACCTGGCCGACCTGACGGGCCGCAGGCGCGTGCTCGTCATCGGCCTGACCGGCTTCGCGCTCGCCTCGGCCGTCTCCGGGACCGCCACCGACGGCTCGATGCTGCTCGTGGCCCGCCTCGTGCAGGGCGCCTGCGCCGGCCTCCTCACTCCGGCCGCGCTCGCCCTCGTCTCCGTCAACTTCCCCGAGCCGAAGGCGCGCGGGCGGGCCTTCGGCGTCTACGCCACGGTCGCCGGCGGCGGCACGCTCCTCGGCCACCTGTACAGCGCGGCCTTGACCGAGTACGCGTCCTGGCGCCTGTTCTTCTACGGCGGCGCCCTCCTCGCCGTGCTCGCCCTGTTCGGCACGGCCAAGCTCGTCCACGACCGGCCGCGCCGTACCGTCCCCCGCTTCGACCTGCCGGGTGTGCTGCTCGGCTGCGGCGCGGTGACGGCCCTCGAGTACGGGCTCTGGAACGCGCTGGGCACCGAGGGCGAGGACCCGGTGCTGCTTCCCCTCCTCGGCGGCGGCGTGCTGCTCCTCGGCTTCGTCTGGCAGCAGGCGAAGGCGGCGGATCCGCTGATCGCGGCGTACGTCCTCACGGACCGGGGCCGCCTCACCGCCCTGGCCGGCCTCCTTCTCGCCGGCCTCGCCACGTCGTTCCTGCCCGGCCTGATGATGTGGCGCAGCCTGGCCCTCTCCCCCTCCTCATCGGGGTACGACCCCATGGCGATCGCGCTGGCCATGCTGCCGGTGCCGCTGGCCGCGCTGATCGGCGCCACGCAGATCTCCGCCCGCCTCCTGCACCGCGTCGCCCCGCGGGTCCTCGCCGCGACAGGCCTCACGATCGCCGCGGCCGGCCTCGTGATCCTCAGCCTGCTGGACGCGATGAACTCCCACCCCGGCCGCACCGCGCTCCCGGCCACGCTCGTGATGGGTCTCGGCCTGGGCCTGGCCCTCGTACCGCTCTACGCGGTCGCCACCGACGGGGTCGAGGCGGCCGACGCGGGCGGGGGCGCGGCGGCGGCCGTCACCCTGGCCACGCTCGGCGCCTCGCTCGGCTGGACCGTGTTCTCCACGGTCCGCGCCTCCACGATCGCCTCCCACCTGGAGGACTCGCTCTCCTCCGACCCGGCGTTGCTCTCCCAGGTGAGGAAGGGCGTGATCCCGACGGTGTCCTCGCTGCCCGAGGCCGTCCGGCCGGCCGTGACGTCGGCGATCCAGGCGGGGCTGGCACAGCCCCTCTACTGGCTGGCCGCCCTCACCTTCCTGGGGGCGCTGCTCACCGGAGCCCTGCTCCGCCCGGCGCGCCCCCGATCGGTCCCGGCGGCGCCACCCGTGGCCGCGGCCCCGGTGTCGTACCCTCCGCACCCGTACGCCTAGGACGGCCCCGGACAGGGGGACGCGCTTCAGCGGATCGCGATCAGCGGGCGTTGCCGTTGTTGAAGTGGTACTCGCCGTTGCCGGCCTGGTTGCCGTTCGCGCCGGGGCCGCGGCCGTCGGTGCCGGGCTCGACGTGGTTGGTCTTGGTGTGCACGATGTCGTAGTACACGCTGGGGTCGCCGGCGTTCGGGAAGACGCGGTAGGTGAACACGTTCTTGTCGAGCTGGACGATCGGAACGGTGCGCTGGAAGAGCACGTTGCCGTTCGCGTCCTTCGCGTTGATCCAGCGCTCGGAGCCGTCGGGGGTGACGGTCCAGTCACCGTGCATCTTCGGGCTGTCGTCGAGGTTGTACATGGTGTACGTGCCGTCGGCGTCGAAGTAGGCCCAGCCCACGAAGTTCGAGACGGCCGGGTTGTCGAGGGCGACGCGGTTGCCGTCCTGGTCGACGGCGCCGGTGGTCTTCCACGGGGTCGAGGCGAGCACGTCGGACGGGGACGCGTCCTTCAGCTTCGTGGAGGCGGAGGCGGAGGCGGAAGCCGGTGCGGCGGGCGCGTCGACGGCCATGGCCGAGACGGGCACGAGGGCGGACACGGCGATCGCGATCGCGGACGCGGTGAGAGCGGAACGACGGGAGATGCGAGTGATCTTCATGTCCTCAACGCTATGGCCAGTACCAGGGCCGGCATGTCATCCGATCGGCTATAGATGGATGCCCTGGACAGCCGACCCACGGGTCGACCGGACGGCGCCCCGGCCCTCACTCACCCGACGACTCGCTGAACCGACTGCGCGCGGGAGCCGGCGCGCGCCGCCCCGCCAACTGCTCGGCGCGATCACGCATCGCACCGAGTACGGATGCGGGCTGGGTGACGATGTAGAACTCGCCGTCGGCGGCCTGCCGGAAGATCGTCTCGGCGGCCTCGTCCGCGCTGATGGCCCGCTCGTGCACGCGGAACATCGCCTCCCGCTCGGCCTCGGCGACGCCTCGGTCCCCGCCCTCGACCCCGAGGGCGTCATCGAAGATCCGGGAGGCGACGGCCCCCGGCAGCACGGCACTCACCCGCACATGGCTGCCCCCGGCCAGGGCCACTTCCTGATGCAGACACTCCGTCAGAGCCAGCACGGCGTGCTTGCTCATGATGTACGGCGTCTGCAACGGCCACGCCCGGACGGCCCCGATGGACGCGAGATTGAGCACCCAAGCCGGCTCACTCTGCGCGAGCAGCTTCGGCATGAACGCCCGCACCCCATGAAAAACGCCGTTCACATTGACGGAGACGACCCGCTCCCACCCCTTCACCGGAACGTCCCACAGGTACCCGAACTGCTGCACCCCGGCGTTGTTGACGAGCACCCGCACGGGCCCGAACTCCTCGACGACCCGATCGGCAAGCCCCTGCACGGCCTCGGCATCGGACACATCCACGACGACGGCCGACGCCCGCCCTCCCTCCCGGATGATCCCGGCGCAGTTCTCCTCCACCGCCTCCGCGTCGACATCGGCGAGCACGACCCGCATCCCGAGCGACAGCGCGGCATGCCGAGCCAGCCCGGCCCCGATCCCGGCACCGGCGCCGGTGATGACGGCGGTACCCCCTGAGAACACCTCGACCGACGCGGACATCGACCCACCCACCCCTCTACCGACCCGCCCCTCCGGCTTCCGCTCCCTCCCTACCTCCCGAGGCTGCTCAAAAGCTCCCCGCACATCTCACTCAACGGGAGTGCGGAGGGGGCGGGGTCCCAGAATGCTCAACCATGAGCAGCAACACGATCGAATCCCGGACCCGCGGGAGGGGAGTGGAACCGATGCGGTGGACATCGCTCCTGCACAACCCCGAAGGCATCACCGCCGTCTACCGAGGCACCCCACCGGATCTCCGTAGCGTCCGCCTGCACGAAGCGACGCTCAAGACGGAGGGCCCGACGCTGGAGCTACGCCTCGACCTGCCCGCATACCCTGCCAGGCCCCCCAAGAAATAGGCGGACCAACAATTCAATACCGTGCAGGTATGTCTCTCGTTCAGCGGTCTCCACTCCCTCACGTTGACCGGGTTCGCGACCGACATCACGGCTGACATCTCCCTCACGGAAGGGGAATCCGGAATCACCGTGAACGTCACCTCTCCCGCCTTCCAGCTCCAGGCACATGCCGCTACGGCCCTCATCTCACGCATGACCGCGTACGCCGACGAGCACGGCGGCGCCCCGCGGACCACCACCTCCTGATGAAGCCCGAAACGGCTATCGGCCGCCTCGATCACGCATTGGACCGACTCGCCTGGCCGGCTGAGCGCCAGGTCGAGCATCTCCGTCGCTGGGGCGTCGGGCCGGATGAGCTGGCCCTGGAGTTCGACGACGCCTACCGCCTGGTTCCTGCCCTGGTCTCGCGGGGCGCGCTGCCCGACGAGGTAGGCACGCGACTCCAGGAGGTCGACTCGCTCCTGGCCGAGATGAGCGACGGCACGGACGCCGAGTGGACGGATGAAGCAATGACAGGGTCACCGATGTGGGACCGACTGCGCCGCACCGCTCAAGAGGCCCTGGAAGCCCTGCGTACGAACCGGATGACGAGTCGACCGTGACAACCTGATCCACATCTACCGGCGACGCCTCTCCAGGACCGCCCCCGGATCGCAGCTCCGATTGCAGACGGAGGATCTGATGGATTTTCTCGAGTCATACCCGGAGAAGAATATGGAGCAGGCGAGTTCGACCATCTCCTCCCGGCGCCCCGCTGACTCATGACGACCCACAGCCAGCACCTGACCGCCGCCCTCGCGCCCTACCGCCTCGTCTGGCTGGCCCTCTGGGCCGAGGCCACGCCCCGGCAAGAGGCTGAACTCACCGAGCACTTTCGCGCGGCGCTCGAACCTCACGGCACGGTGATCGTGCACGCCCGAGGACCGTTCCACCGCACTCCGGAGATGCTGCACTTCGACATCGACATCACGCCGAACGGTTCGGCGCCCGACTGCCTGCGTGACCTCGGCTTCACCGGGCGCAACGAATGGCAGCGGCCGGTCCACGGCGGCGTCTTCCTGCACCCCGCCGTGTACGGCGCCCAGGCCGGCGAGAGGGAAGCCGCCGCCGCGCCCCGCTTCGAGACAGGTGACGTCGTACGGGTCGGCGACTCCGCCGATGCCCGCGAACTCGGCCTGGTAGGCGCGGACGTGATCGTCGGGCACCCGGACTACGACGGCCACACCGCCCCCGCCCAGAGGGCCTGGTACTACAGCCTGCACGTCGAGGGGAAGGACGAGACGGAGTTCCTCGACGAGGCGGACCTGCGCCCGGCCGGGCGGCACGTGCAGCTCTACGGTGACGGTGAACGGATCGCCGTCAGCCAGGAAGGGGCTCTGGTCCCCTCGCCCGGCACGACAAGCCGTCCTACTCCGCCCGCTCGTACGTCCGCACCGTCTTCGGGTGATTACCGATCTTGACCAGGCGCAACGGCCCGTCGGCCGAGTCCACCGCGAACGAATACTCCGTCTCGTCCTCCGGCGGGCAGTACGCCGTCTTGGTGCCCTCTTCGAGCTTGAAGTTGTTGAGCGTCAGGTCGTGCTGGTCCAGGCCCGTCAGCATCGCGCTGCCCTTGCAGCGCGGGCCGGTGAGGGAGGCGATGGTCAGGCGGGCGCTTCGGTTTCCGACGGCCTGGTCGATGGTGAGTTGCTGGGTGCCGTCCTGGGAGCGCCAACGGCCCACGAACCACTGGTGGATGGGGCGGTAGGTCTCCGTGGGTGAAGCGAAGCCCGACAGCTTCTTCCAGGTCAACGTCGTCGTGCCGATCCAGCTGCGGTCCACGAAATCGACCCGCGTGCCGGCGTCGCGGACGCGGGGCTTCGGATCGAAGCCCTGGTCCGACACCACGCTCGTGGCCCAGGTGGACAGCTCATCCGTGCCGACCGCCGCGAGCACGTCCTGCGGCTCCTCGCCGTCCCGGCAGTACGGGCCGAAGCCCGCCACCACCCACACCGTGCCCCGGTACGCCTTCGCCTCGATGCCCTGGCACGGGTCCTGGGTGGTCGCGTAGACCGTCTTCGGCGCGGACCAGGCCTCCGCGGCCGCGCCGCGGTGCTTCGCCTCCAGGCCCCGGCCCTTCGCGTAGGTCAGGGACAGTTCACGGCCGTCGGACAGGCGCAGCACCGTGTGGTCGTCGTCGGAGTCGATCGTCTTCGAGTCCGGCTTCTGCGACGCCGAACGCGCGGTTTCCTTCGCCTTCGCCCGCTCTCCGCCGCAGCCCGCCACCGTCACGCCGAGCAACAGCACCGCCGCCGCCCACACCACTGCCCGCCGCACACTCATCCCCGTCGTCCACCCGATCGAGCTCGAACATCACGCCGCCCCCGCGTCTCTCGAGGACACCGGCGAGGATGCGCGACCCCGGACCGGCGGTTGCGCGGGTTCCGGGCTGTTACGTACGTGATCGGAAGGAGACCTCGGCGAGGCGTCACATCGCCTTCCGCCGAGCACGGCCCCTTGCCATCATCCGTCCATGGCCGATCACACCCCGCACACGCACGCGCCCACGTACGAGGCACGCTACGGCTGGAACCGCAGGACCATCGCACTCGTGACCCTCGCAGTCCTGTTCTGCGCCGCCCTGTTCCTCCCGGGCATGTCGCTGTACCTGCGCGTTCTGGGCTGGCCGCTGTTCGGCGGGGCCGCGCTTCTCATGGCGTGGGGGGCGCTGAGCCGCGAGGTCGCGTTCCGGGTGGACGAGACGGGCGTGCTGCTCGGCGGGGCCGCCCTGAGACACCGGTCGGGCTCCGCCCACGTCCCCTGGTCCGACATCACGGGCATCGTTCTGTGGCGCCAGCACGTCGGGCCCGGCACCTCCATGCCCTACGTCGGGGTCGTCCGGCGCGAGGGCAGTCCGGCACTGCCGGGCGACGGCCCCAGGTCCCGTGCCCTCATGGCCCACCTGGCCCGAGCGCACATCGTCCCGGTCCCTGCCGATGTCGTCGTGTCCTCGCGGCCGGTCAGCGGCTGGCGCCTGGACCAGCGGCAACTGACCGCCACCCTCGCCCATTTCGCCCCCGGCCTCCCCATCTGGGATCAAAGATGACCGACTGAAACCCCGTACGTCCCCGGCCAGTAGCGGAACCGCCCCGGTCACTTTGCCGCACAACGGGGCCCGTCAGGCACCCCCTGTGGCACGATCTCCGGCCATGTCGCCGTCAACTTCTCTGCGCAGATTGCTCGTTGGTCTCGGCCTGGTCATCTCCGTCGCCGCGACCGGGACCAGCGGGGCCGGCGCGGAAACGGGCAGGAGTACGGGCACACGTACCGCCGCCACCCCCGACCGCCCCCGCTACGACGTCTCCCTGCGCTCCGACGCCACCGGCGACCGCTGGACGGGGCGCCAGCGCGTGTCGTTCCGGAACGCCTCATCGAAGCCCCTGCGCGAGGTCTACGTACGGCTGTGGGGCAACGGCCCCGACGGCTGCGCGGCCCCCGCCGTCAAGGTCACCAAGGTGCGGGGCGGTACCCCGGCCCCGCTCACCGTCGACTGCACCGCCCTGCGCGTCGAACTGCCCGCACCGCTCCAGCAGGGCCGACGCGCCACCGTCTCCTTCGACGTCACCCTCACCGTCCCCGACCGCACCGAGCGCTTCGGCCGCGAGGGTGCCTTCCGGTTCCTCGGCAACGCCCTCCCCGTCCTCGCCGTGCACGACGCGACGGGCTGGCACCTCGACCCGTACGCGAGCAGCCTGGAGAGCTTCTACACGCTGGCCGGCGACTTCCGGGTCACGCTCGACCACCCGACCGCCCTGAAGGTCCCCGCGACCGGCCGCACCACCACCCGCCCCGGCGCCCCCGGCCGCGCCCTCACCCGTAGCGTCGCGCGGAAGGTACGGGACTTCGCGTGGGCGGCCGGACCGTTCCGCACCGCGAACGAGACCACTCCGGGCGGGGTCCGCGTCCGGTCCTACTGGTCGCCGGACACCCCCGCCGAGGGCGTCCGCATCAACCGGCGCGACGGCGCCACCGCCGTCGACGCGCTCGGCGCCTCCCTCGGCCGCTACCCGTACGGCGAGCTCGACCTCGTCATGACGCCCGGGTTCCCCGGCGGCATGGAGTACCCGGGGCTCGTCCTGCTCGGCACCACCGAGGAGGGCGGCGCCGCCGTCCACGAGATCGCCCACCAGTGGTGGTACGGGATCGTCGGCAACGACGAGTACCGCTCGCCCTGGCTCGACGAGAGCTTCGCCCAGTACTCCAGCTTCCGCCTCGCCGGAATCCTCGAGGAACAGTGCTCGTACGGGACCACCTGGCCCGACGCCGAGGCCGCCCTCACCAACTCCATGGCCTACTTCTCGACCCACCCCGGTTCGTTCCGCGTCCTCTACACCCTCGGCCCCTGCGCCCTGTGGGACCTGGAGAAGACCATCGGCACCGCCACCATGGACGGCCTGCTGCGGAACTACGCCCGCGACCACTGGTACGGGGTCTCGACCACCGCCGACTTCAAGCGGGCCGCACAGGCCGTGACCAGCAAGGATCTCGGCCCCTTCTGGGAGGCCCACCGCATCAGGTGACCCCCGTACGCCGCTCCGATGTTCATTGCTCCAGGTAAAGCGGCGTGATACACAGAGTGACCATACGTTCCTGCGCGGTCCCGGAATCTCCGTCTCCATGGTTCCGGGACCGCGCGTGCGTAGGAACTCGGCCAAGGAATGGCGCCAAGTGTGCGGGCACCGGCTCCGTTCTGAGGAAGAATGGGCCTGACCTCTGCGCTGCGGCGGGGGCGACAGAACTACCCACTTGGGGCGGTGAGTTACACATGCTGCTGGCAGCCGAAAAAGGCGACATCACGACCATCATCGGCGGGATCGCCCCCGACTGGGGCCCGTTCGGGACCCTCGGCAACGAGGCGCGCGTGATGATCGAGGTCGTGATGGCCGTGGCCATCCTGCTGTGCCTCGGCATCGCGATCTGGGGCGCGGCCAAACAACGGATCGGGGCGACGGCCCTGCGCGACACCTTCAGCGCCGAGCAGGGCAAGGGGTTGATCATCGCGGGCCTCACCGGGGTCTTCATCATCGGGTCCCTCGGCACGCTCTTCACCATCGTGTACGGGATGGCCGTCTAGCGCGATGCGCTTAGCCCGGTTCACGCATCGTCAGTTTCGGCCCGGTTCCCGCCGGTTACTTCTCCTGTCCCCGTCCCCATCCGTCCTGTCGTACCCACCGGCTGAGGTTGCGTCCCCTGATGTCCAGTCACCACACCGCGCCCGCGCGCGAACCGGCACGGCTACCGTCGTATGCGTACGCGTATGCGGTCGCGTACGTGCGAGAGGGTGAGGGGGCGTGGGCCGAGTGAGTGCCGACGGACGGCGGGACGACGACGATCTGTACGGCGGGACGGGGCAGACCCGCACGCGGCTCCCCGAGGGTTCCGGGGACGTCTACGGCGGGGCGCGCAGACCGGGCCGCTCGTCGTCCCGTTCCCTCGTGACGGTGGTCGGGGTCGTGGTGCTGCTCATCGCGGCGATCGCGTTCGCCAACCGTGGGGACGGCGGGTCCTCGGACGAGGGTGACGGCTCGTCCGGGCCCCGCGCGGGTGCGGCCCCGACGGCCGCGAGCGGGACGAAGCCCGTGGATTCCGGGTTCGCGCACGACCGGCAGGGTGTTCAGTCGGCGGCTGCGAATTACGCGGTTCAGCTCGTTTCGGCGGACATCCTCAAGCCTGGTGAGCGTGGCGCCATCCTCGATCGGCTCTTCGTCGCCGACAAGGTCCCCGCGCTGCGGTCCCAGTTCGACAAGGCGTACTCGAAGGACTTCCTGCGCAACGTCGGCCTGGACGAGAACGGCAACCCGGCCCCCGGCCAGACGTACGTGTCCCGCACCGTCCCGGTCGGCACCAAGACCCCGTCCTACGCTGCCGACGCGGCCACCGTCGCGGTCTGGTGCACCGGCGCCTTCGGCACCGCTGGTGAGGGATCGAAGACGCCGGTGACGAACGACTGGTTCACCATGACCCTCAAGCTGCGCTGGGTGGGCGGCGACTGGAAGGTCGAGAGCTTCTCCCAGAAGGACGGCCCGTCCCCCGTGAACGGCGACAACAAGGTCTCGACGGCCGACGAGATCTCCAAGGCCGTCGAGGAGTACGGAGGCTTCACCTATGCCCGGTAGCCGCCTCGTTCTCAAGCTCGGCGGCGCCTTCGCCGCCGTACAGACCTCACTCGTCCTCCTGTCGTCGCGTGCCGTCGCCGCGCCCGAGGACAAGTGCGACCTCATCGTCGGCCCCGCCAAGAAGTACTGCGAACGGGACGACAAGGGCGGCGGCGGAGGCGGCGGCGGAGGAGCCATCACCCCCGACGTCACCAGCCCCCTCGACCCCCTCTCCAGCCTCGCCAAGGGCTGCGCCGACGCCGCCTCCTGGACCGTCGACAAGCTCAGCGAATCCGTGCAGAAGACCGCCGAGGTCGACTTCACGAACCAGGAGTTCCTGAAGCAGTACGCCGTGGTGTTCGCCGCGTCGACGGTGCTCACCCTCCTGCTCTGGCTGCTCGCCGTCGCCAAGCGGGCCGTCCGCGGCGTCCCCCTGAGCACCGCCCTGTCGGAAGCCATCGGCTTCCTGTGGCTGACGGTGCTCGCCTCGGCGTTCACCCCGCTGATCCTCTACACCGTCGTATCGGCGGCCGACGGGGTCACGGACGTGCTCGCGAAAGCGACGGGCAATCAGACGGACGCGTTCTTCGGGACCTTCTCCGAGGCCCTGAAGAAGGGTGACGACATCGGCGGCGGCCCGATCATGCTGATCGTCGTCTCGCTCGTGTCGATCCTCGCGGCCGGCGTGCTCTACCTGGAGCTCTATCTCCGCGCCGTGCTCCTCTACGTGGGCGCGCTGCTCGGCGTCGTCGTCTACTCGGGGCTCGTCGACAAGAACCTGTGGGGCCACGTCCGCCGCTGGGTCGGGATCATGGTCGCAATCATCCTGGTGAAGCCGGTCATCGTGATCGTGCTCGGCCTGGCCGGCGCGCTGTCGACCAGCAAGGACGGCCCCGACTCGCTCGCCGCCGTCGTCTCCGGACTGGCCATCGTGCTGCTCGCCATCTTCGCGAGCGGCATGATCTACCGCTTCGTCCCGGGCTTCGGCGACGAGATGGCGAACGTACGCAACAACCGCATCATGCGCGGCGCCGAGGGCAAGGCCGCCGCGGTCATGTCCTCGCCCGCCGCGCTCGTCTCGCAGGGCATCAAGACCCACAGCACCCGTCAGGACAGCGGCGGTTCCGGAGGCGGCGGCGCAGGCCAGGCCCGCCCCTCCAACCCCGTGTCCGGCGGGGTGGCCGCGCACAGCAGTCGCCCGGCCGCCGGGGGCGGCGGCGGAACTGTCCCCTCCGCCGCACCACCGCCCCGTACGAGCCCCACGAACACCCCGCACGCAGGCCGTAGCGGGACCGGCAACACCAGCAAACCCCGAGGAGGTGCAGGGCGTTGACGACCCAGTCCCATGTGTCCCCTCCGGTCACGCCCCGCCGTACGTATCTGATCGGGCGCGCCCGCCCCAACGCGATCGTCGGGCGCAACCGCGAGTCCGGCGAGCTCTTCCTGATCATCGCCGGGGCGTTCCTCGGCATGATGTGCGGCCTGCTCGTCCCCGTCCTGTCGCTGCGCATCGTGCTCCTCATGGGGTTCCCGCTGCTGGCGCTGGCCGCCGTGTACGTCCCGTACAAGGGCCGCACGTTCTACAAGTGGTTCGAGATCAACCGCAGCTACAAGCGGCACCTCAAGCGCGGCACCGCCTACCGCTCGCGCACCATGGAGGCCGGAACCCGGCTCGACGGGCGTGAGGTCGAGATCGGGCCGCCGCCCGGCATCGGCCGGCTGACCTGGCTCGCCGCGCCGTTCGGGCCGGACGAGATCGCGGTGCTGCTGCACGCCGACCGGCGCACGGTGACCGCCGCGATCGAGATCGAGGGCCCCGGCGTCGGCCTGCGCGACTCCGAGGACCAGGAGGCGCTCGTCGACCGGTTCGGCACCCTGCTCAAGCACGTGGCGAACGGCGACGGCTTCGTGACCCGCCTCCAGATGCTGGCCCGTACGCTCCCCGCCGACCCGGACGCGCACGCCAAGGACGTCGTCCTGCGCGGCGACACCGGCGCCCCCGGCTGGCTGCAGGGCTCGTACGACCAGCTCCAGTCCATGGTGTCGACGAGCAGCGAGCAGCACCGCGCCTACCTCGTCGCCTGCATGCACTACACCCGCGACCTGGCCGCGGAGGCCAACGCGATGGCGCGGGCGACCCGTCCCCACGGCGGCAGGAAGATCGACCGGGACGCGGGCCTCGCCGTCGTCATGGCGCGCGAGCTGACCGACATCTGCTCGCGCCTCCAGGAGGCCGACATCCGGGTCCGCCAGCCGCTCGGCCAGAGCCGGCTGTCCTCCCTCATCCACTCGATGTACGACCCGGACCACCCCATCGACCACATCCAGGCGATGACGAAGCGGAACGCCTGGCCGGCCGAGCTCGACGCCATGGAGCCGACGTACCTCCAGGCCAAGACCCGCGAGTCGTCGACCCGCGCCCCCTGGTGCCACGCCACGGCCTGGGTCAAGGAGTGGCCGATGACGCCGGTGGGCGTCAACTTCCTGGCGCCGCTGCTCGTGCACACCCCGGACGTCATCCGGACCGTGGCCGTGACCATGGATCTGGAGCCCACCGAGATCGCCATCGAGCGGATGCTCACCGAGAAGACGAACGACGAGGCGGAGGCGTCCCGCGCCGCCAAGATGAACCGCACGGTCGACCCGCGCGACATCGCCGCGCACGGCCGCCTCGACCAGCGCGGCGAGGACCTGGCCAGCGGCGCCGCCGGCGTGAACCTGGTCGGCTACATCACCGTCTCCTCCCGCAACCCGGACGCGCTGGCCCGCGACAAGCGGACCATCCGGGCCTCGGCCGGCAAGTCCTATCTGAAGCTGGAGTGGTGCGACCGTGAGCACCACCGGGCGTTCGTGAACACATTGCCCTTCGCGACCGGCATCCGAAGGTAGGTCACACGTCACCCATGGAGGCTCCCGATGCGTGACCCCCTGTCCCTCCTCACGGACGCGTTCACCTCGTTCCTCTTCGGAAAGGTGGAGACGACCCGGGCGCCCGTGCGCACCTCCACGGGCCAGGCCCAGGCCGTCTACCTGCCGACCGCCGCGCCCGGCCTCGGCGACTCCGGCGTGATCATCGGGCGCGAGGTGTACTCCGGCAAGGGGTACATCTACGACCCGTTCCAGCTGTACGGGCAGCAGCTCCCGGCGCCGCACTGGCTGGTCCTCGGCGAGTCCGGCAACGGCAAGTCGGCGCTGGAGAAGACGTACGTCCTGCGTCAGCTCCGCTTCAAGGACCGGCAGGTCGTCGTGCTCGACGCGCAGGGCGAGGACGGTGTCGGCGAGTGGAACCTCATCGCCCAGGAGCTGGGCATGACTCCCATCCGGCTCGACCCGACGGCCGCCCTCGACATGGGCATCCGGCTCAACCCGCTCGACCCCGCGATCACGACGACGGGCCAGCTCGCGCTGCTCCGCACGATCATCGAGGTCGCGATGGGCCACGGCCTCGACGAGCGCTCCGGCTTCGCGCTCAAGGTCGCGCACGCCTACGTCACCGACCACATCACCGACCGGCAGCCGATCCTCACGGACATCGTCGAGCAGCTCCGCCACCCCGAGCCGGAGTCGGCCGAGGCGATGAACGTGGCCATAGACGACGTACGGGCCTGGGGTCTGGACGTCGCCCTGGTTCTGGACCGGCTCGTCGACGGTGACCTGCGCGGCATGTTCGACGGCCCGACGACGGTCGGCATCGACCTCGACGCGCCGCTGATCGTCTTCGACCTGTCCCACATCGACCGCAACTCCATCGCCATGCCGATCCTGATGGCGATCGTCGGCGTGTGGCTGGAGCACACCTGGATCCGCCCGGACCGCAAGAAGCGCATCTTCCTCGTCGAAGAGGCGTGGCACATCATCAACAGCCCGTTCGTGGCCCAGCTGTTCCAGCGCCTGCTGAAGTTCGGCCGCCGTCTCGGCCTGTCCTTCGTCGCGGTCGTCCACCACCTGTCCGACGTCGTCGACGGCGCCGCCGCGAAGGAGGCCGCCGCGATCCTCAAGATGGCCTCGACACGCACGATCTACGCCCAGAAGGCCGACGAGGCCCGCGCCACCGGCCGGGTCCTCGGCCTGCCCCGCTGGGCCGTCGAGATCATCCCGACGCTCACGCCCGGCATCGCCGTGTGGGACGTCAACGGCAACGTGCAGGTGGTCAAACACCTCGTCACCGAGACGGAACGCCCCCTCGTCTTCACCGACCGCGCCATGACCGAGTCGTCGAACGAACTCCTCGGCGACGATGCGATGCGCGCGGCGGAACTGGAGGCGGAGGAGCGGGCCGCGGCCTTCGTCGAGCAGCGCCTCGGCGACGCGTCCGAGTCCACGGTGGCGTGACGATGCGGGAGAGCTACGAGCGCCGCGAGGAGCAGCGGCGCGGGGGCGGCGTCCCGGACGGCCTCCTGATCGGTGTCCTGGCGTTCGTGCTCGGCATGACCGTCCTGGTGTGGTCGGCGACGGGGCTCGCGGGCCTGTTGGCGAAGGGCGCCTGGCCGGACGGGGTGACCTTCGGCCACACCCCGCCGGCCCTCCGCGCCCTGATCACGGCCCCCCACGACATCCCCGCGGCCTGGCCGTCCACCCCGAAGTCCCAGCTCTCCGGCTACGGCCTCGTCTGGGGCCTCCTCATCAGCCAGGTCCTGATCCTGGTGGTCCTGACCATCTTCGTAGCGGGCACGTTCACGAGGTGGCGGGCAGTACGAAAGAGCCGCCGAGCAGAGGCGCCCCGTAAGGGGCGCGGGGCTGTTCCGATCAGCGACTCCGTCGCGGGGCGCGATGAGAAGCCCCGTAAGGGGCGCGGGGAACTGCGCGATCAACCCCCACCGGCGGTGGACGAAGACGAAACCGCGACATGGCAGACGCTGAAGGGGCGCGGGGCTGTTCCGATCAGCGACTCCGTCGCGGGGCGCGACCAGCCCCCACCGGCCGAACCGGTGAACGAGACCCCCACCGAGCACACGCCACCCTCGACCACAGTCCCACCCCCCAGAACAACCGGCCCCCTCCTGCTGGGCCCGGCAACAACCCGCCGCACCGAAGCGGTTCAGGCCATCCAAGACGCACCCGGCGCAGCCCTCATCGTCACCTCGTCCCCCGAAATCTGGCAGGAGACCAAGGACGCCCGAGCCAAACTCGGCCCCGTCCTCGTCTACGACCCCTCCCACCTGTGCGACACCCCGGCCCGCCTCCACTGGAACCCGGCATCCCGCTGCGAGGACAAGGACACGGCGGCGGCCCGCGCGGCAGCGCTCCTCGCCCCCGTCCGGCCCACCGCGAAGCTCGACTCCACGCTGGCGGAAACCGCCGAGACCCTGCTGCGCAGCTACCTCCACGCGGCCGCCGCCGAAGGCAAACCGTTCCGCCATGTGCACCGCTGGGCCCAGGGCACCCAGGTCCAGGACGCGGTCCGCATCCTGCGGACGAACCCGAAGGCGGCCTCGGGCGCGGCCGGCGAGCTGGAGGCCGCGCTCACCTCGCACCCCGAACGCCGCGACATGGCACAGGAACTGACGGCCCGCGCCCTGTCCGCCCTGTTCTCCGTGCATGTCCGCGAGGCCTGCACGCCGAACCGGGCCGACTCCCTCGTCCTGGATTCCTTCGTGGACGAAGGGGGCACGCTCTATGTGGTGGGTGAACCCATCGAGAACCCCAGGCAACACCCCGGTGCGATGCCGCTCCTGACGGCACTCGCCTCCAGCGTGGTCGAGCACGGCCGCCGCATGGCCGCAAGGTCACCCGCCGGCCGGCTCGACCCACCAATGACCCTCGTCCTGGACGACGTCGCCGCGGTCGCCCCGCTTCCGCAGCTCCCCGAGCTGCTGTCCTCGGGCACGGACCGGGGCCTGGTCACCCTGGCGCTGCTGCGCTCGCGCGAGCAGGCCCGCACCCGCTGGCCGGACGCCGAACTGCCGGTCGGCTGAAGGCGTTCGCAGGGGACCGGAGGGGGCCGGAAGGGGAGCCGGAGTCCTCAGACCCCGTAGAGCTTCAGGAAGGTGCGGACAGCGCTGGCCACGCGGGCGTCCAGCTCCTCGGCGGACATCGGGACGACGCCGAAGAACGTGTCCGTGGTGACGCCGCCGACGACGAGCAGCATCAAGTGGCGGGCGGCCTCCGTCGATTCGCCGGGGGCGATGCGCAGCAGGCCCTGCGCGCCGAGTGCCGCAAGTCGCTCGCGCACGGCCTCCGTGACGGCGCGCGGGCCGATGCGCTGCCACTCCTCGATGACATCGGCGGGCAGCCGGTTGCCCTCCGCGATGATCTGGCGGACCAGGCGCATGTGCGCGTCGTGGTCGGTACGGCGGCCCATCCACTCGCGGGCGAACGCGAGGAGGTCCTCCTCGACGTCGGTCACCTTGGTCAAGTGCCGTTCGATCACCGCGACATGGGCGGCCGTGACGGCGGCGGCGCTGTCGAGGAGCGCCTCGCGGAACAGGTTCGCCTTGCCGCCGAAGTGGTTGTAGAGGGTGCGGGTGGAGACGCCGGCCTCGGCGGCGATCTCGTCGATGCCGGCCCGCGTGTATCCCTCGCGCCCGAAGACCGTGCGCGCGCCGCGCAGCAGCGCCTGCCGCTTCTCCAGCGTGCCGCCGCCGCCCTTGTGCCGTACCTGTTCCGTCATGCCCGGCCTCCGTTCCCGTACAGCCTAGGCCCGCCGACCTAGGTACAACGATGGTTGCACTTCTTACAACCACGGTTGTACTTTACCGGCATGGCAACCGAACCCCAGGCTTCGGCGGCCCGCGAAGTCGGCGGCAACCGCCCCACGTTCACCCTGATCGTCGTGCTCCTCGGCATGCTCACCCTGCCGATGGCCATGTCCGGCACCACCGTGGCCCTGCCCCGCATCGGCGCCGACCTCGACGCCTCCGGCACCGCCCTGCAATGGGTCGTCGTCGGCTACTTCCTCGCCGCCTCCTCCTGCATGCTGGTCGCCGGTTCGCTCGGCGACCTCCACGGCCGCCGCCGCGTCCTCACCCTCGGCGCCGCCGTCTACACGGCCGGCACCCTCGCCTCCGCGCTCGCCCCGCACGTCCTCCTCCTCGACGCGGCCCGCATCGTGTCCGGCATCGGCGCCGCCGGCGTCATGGCCTCCGGCGGCTCCCTGCTCGCCGCCACCTTCACCGGCCCCGCCCGCACCCGAGTCTTCGCCTCCCTCGGCACCACCGCCGGCCTCGGCCTCGCCTTCGGCCCCACCTTCTCCGGCTGGCTCGTCGACGCCGTCGGCTGGCGCGCCGGCTTCCTGTCCTACGCCGCCGTGGGCGCCGTCATCCTCATCGGCACCCGCCTGATGAGCGAGTCCCGGGCCGACGTCCGCCCCCGGGTCGACAAGGCGGGCGCCGCCACCTTCATCGCCGGACTCGCCCTCGCCCTCTTCGCCGTCACCCAGGGCTCCAAGTCCGGCTGGACCTCCCCGCAGGCCCTGCTCCCCGGCGCCCTCGCGCTCGCCCTGCTCCTCGCCTTCGTCCGCACCGAGCGGCACGTCCTCGGCTCCGGCCGCCGCCCGATCCTCGACATCCGGCTCGCCCACAACCCCGCCTTCGCCGGCTGGGCCGTCGGCGCCTTCGGACTCGGCGCGGGCACCACCGGCGCCCTCACCTTCCTGCCGACCTACCTCCAGGGCGCGAGCGGAGCATCGGCCCGCGCCGCCGGACTGACCCTGCTCCTGATGACCGTCCCGGTCCTCGCCCTGCCCCCGCTCGGCGCCCGCCTCGTCAACCGCGGCGTCCCCGCCCGGCACCTGCTGGTCCTGTCCCTGCTGCTCATCGCCGCGGGCAACGCCTGGCTCACCACGCTCCACCCGGGCATCTCCGTCGCCGGGCTCGCCGGCCCTCTGCTCACCATCGGCGCGGGCCAGGGCCTGTCCATCGGCATCGTCGACGCCCAGGCCTTGTCCATGGTCCCCGCGTCCGAGGTCGGCATGGCCTCCGGCTTCCTCAACACCGTCCGCGGCGGCACCGGCGCCGTCATGCTCACCGTCTTCGGCGCCCTGCTCCTGTCCGCCCTGGAATCCCGCATCGGCTCACCCGACACGGCGGCCCGCGTCACGGCGGGAGCGGGCGGCCACGCCCTCGCCTTCACAGCGGCCTGGCACGTGGCCCTGTGGACGATCACAGCCCTGATGACAGCGCTGGCCGCCCTGACCTCCGTACTTCTGTCCCGTTCCCCGGCTGCGGGCAGGCCTTCCGCACAGCGGTGGGCCCAGCCCTCAGCACCGCGCACCGATCAAGCGCCCTCCACGACAACCCCGTAACCGACCACCCGCAAGAAGGAGCCCGCACCATGAACACGACCCCGAACACCACCCCCCTGCGCACCGCCGTCATCATCGGCTCCACCCGAGACGGCCGCCTGAGCCCCACCGTCGCCGACTGGTTCATCACCCAGGCCCGCACCCATGCCCCCGACACCCACTTCGACGTCATCGACGTGGCCGACCTCGACCTCCCCGACCACCACCCGAGCTGGGGCCACCAGCGCACCCCGGACCAGGCCGACCTGGCCGGCCGCATCGCCGACGCGGACGCCTACGTCGTCATCACCCCCGAGTACAACCACAGCTTCCCCGCCCACCTGAAGCACTTCATCGACCTGCACCACACCGAATGGCAGGCCAAGCCCGTCGGCTTCGTCTCCTACGGCGGCGTCGCCGGCGGCCTGCGCGCGGTCGAGCAACTCCGCCTGGTCTTCGCCGAACTGCACTGCACCACCGTCCGCGACGGCGTCAGCTTCCACCGCGCGACCGCCGACCACTTCACCCCCGGCGGCCCCGCCGACGACCCGCAGGGCGCCGCCGGAGCCGCCAAGGCCCTGCTCGGCCAGCTCGACTGGTGGGCCCACGCCCTGCGCACCGCCCGCGCCGAACGCCCCTACGGCTGAGGCCCGCTACGCCCCCGGCTCCCCGAGCACCATCTCGAAGTCCGACTTGGAGGGATCCCCCGTGTTCGGGACGGCCCCTCCGGTCGGCACGAAACCGAACTTCCGGTAGAAGCCTGCGGCCCGCGGATTGTCCTCGTGGACGTGCAACCGCACCCGCTCCAGCCCCTCAAGCCCCCGCGACCACGCCACGGCCGCCTCGAACAGCGCCTCCGTCACCCCGATCCCCCGCGCCTCCGGCCGCACGTACACCCCGACGAGCTGCACCTGACGCTGCGCCACCGGCCGCCCGAAGAAGTCGTCGACACCCGCCTCCTCGACCAGCGCCACCACCGTGCCCACCCACCGGCCGTCCGGCCCGACCGCCACGAACTGCCGCGCCCCCTCGCCCTGCGAAGCGTTCCGCGCCCGGTCCTGCCAGTACCCGTCCGGCCGCTCCACCGCCTGCTCGTACGTCTCCAGGAACGCCACCGGCGCCATCTCGTCCCGCAGCGCCGCCAGCCGCAACTCACGCACCGCCGGCCACTCGTCGTCCCGCACAGCCCTGATCTCATAGTCCATGGGACGGCACCCTACGGGCCCGTAGTACCCCGGTACTACGGCATTTCCGCAGCTCCGTGCCCCGGTCCGACGCGCCGCCCGCACCCCGCACGGCACCGTGGGGGCCATGACGATCCGAGCGCACGGCCTCACCAAACGCTACGGCGACAAGACCGTCGTCGACGACCTGTCCTTCACCGTCGAACCCGGCACCATCACCGGCTTCCTCGGCCCCAACGGCGCCGGCAAGTCCACGACGATGCGCATGCTCCTCGGCCTCGACACCCCGACCGCCGGCCGCGCCACCATCGGCGGTCGCGCCTACGTCACCCACCCCGCCCCGCTCACCGAGGCCGGCGCGCTCCTGGAGGCCAAGGCCGTCCACCCCGGACGCACCGCCTTCCACCACCTCATGGCCCTCGCCCACACCCACGGCATCCCGCGCTCCCGCGTCGAGCACGTCCTCGACCTCACCGGCCTCACCGACGTCGCCCGCAAGCGCGTCAAGGGCTTCTCCCTCGGCATGGGCCAGCGCCTCGGCATCGCCGCCGCCCTGATCGGCGACCCCGCCACCGTCATCCTCGACGAACCCGTCAACGGCCTCGACCCCGAGGGCGTCCTGTGGATCCGCACCCTCCTCAAGTCCCTCGCCGCACAGGGCCGCACCGTCCTCGTCTCCTCCCACCTCATGTCCGAGACCGCCCAGACCGCCGACCGCCTCGTCGTCATCGGCCGCGGCCGCCTCCTCGCCGACACCACCGTCGCCGGCCTCGTCCGCACCTCCGGCGCCGCCTACGTCCACGTCGTCACCCCCGACGCCGACCGGCTCCGCGGCCTGCTGCCCGGCGCCGACGACATCACCACCGAGGCCCCCGACACCCTCCACGTACGCGGCCTCACCGCCCGGGACATCGGCCACGTCGCCGCCGCCCACGCCGTCCCGCTCCACGAACTCACCCCGCGCACCGCGTCCCTGGAACAGGCCTTCATGGACCTCACCCACGACACCGTCGAGTACCAGGCCACCACCCCCACCGCCCTCACCGGTGCCGCCGCATGAGCGCCACGCCCTACACCGTCACCCCGCGCCGCGTCCTCACCTCCGAGTGGCACAAGCTGCGCACCCTGCGCTCCACCTGGCTCACCCTCACCCTCGCCGCCACCGTCGTCCTCACCGTCGGCATCGTCATGGGCTCCACCTACGACGGCGACGACGCGAACATCGACACCATCGTCTTCACCCTCTTCGGCACCCAGCTCTCCCAGCTCTGCCTCGTCGTCCTCGGCATCCTCGTCACCGCGGGCGAGTACGCGACCGGCCTGGTCCGCGCCACCATGACCGCCGTCCCCCGACGCCTGCCCGTCCTGTGGGCGAAGGCCGCCGTCTTCGGCGCCACCGCGTTCGCCGTCTCCCTCACCGTCAACACCGTCACGTTCCTCGTCGCCCAGATCTGGCTCGGCGACACCGACAAGGCCCTCTCCCTCACCGACCCCGGCGTCCTCGGCGCCCTCGCGGGCAACGCCGCCGGCATCACCCTGCTCAGCGTCATCGCCCTCGCCCTCGGCGCCCTGTGCCGCTCGATCCCGGCCGCGATCGGCGCCTTCTTCGGCCTCGTCGTGATCCTCCCCGAGGTCCTCGGCACGATCGGCAACGACGTGGTGGACAGCGCCGTACGGTACTTCCCCGCCAAGTCCGCCGAAGCGCTCGGCTCCATCGACACCCTGGCCGCCCACAACACCCCGCTCACCGCCCTGCTCACGCTCACCCTGTGGGCCGCCACCGCGCTCACCGGGGCCGCGCTCCTTCTCAAGCGCCGCGACGTGTGACCAGACTGGGCCGCCGCACCCAGCCGACCAGGCCGACCAGGAAGTAGCCGTGACGACGCCCCAGCCCCGCACCTCCCGCTTCCTGCACCGCACCGCCCAGCGGGTGCGCGCCCACGACCGGCGCCACCCTCTGGTGTGGGACCTGCTCCTGACCGGCTTCTTCGTCGCCGCCGCCCTCATCGACTACGCGGGCGACGGCTGGAAGAACATCGCCCACAACACCGACGTGCCGGGCCCGCTCGTCCTCTTCCTCAGCCTCGCCCTGTCCGTCCCGCTCCTGTGGCGCCGCACCCACCCGATGACCGCCCTGGCCGTCATGGTCGCGGCCGGCGTCGTCAACAGCGCCACCGGCGCCGTCCTCCAGGCCGCCCTGCTCCAGCTCTTCGTAGTCTTCAACCTCGCCCTGCGCGCCCGCGCCCGCACCCTGCTCCTCGGCTGCGCCCTCACGATGATCCCGGTCGTGGTCGGCGTCCTCCGCTTCCCCAAGGGCAGTTGGGACATGCAGGTCGTCCCGCAGCTGTGGTCGCTCGCCCTCGTCGCCGCCCTCGGCATCGCCGTCCGCAGCCGCCAGGACTACACGGCGTCCCTCGTCGAACGCGCCCGCCAACTGGAGACCGAACGGGACCAGCAGGCCCGCCTGGCCGCCGCCACCGAACGCGCCCGCATCGCCCGCGAGATGCACGACATCATCGGCCACAACCTGTCCGTCATCACCGGCCTCGCCGACGGCGGCTCCTACGCCGCCGCCCGCCACCCGGAACGCGCGGGCCAGGCCCTCACCGCCATCGCCACCACCAGCCGCCAGGCACTCACCGACCTGCGCCGCCTCCTCGACATACTGAACACGGACGACGAACTCCCGCCTGCCGCACCCGAACTAACCCCGCAACCGACCCTCGCGGACCTGGACGAGCTCGTCACCGGCGTCCGCACCGCAGGCCTCCCCGTCGACCTCACCCAAGAAGGCACCCCGGCCGTCCCCCTCACCACGGCCGCCGAACTCGCCCTCTACCGCATCGCCCAGGAAGCCCTCACCAACACCCTCAAGCACGGCGGCCCCCACGCCACCGCCACCGTCACCCTCACGCACACCCCCTCCGGCACGACCCTCACCGTCACCGACACCGGCAAGGGCGGGCCCCTCTCCCCCGGACACAGTGGACGCGGCCTCACCGGAATGCGCGAGCGAACCGCCTTGTACGCAGGCACACTTGACGCGGGCCCGCTGCCCGAAGGCGGCTGGCGGGTCCAGGCCCGGCTCCCCGTCCCGCCCGCCCCGAAGGAACCCGCCACGTGACCTCGGTCCTCATCGTCGACGACCAGCCCATGCAGCGCTTCGGCTTCCGCATGCTCCTGGAGAGCCAGGACGACCTGCGCATCGCGGGCGAGGCCGGAAACGGCACCGAAGCCGTCCGGCACACGGCCGAACTCCGCCCCGACGTCGTCCTCATGGACATCCGCATGCCCGGCATGGACGGCATCGAGGCGACCCGCCGCATCATCGCCGAGCACCGGACCACCGAGCACCCCGGCCCGCGCGTCCTCATCCTCACGACGTTCGACCTGGACGAGTACGCCTACGCGGGCCTCCGCGCCGGCGCCTCCGGCTTCCTGGTGAAGGACGCCCTCCCCGAGGAGCTCCTCGCCGGCATCCGCGCGGTGGCCGCGGGCGACGCGATCGTCGCCCCGAGCCTGACCCGCCGCCTCCTCGACGCCTACGTCCAGCATCTCCCCGCGTCCCCCGGCACCTCGCCCGCCGAGGACCCGCGCATCGCCGGCCTCACGGACCGCGAACGCGAGATCCTCACGGTCATCGCCCAGGGCTGGACCAACACGGAGATCGCACAGCGCCTGCACCTCGCCGAGTCCACGGTGAAGACCCACGTCTCCCGCATCCTCGCGAAAACGGGCGCGAGGGACCGCGTACAGGCGGTGATCGTGGCCTACGAGACGGAACTGGTGAAGCCGTAGAAGAAGCCGCAAAAGAAGCCGGGAAGAGGCCGCCGAAAAACCCCTGTAAACGCAGAAAACCCCGGACCGTATCCCGGTCCGGGGTTTCCCTTTTATCCAAAATTTGTTCGGCGGCGTCCTACTCTCCCACAGGGTCCCCCCTGCAGTACCATCGGCGCTGTGAGGCTTAGCTTCCGGGTTCGGAATGTAACCGGGCGTTT